>NZ_JBAFWZ010000027.1:0-44103 GCF_036662795.1 Lysinibacillus sp. 54212
CCTTTGGTGCGGATAGCCGCCGCTTTTGTTCGGATACGACTTCCTTTTGTGCGGATAGTCTCCGCTTTTGTTCGGATACAACCTCCTTTTGTGCGGATAGTCTCCGCTTTTGTTCGGATACACCCCTCTTTGGTGCGGATACGACCTCCTTTTGTGCGGATAGTCTCCGTTTTTGTTCGGATACACCCCTCTTTGGTTCGGATACGACCTCCTTTTGTGCGGATAGCCGCTTCTTTTGTTCGAATAGAATCTACTTTTACCGAGAATGAACTGCATTATATTTTTAAAGATCAAAAAAAATAAAAGCACGTTTACTCATAAGCTGAGATTACGCGCTTTTTGCTAAATGGGATTTATATTGATATTAATTGCCTCCGTCTCTACCATATTTAGCTACTTTGTTTGAACCAACTTAATTTAGTACACTATTACTTACTCCACCCTCAACTTGATATAGCGAGATAGAATCATTTGTGGAATCGAATCCGATACTCTCTTCCATTACAGTAATAATTTCCGAAAAGTCGTCGATTGTAATATTCCATAGGAGTAGCCATTCAAATAATGCTTCTTTTCTTCTAGTTACTGAAAGTTTATTGTACCTTGTCATATTGAACCCTGCTATTTCTGCATTTTGTTCGAAAATGGATTGAAATAATGACAGTGATTTATTCATACTAATATAATATTCTTCTATAGTTTCTGTTTCAACATGTGCTGAATCTACTTTTTGCCAGTAGGATTCCGCTGCCATATCAATCTCTTCTAGCGCTTGTTCTGCGGAAATTGGGATGCCGTCACCTGACCAATCAAGCTGATAAAACACTAGAGAACCTGTATTCGTTAGGATTCTACCGATATTTTTGCATATATTATTAAAGTTACAAATAAATAATGGTGGATGTGTGTCATCAGGTATGACCATAATTTCTACTTTCGTATCACGGTTTAATTGAGTTTCTGTTGCTTGATCAGTTAGCTTCAACATAGTGATCGGAAAATTTGAATTCACAGAAACACCTGCTCGGCTTATTTCCAACTTTGCAATAAAACTCGTAAATAAAACCATACTCAGCTCAGGCATCGGGATGCTTGGCAGATGAAATAGGGATGCTGTTCGACTAGTCTCACCTCTCTCTACAACGAGCTCCCCCTTTACCTCTAGTCTTTTCGTAACAAACCTTGTTGCAGCTTTACTTGTTAACGTAATACTGCCTATCACAATCAAGTTTTTAAGCTCTACATTGTCTGCGTTGACAATAATATTGCCCAAGTAAATTGTGTTACCACCATCAAGTGTCACCAATGTCCCTGCTTCACTAGAAGTATTCAGCTCGATTACAGTAATGTTTGTAATCTCGCCCCTAACGACATTTGCGTGAAGGGTTGCACCTGCTAAAGCCATGGCGTTCGCTTCGTTCAAGATTGCTTTTACATTCTCACCTATCTTATATTTACTGTCAGCCGTTTTAACTACTCTACTTTCAATCCCCTCCACAACAATTGTAAGCTCTGCGGGTGTCAAATAAACAAGTTCCATACTTTCTCCTCCAATGATACTTTTTAGTAGATTTAAACCTATAATACTGCTTAAAGGTTAAAACTAAGTTAAATAGATTAAATATTTCTAAAATAATTTTTGAATAGAGAAGAAATATTTACATTTAATAAGGAAGTTATTGATCGTGGCGCTTTTGTGCGGATGGCTGCTTCTTTTGTTCGGATGGATCCCGCTTTGGTTCGGATACGACCGGCTTTGATTCGGAGAGTGGGTTCCATTTTTGGGCGGATGGCACTCCTTTTGTTGGAATGCCACTCACTAATTATGCGGATAAGGTTGCCTTTTATTCCAATAGCTTTTATCTACAGATGATAGCATCTTTTTTCATGTACTAGACAGGTTTGGTTTTGTAGCAGCTCAGTTTAGGAAATGGCAACCTATACTTTACTTAGATACTTTTCGAAAATAGTGATAAATTTTATGAAGTTTTTTCTCTTGGGACCCCTTTTGCTTTTCCATATCGCCGAATTCAAAAAACTTTATATTTTTTATGCCGATGAATTGGAAAACGGCCTTTTTCATTAATGCTTTATGGCTATTATTTAATAGGAAAAGTGGATAATGTGTTGGACCCTTCATCGTAGAGATACAAACCACCGATTTTTCTTTTAGTAGCCCCTCGGAAAACCATTTCCCCTTGTCTCGATAGGCAAAATTCGATGCTAACACTTGATCAAAATATCCTAGTAGCATGGCTGGTGGTCTTCCCCACCAAATCGGATATACGAATATAATTTTATCTGCCCATTTCAATTGCTCTCGATATTTTTCGAAGGTTGGATCGGTATGCATATCTCTCCGACGCTTTTGTTCATTGAACTCCAGAACTGGATTAAAGCCCTCCTCATATAAATCCAACAGCTTAATATCTTCAATAACCGGGTTTTCTTCACTTCCTTTTAAAACCCTTTCCAAAAATGCATAATTCAAGCTTTGATGATTCGGATGAGTGTAGACGATTAATACTTTCATAGTATCCCTCCAATTAGTTGTCGTTTGATAACTAAATAATACAACTCTCCTTAATTGTTTGTCAAATGATAACTAATTTGTTATGTTTAGAGGGAGGAGGGACTACTGTATGGATAAAAATAACCTTTTTCAACAATTTGTTTCTTTTTCAGCCGCTGTATACGATGTGACACATGCTATAAAAAAACAAACGATGCCAAAGCATATAACCCCAGTTCAATATAATATTCTAGAATATATTTTTGTAAGTCCGCCTGTAACAGCCAGTGATATTTGCGACTGCTTACATATGTCGATGCCAAATATAAGTCGAGAATTAAAGAAGCTACAGGACAAACAATATATCGAAAAACGAATATCGCCAGCTGATCGGAGAAAACAAACGATTCATCTAACTACTGAGGGGCAAGCCATTATGCAATCGACGTTTGAACGCATCGAAGTTCTTTTTCAACAGCGAATAGGCAACGCTTCTGAAGAGGAATTGAGAAATATGAGGCAAGCAATACAGCTTCTACAAAGTAAATTATTTTATTAAAAGACCCTGCACAAGTTTTGTGCAGGGTTTAGTGTTGTTTTTGTTCGGATGGGACTCTTTTGTTCGGATATGACCACCTTTTGTGCGGATAGCTGCTCCTTTTGTGCGGATAGCCGTCTCTTTTGTTCGCTTACCGACACCTTTTGTGCGAATGGGACCCTTTTGTTCGGATACGACCACCTTTTGTGCGGATGGCCGACTCTTTTGTTCGCTTACGATCAGCTTTTGTTCGGATAGGACCCTTTTGTTCGGATGGCTACCCCTTTTGTGTGGTTACGCGATCTTTTAAAAATACTAGCCGAAATTTTGAAAATACTAGCCACTTTTTTAAAAATACTAGCCGATTTTTTTGAAATACTAGCCACTTTTTGAAATTTACTCGCCAATCTGAACAATCACTGCAAAAATACTAACTATATGTACTTACGGGCACTCTTTTGTTCGCATACGTAGTCCTTTTGTGCGGATAGAAACTGCTTTTGTTCGAACGGGACCTGCTTTTGCTCCGATAGCCGCTGTTTCTGTGCGGATGGGGCTGGCTTTTGTGCAATAACTACTCCTTTTGTTCGGATACGACCACCTTTTGTGCGGATAGCCGACTCTTTTGTTCGGATAGCCCCCCCTTTTGTGCGCATGGCCGTCTATTTTGTTCGCATACGACCACCTTTTGTGCGGATAGCCGTCCCTTTTGTTCGCTTACGGTCTGCTTTAGTGCGGATGGCCGACTCTTTTGTTCGGATACGACCACCTTTTTACTCGCATACGAACAGCTTTTGTGCGGATAGCCCACCTTTTACTCGCATACGAACATCTTTTAAATAAATACGCCATCCTTTTATTAGGATGGCGTGCTTGTTTTATTTCCTTACATCTGTTGGGTACATGGCTTTATATAGAAGCTCTTGTTTTTTTGACAGTTTATTATATGCTACTTGCCATTTTTTGAGTGCAGAATCATCATCTTCGGCTGGAATGGCTTTATATAGCTCCTGAACATCTGCTACTAATTTCAGATCGCTCTCTGCTTCTGTTAATTTAGAATAATTTTTTACTAGGTACTTTTCGTTATTGCTTAGTTCATTATAGGCTGTACGAATATCGGTTACCTTCGTTTGGAGTTGGTCCGTATAAACGCCATCCAAAAGAAGTAGGTTAATGGATTCAATGATTTTTAACACCGTTTCGTTTGGAGTTTGTTGGTCCGTTTCTGCTTGGATGATTTTTTGACGAACTTCCTCACTTACTAAACTCATTTGTTTTGCTGTAAGCCTTCCAAAGGCAGTAACGATTGACGCCGGATTTTTTTCGAATGTTTTTTCGTATTGCTTTAAAAATGACTCTACTCTTCTTACATCTGAATTCGCTGCAATTAAAATAGTTCCGTTAGTAATAAATTTCCGGTCATTTCCATTTAATTTATAATATCGAGTAATTAGGTCTTTAATGCTGTCGATATTAGCGATATATAATCCATTTGAAACGATTGCACCAATCTCTGCATTTAATTTTGATAAATCAGGTGCCACCGTGTCTGCAATCGCTAGTAAACTTTCAAATTGGGCCTTTGCTAAATACTGTTGATTGGCTGGTAATTTTGTATAGCTTGTTTGAACAGATTTAATTTTTTGTATTTGCCTTGTGATGTTTTTCTCTTCCTTTGCAGCCTGAATTCTTTTATGGAAGGCGGTTACCGCTCTAACATCTTGACTCGCCGCTTGTAACACATAATAGTTAGTCACATATTTACGTGCAGAACCCGAAAGTTTTTTATACGTCGCATTTGCCTCATTAATGGCTGCTTCAAATTGGGCAAATGTATATTTTTTTACGTTAGCTAGTGCTGCAATATCTTCTTTTAATGCTACTGCTTGCGCTTTATCCCCTGGTACTTTGCCGTTTTCAACAATCGTTACTTTGGGACTGTTCTCTAAAAATTCATCAGCGTTATAAATGAGCGATTGCTGCAAGCTTGTCAGTCTATTGTATACCGTAAATGCACTTTTGTAGCTTGATACTAATTGACTTTCCTTAGTACTACTTGTTTTAGCAAGCGCATTATATTTGTTGATTTGTTTAATTACATTTTCAGATGCTTTTAAATCTCTCTGTAGGGTTGTGATGCCAGCATAGTCGACAATTTTAGCTGCTGAATTTTTAGTTAACGTTTTATAATCTGCAATAATTCGTTTAATATTTTCTGCATATTCGTCCCATGTAGCCTCTGTCGGTTTGACATTATAACTATCTTTCCCTAGATACGCTGCGATTTCCGCATTCAGCTCATCAATTTGCTTTTGTTCTGCAAGTTCTGCAGCAAGTAGCCTAGATACATACGTAGACGGAACTAATTGCATTTGCTTGTAAGTTAATCTTCCATAAGAATTTCGAATAGATGCTGCCAATGTCACTTGCTTATTTGGAGAAAGATTCGGCAATAATTTGTCGAACATTTTAATAAATCGATTTACTACCGTAATATCTTGATTTGCTCCCCTTAAAATTAATTGATTTTGTACAATTGATTGATAATCCCTAGGAAGCTTTGCAATATCTGCCTCTATTGCTTGAACGGCCGTCTTCAATGACTCAATATTTTCAGGCGTGTATTGAGGTAAAGAATGATCATAATTTAATAATGCGATAATCGCTTCATTTATACGTCGAACTTCTAAAATATAGCCGATATCCCCCGGCTTATCCATAGCCAATTTTATACTGTTATACAAGTTTTCATCGATATCTAGGCTTCGCTGTAAGAAATCTAGCTTGTCATAGGCTGCTTCAAGCTCTTTTAAATATCTTGCTAAGTTTTGTTCCGTAACTTCACCGATTTTGTTCATTTTATCTTCGATTGCTGTGATCGCTGCTACATCTGCAATCGCGCGTTCTAGTACAGAATAATTAGTAACATTCGCCTTAGCGCCCGGTGTTAACGCCTTATATCGATTTTCTAAGTCTGTAACATTCGCTTTGAATGTCATTAAATCTGTTACATTATAGACGAAATGCTTTCCTTGCTTTTTCCGTAAGGCATCAATATCTGTAGATAAAGTTTCTGAAGGCTCTTTAGAAATCGTTAATAATTCAGAAAAACTAGATTCGACCTCTGCTGTTCCAACACTCGCCTTTACTTTGACCATAATTGCTTTTATATTGTGCTCTAGCGCATCTTCTGGAATTTCATAAGAGGCATCCGTTGCACCACTAATAATCGAGAATGCTTCTCCTTCTTTATAATACCATTGATAACTATAAGCAATTTGACTACTTTGGAGCTTGGCACCATTTTTATCCGTCACACTTGGCGCACTAACTTTTACCGTTTCACCCGGTGCTGCAACCGTTCCTGACGTAAAATCTATAAAAGTAGGTGCTTTAATTTCTAGCGATAGAGTATTAACTTCAACTGTTTCACTTTTATATGTATCACCCGTTGTCGATGTTGCTTCAACAGAGATTGCTTTTCCGGCGGCAGTCACTGGCAGTGTATAAGTGGAAGCCGTTGCCCCAGATATCGGTTTTTTTATTGTTGTTTTTTTGTCATCTTCAGTTTCAGCCGTTTCGATAAAGTACCATTGATATTCTTTAATAATAGTATCCGCTGGTATATTTGCGATGGATGCTCGAACAGTTTCATTGACTGCTGGCGTTCCTACTATTATAACGGTGGATTGTTCTACCGCTTCCGTTACTGTTGGTAATATAAAGGCTACTGGAATAGCCGCTGCAGTGAAAAGGTATTTTTTATTCAATGTCTTTTCAATCCCCCTATTTTGGTATCTTTGGTTATATCGGTATAATTCACCTAATTTCTTTCGATTCCCGTTAAACTATACTTTTTACCTAATAGCACTATATCTTTAGGGATTTTTGTGAGGATGGGTGGACTTTTGGGTGGATAGAGTGGATGGGGGGGAGGGGGGCTTTTTTGAGATGAGGGAGGCTTTTGTGCGGATGGGGTTGGCTTTTGTGCGGATAGGACCTGCTTTTGTGCGGATAGGATCGGCTTTTGTTCGGATACGGCCTGCTTTTGTGCGGATAGGGCTGGCTTTTGTGCGGATGACTTCCTTTTGTTGGATGGGACTGGCTTTTGTTCGGATAGCTGCTCCTTTTGTTCGGATGGAGCTGGCTTTTGTGCGGATGGTTACTTCTTTTGTTCGGATGGAGTTGGCTTTTGTCCGGATGGCCACTCTTTTATTCGGATGACTCCCCCTTTTGTTCGGATACGCGATCTATTAAAAATACTAGCCGAAATTTTGAAAATACTAGCCACTTTTTGAAAAATACTAGCCGATTTTTTTGAAATACTAGTCACTTTTTGAAATTTACTCGCCAATCTGAACAATCACTGCAAAACTACTAACTATATGTACTTACGGGCACTCTTTTGTGTGGATGGGGCTGGCTTTTGTGCGGATGACTACTCCTTTTGTGCGGATAGGACCCTTTTGTTCGGATACGACCGGCTTTTGTTCGGATACGGCCGGCTTTTGTTCGGATACGGCCGGCTTTTGTTCGGATACGGCCGGCTTTTGTGCGGATGACTTCCTTTTGTGCGGATAGCCGACTCTTTTGTTCGAATACGACCACCTTTTGTGTGGATGGCTACTCCTTTTGTTCGAATACGACCACCTTTTGTGCGGATGGGACTCTTTGACCGGATGCACACTCCTTTTCTCAAATACGCTCCTCATTTCAGTCATAACTACATTCCAAAAAGCACTCCCTTGAATGTTGATAGAAATGACCTATCTCTAAATTTGCTAGGGGTTCGGTACAATTCTATTAGGAAAAGACAAATTTACTATCTTTCTATAAACCCAACTTTTTCCCAATAAAATATGCTATATTCGGTATAGATTTATAGAATTGGAGTGAAATAATTGATTAAGAAAATAGGTTTTATCGGTGTGATGCTCATACTATTTCAACTAACCTTCCGTGCACCTTTTGGGCATGCTACGGTCTTTGAGAATCAAACTTCTAAAACTCAAACGACTGTCTCTCCTGGTGTTACATATATTCAAGAAAAATATCAATCAAGTAATGTTAGAGAAGTTGTGAATATGCTAGATGTGAATTTAAATAGTACATATACAAGCTTAGAACTCGGTGTTCCGAATCCAATTAATTCATTAAAAACAACGACAGCATTAGCGAAGGCGAATAACTATGCTGGGCATCGTGTCGTGGGGGCAACGAATGCTTCCTTCTTCTTTGGAACAGGCTATCCTGCGAATCTACTTGCACAAAACAATGAGATTATGAATTATGGAGTACTTGGTGAAAAAAATGACAGCCCGACACAGCAGCCGGTTGCTTTTGGTATTTCGAAATCGGGTAAAGCGATTGCTGATTATTATAAAGCAGACCTTTCCTTTACGGTCGATGGTACAAAGTATGCAGTGGACCGCATTAATTCAGATCGAGGCACAAATAAAGTGGTGCTGTACACATCGGATAAAGCAAGAACGGGAACAAATGAGTGGGGCGTTGAAATTATTGTAACGGGTGCTTCTCAAAATACTAAAACGTTACATTTTGGTGATAGTATTACTGGAACAGTATCGGCTGTAACACAGTATGGCCAACAGGGTAATTCAGCCATTCCGGGGGATGGATTTGTTATTTCTATTCAAAATAAAGATTTGGCAACAAAGCTTAGCAAAATTCAGCCGGACACTCCAATACAAATCGACCTTGGTATAGATTCAAAATGGATGGACGCAGAGTTTATTTTAGCTGCGGGACCTTTACTCGTAAAGGATGGCAAAGTGAATATTTCGATGCCGACCAATTCGGGATTTGTTACAACTCGAAGTGACCGTACTGCAGTGGCGGTCGATGCAACAGGTACGCGTGTATTCCTAGTGACGGTCGATGGACGACAAAGTGGCTATAGCAACGGCACAAATTTAAAGGATTTAGCTTCTCTTTTAATTTCAAAAGGGGCAAGTGCAGCGATTAACTTAGATGGCGGAGGTTCAACAACGATGGCGGTTCGTCAGGTTGGTGGGTATGAGCCATTATTAGTGAATCGCCCTTCAGGTGGTGCAGAGCGACGAGTGTCGGCTATACTGCAGGTGATCAATTCGGCACCGGCAGGCAAAGTAAAGGCGATGGCAATTTCGGGTGTGCCGGCTGAAACAGTGGCAAATACCTCTTATGGCTTAAAAATTTCAAAAGCTTATGATGAATATTTAAATCCAATCTCAATTAATCCCGCCAATGTTACATGGAAGGTTGAGGGTGGAATAGGTAAAATTGAAGGTTCAACCTTTACTGCTACGACAGCAGGAAGCGGAAAAATTATCGGTACATATGATGGTCTTAGTACAGCAATTCCAGTGAAGGTGAAAAATCCTCTATCCGGTGCAGTTCTACTAGATTCATTCGATAGTGCTAGCCTATGGAAAGCGGAGGGGGCAAAGGCGAAAGTATCGATTGCCAATGCCTCGTCCTCTGAGCCATTCCGACAAGGTAAGTCTTCTTTAAAGTTAAGCTATGACTTTACAACAACAGACACAGGTACAAAGGCCGCTTATGCAGTAGCGAAAACACCTATTGCCATTTCGGGTCTTCCGAAAGAAATCGGCGTTTGGGTAAACGACAAATCGAGCAAGCATTGGTTACGTGGCATCATTGTTGATGGAGCAGGAAAAAAGCACACGATTGATTTTACAGCTCAGGGTGGCATGAACTGGACAGGCTGGAAGTACGTTACGGCAAAAGTGCCGACAACAGCCACTTTACCAATTAAATTTGAACGGATTTATATTACAGAACCGACTGCCTCACTTCAAAATAAAGGGATTGTTTACTTTGATAAATTACAGGCAGTGTATAGTGATAATTACGTAGAACCGATTTATACAGATGTGAAAGCTGGGCACTGGGCGTATTCGGCCATTATTGCTTTAAATGACAAAAATTTAATTAAAGGTTATCCGAATGGCACATATATGCCGGATAGTTCGATTACACGAGCAGAGGCAGCATCGATTATCGCCCGAGCACTTAATTTAAAAAACACAAAAAATCCACCATTTACCGACGTTCCAAGCTCGCATTTTGCGTATAATGCCATTGCAGCAGTAGCAGAGCATGGAATCATTACTGGTCGTGAGAAAAACAAATTTAGTCCAGAGGGCAAGCTAACACGTGCTGAAATGGCGTCGATTCTAACACGTGCCTATAATTTATCAGGCACAAGCACATTGCCATTTACGGATGTACCTTCTAGTCACTGGGCATACGGCGCTATCCAAAAACTGTATGCTAACAAACTAGCTGGTGGGTATCCGGACAATACATTTAGACCAAATAATCAAATTTCCCGCGCGGAATTTGCTTCGCTTTTAAATAAAGTATTAAAGGATTAATAGAAAGAGGGGGCCGTCTGTATAACTACAGAACGTGCTCGCTCTTTTGCTTTCTACATATTAAAGCTGTGCCCTTAATTCCTCTAAAAACTCTTGGGTTAGACCAGTGTAGCGAATAATCTTTTCGATAGGCTCCTGATCAAGCAACATACTTTTCGCTATTGCGATTTTGCCTTCTTCGCGCACTTTATGATGCATGTAGCGTGCTTGGCTTCTTCGTCGATGATGGCTTTTAGGCGGAAGTGGTACGCCATGATTGTGTCGGGGGTTTGGCTAAGGTTTTCCCAGGCTGTGAATGCTTCTTGTAGGTTGTCGCCTTTCATTGCTAACGCCTCCAATTCTTTGTATATTTCATCATAAACTCTTTGTTTTCTCTCATCTACCATTCCAAGGAGTAATAACCAACGAACTAAAATATCTTCTTGGGGATTGAGTTCGTCTCCTACCAGGCTCTAATAAATTTTTTCATCTCAATAAAATGGATTTCGAATACATCGCTGTCCTTTGATAATCGTGTCATCGTCATATATATGATATGTGCTGTGATAGGCATCTCTTTCTGTCCATAAGGTAAAGTCACAAATATTAATTGTGATCGTTGGTAAGAGAGTATGATAGCTTTTGCAGTTGATCTGTAAATAAACGCGACCAGTCCAATAATGTACGCTTCATCATGTCGTTTTGATTGGATAGTTGCATTTCTATATTAATAGGTTCACCTGACCCAGTTTGTACAACGATGTCCAATCGAGATTGCTTATCATCAAGAAATTCGCCACCCATTTCCCGGTTAACAAATATCACTTCCTGAATCGTATCACGACCTGTCCGATGAAGAATCGCATTTAAAAAGACAATTGTAATCTTTTTATTTCTTTCACTGCCAAACAATTGCTCTAAAGCATAGTCGACTTTTAAATCTATGAGCTTGTGCAACGGAATACGCTTTAATACTCGCTTATTCATCGATTTCACCCCATATAGTATTTTTAGTAAACTATGACTTATGCCGAATCGTACTGATGTTACTCCTTATTATACAGAACATACATTCCCTTGTGAACAATAAAAAACGAGCCTTCTGTAACGCTACAGTATGAGCTCGTTCTTCACGATTAACAGCATAATTCATTACCAAACAGCTGCTTGAATGGGGCTATCTTTAAACCCAATAACTTATTAAATCCCATAAAATAAACTAGTAATACCAACTAACAAACGAGCTCAACCTAAGTTGGGCTCGCTCTTTGTTGCTAATTTTTAGTACCACTTTTGAATTTTAGCTTTTCATTATCCACTTATAACATCACTTCAACTTCTGCAGCAGCGCCTCGCCGCTATAGTCACCATGCACCGTAATACGCTTTAGCTCGTATTCTTTACTATAATGGGCATTCACGCCTTTTTTCACAGTCACGCCTAGTTTGATGCCGAGCTCCTTTGCCACATCAATCACAGTCGGATTATAGTCACCATAAGGATACGAGAGGATGACCGATTCATAGCCTGTCTTTTCCTTAATCGTCTCCACTGATTTCCTTAAGTCGTTCGTAATACGAGCACGATATTCCGCATCCGTCTCCCACTTGCCATTGAGGTTTAACGGCGTAGCTAGTAGGCTTAATGGTTTGCCGTTCTTTCCAGATACCTTTCGATGCAAGTCCCATGTATGTGATTGGACTGTGATAAGATCGCCCATTTCCGCTATCTCTTCCCACGAGAGCTTCGGAATTTCATTCGGATATCCCTGCTCGCCGTTATGCCCAATTCGGCTTGTAATAAGGAAAATCGTCGCCTGCATGTTCAGCTTTTTCAACACAGGATAGGCATTCGTGTAATTATCCCGATAGCCATCATCGAACGTAATGAGAATAGGATTTTCCGGAAGCTTACCGTTGTTATAATAGAAGTTATAAAGATCGAAAGGCGTAATCGTCGTATAGCCAGCGCCTTTAATCGCCCGCATCTGCTTCTCAAAATTCGCAGGCTGTGTATTTACCGCTGAATTCGCCTTGTGATTAACAGAATGATACATAAGAATCGGAATGACATCCCTAGAACGAATCGTTACTGTTCGGTCCTTTCCGTTCCACCCTACCTTTGCATGAAAATACTCAGCAAAAAGGCGAACGGGCACCATCGTTTTCCCTTTATGTAGAAACACATCATAGTCAACGATCGTATCTCCTACCGAAATCTTATTCGTCTTTAGATTGACGAAGATATTCTGACCACTCTTACGATCAGCAATCGTTACAACCCACGATTCTTGATCCCATACTATCTCCTTATTTAGCGCCTCACCAATGCTTGTTAACGGAACGTATGTGTAACCATTTTTAACAATGGCAGATTTCTCAAGCTTTACCTCTGCCCCATCGACGATCACTTTTATCGGCTTTTCCTTAGCAAACGCATCTTGTGGAAATAGCCATGCACTCATGGAAATAAACAGTACAATATATAAAATTCTTTTCAAATCCAACAGCTGCTTTCTTTATTATCACCTACAAATAGAGATAAATATGTATTTTAACCATATTTTATCACATTACTAATAGTGATAGAATGACAAATTACACCGTTAATATGCCCGTTACTACAAGGATCATACATAACGAAAAGCCTGTCGAAGAATTTCCCCGGCAGACTTTTACATCAAAAGATTCTATATTTCATTTTATCTCAAAACTTCGCGCGATACATGCAATCAATTTCAAGATAAATCCTACCAACAAAAAACCCTAAAAGAGCGATTTTTACATCAGTCTTTTAGGGTTCTATTAAGAGATTTCTAGATTCGTAACGTCGCTAATTACTTAGAAACTGTTACTGTAATTGTAGCGCCTGCTTTTAATGTGTTGCCTTTTAGATCTTCTAAAAGTGCACCTTCAACTGTTTTCATTGTTACAGTTGTTGCAGCTTTAAGAGCAGCTGTTGCTGTTGCATCAAGAGTTAATACGTATTTACCTACGTTAGCTCCAGTACCTTCAACTAATGTAGCCGTAGTAACCGTTGTTGCTACAGTCGCACCATCGATGAAGAATTCTAAATCAGCCGCAGCTAATGATGCTACATCTAAAGCTTCAGAAGCAGTTAATACGATTGTACCGTCAGCTGTGTATAGCGTTGCAGCTGTTAATTCTGGCGCTACTTTATCAGTTAATGTAACTGCAGTAGTAACGATTGTAGATACTGCATTCCCTACAGCATCTTTAATGCCAGTAATTGTTAATGGTTTTGCATCAATATCCTTTGGTACGCCTGCATATGGAATTGCAATTGTAACCGTTACAGGTGCGTTTACTTCAGAACCATCTACTGAATTCGTCGTAATTACCGTACCAGCTGGTAATGCTTTACCATCTAACGTGTAGTTTGATTGATCTTGAATAGAATCAAAGTTTAATTTGCTAGCTGCATCTGTAACAGTGTATTGTACTTTGAATACTTTGTTTACGTCATCTGGAGTTACAGTTGCTACACCAGTTGAACCTTCAGTTACAGTGATTTCTGGAGCAGTTTTGTCTGCTTCAGCTGTTGTTGCAGATACAGTTAATGTTGTAGCGTACGCTTCTACTTCGTTTTGCGCGTTAGACGTATCTTTCGCGATACCAGCATCAAAGCTTACTTTGTAAGTACCTTCAGATAATGCAACTGTTGGTTTTACAGTTAATGTTTTACCTTCGTTGCTTAATGTGAATGCTGCATCGCTATCAGTTAACGTTGTAGCAGCACCAACATAGCCAGTTGAAGGGTTTGTAAGTGCATATGCAATTTCTTTAGTAGCAATTGTTACTGCTTCAGAGAATTCGAATACGAATGCACCGTCTTTATATTGAGAAGAGACAACAGTCGGTTTTACTGTGTCTTTTGCAAATGTAACAGCCGTTTTGTATTCTGTGTTCGTTACGTTACCGAATGCATCAGTTGCTTCATCAGCTGGTAAGTAAAGATCTGCAGTTGATTTACCATCCTTGAATGTTAAAGCTGAAGTATCAAATGTATATGTTACAACTTTGCCATCTTCAGAGATTTCTGAGCCGCTTGCTGTTGCAACTTTATTACCTGCTACAGATAAATATGCGCCATCTTTAACTGAAGCTACAGCCTCATCGTAAGTTACAGCTACTTTGTTATCATCCTTAGCTTCAACAGCAACGATTTTTGGAGCAACTGTATCACCAACTGCAGTTACAGTTGTTTCTAATGGGTTTGGCGTAGTGAAGTTACCAGCTACGTCTTTTACATTTGTTAATTTGATTGTTGCAGTTTCACCAGCTTTTAATGGTGTTGTTGGTGTTACTTCTACAGTATCACCATTAACTACTGCATTCGCAGCTACACCGTTAACGTAAACGATTGGCATACCAGCTAGCTTTTCGTCAAATTTAACAAGAATTTTAGCTGCTGCTTCTTTACCTGTTGCAGAAGTTGATACTAGAGTTGGCGCTACAGTATCTTTGTAAGTAATCGTAGATACATATTTAGCTGTTTTTACTTCAGCATCTGCTTTAGTAGTGATTGCATTAACTGTTAATACAGCTTCTTTTACATCGATTGCTACATTCGTAGTTAATGTTAACGTTTTACCATCTTCTGATAATTCTTGACCAGTGAAAGTAACACCATCTAATGTTACTGCATCAGCAGCTTCTGCCTCTGCTTCAACTACTGCTGTGTTAAATGTTACAACAACAGTTGTGCCGTTTACAGCTGTTACAGATTTAACTGTAGCTTCTCCAACAGGTGCTGTTACTTCTGCTACTGCCTCTTTTACAGCTTCTACTTTCGCTTGTACAGCAGTAATTGCAGCTTGTACTTTAGCAGCCTCTTCAGCAGTGATTGCTTCTAATTTTTCTGCTACTTCTAAAGCAGCTTGTGTTGCTTCGATTGCCGCTTCTGCTTCTAATGCAGCTTTGTTTGCCGCTTCAGCTGTTTCTTTTGTAATTGATTTTACTTCTGGAAGTGCTTTTTCAGCAGCTACTAATTCAGCTTGTGCTGCTTCAAGTGCTTCTAAAGCTTCTTCAGCAGTGATGCCGAATGCTACGTCAGATTTAGTAAGCATTACTGCTAATTCTTGACGAGTGATATCGCCTGTTGGGTTGATTTTACCGTTAGCGCCTTTGATTACATCCGCTTCAACTAGTGCAGCTAAGTGTTTCGTTGCATAGCCAGCGATAGAAGCTTTGTCAGTGAATTGATCAAGAACTGATACGTCAGCATTTGCTACATCTAAGCCGTAGATTTTTGCAAGGATGATCGCTGCGTCTTGACGAGATAATTTACCGTTTGGATTGAAGTTACCATCGCCTAAACCGTTAACGATACCAGCTTCTGCCGCTGCGCCAACTTCCTCGAAGAACCATTGACCCACTTTTACGTCAGTGAATGATTTATCATACTCTGTTTTAGAATTATCTAAACCTAGTACTTTAACTGCGATTGTTGCAGCCTCTGCACGTGTGAAAGTACCTGTTGGGTTGAAGTTGTCATCGCTCCCTTTCATGAAGCCTGCATCAGTTACATATTGTACTGATTCTTGTGCCCATGAAGCGATTTGTGCTTCGTCGTTATATGCAGCTGATACAGGTACGATTGCCGATGCTACTAATGCAGCTGTTGCTGATGCTGCGAAAAATTTACGATTATTGTTTTTCTTTGCCATGTTAAATGTTCCTCCTAGATTGCTCCATTTGTGATTTGTAGTTCCTACGTATAAACGCAGCTATAAATCTCTTGGATAGCCTCTCAATTCACTAGGACTTAACTAACCTAATATAGTATAAAGATACTATACTATTAATTAGTAATTTCTATAAGGAGAAATCCCTTATGTCCTAGAGCATAGGCTATACCTTGAGCGATTAGTTATAGATTTATATACTATTTTCAATAAGTTTCAAGATTAGGTATGTATTGCACTTACTAAAAATACTAATTAATAAATCTACTGCCATTATAGCATAAGTTTTGTTAATTATTTGATAATAGTTATAATCCTTTAGAATGATTTTTAACTATGAAAAAACTATCATATTTTTTACATTCATTATTCTATATACCAATATTTATTGTATAATCCAACGATTGTGTAATATTAAATTTCTTTCTATTATGTATTCTAAAACTATACTATCATTAGATTTCCACCATTTATCAGTTAGTAGTATATTTGATAGGGGTTCTTGTGAAAAATACGAAGTTATTATTCTATTCATAAAATTCGGTGCAACGACTACCTGAATTATACATTTATATTAATTCCATAACAACAATTAATTACCAAAGTAATTGTAGTTGAGGGTGTTTTTTCCTACTAAACACAAAAATACCTATTCTCGTTTGCAAATAGGCTTATGTTGTCATAATCATTATGATGTCATCGTACTTTTTACGATTTTACAAGGAACTTGCTCCATTATCCTTACTACTCATTCAGCTTTTGAACCTTGTTTGTTGTAGCATCGTCTCCACCCTATCTATCCCCCCACAATTCCAGCTCCCTATAACCTCCGAAAATGAAACCCATCATTATGTAAGCATAATAAAGTAGAAACATGGCGATCTCATTTCCTCCGCTCCTCCCAAAATGTTATAATTACGGTTGAATTTATTTTTTTCTTACGATTGGAGATGTATCCTTTTGCTGTTTCCTTCTTTCGTCTTCATTTTTTTATTTTTACCAATCGTATTTGTGACGTATTTTTTGCTTGGTAAATTGAAAAACAAGAAGATTGCAACGCTATTTTTAGTGGCTACTTCGTTATATTTTTATAGCTATTTTGAAATCAAGTTCCTCTATTTAATATGTGGCTCTATGCTGGTGAACTTTACGGTTGGTCGGGTGCTGCTAAAGGTGAGCCGGTTCAGACGGTCCATTTTAACGATTGGGATTTTATTTAATATAGCTGTTCTCGGTTATTTTAAATATGCTGACTTTTTCATCGAAAACTATAACCTGATTTTCGATCAAAATATGAGCCTGCTCTATTTAGCACTACCGCTCGGGATTAGTTTTATTACGTTCCAGCAGATCGCTTACTTAGTTGATATTTATCGTGGCGACATTACAGAGTTGAGAGTTTCTTCCTATTTAATATTCAGTACGTTCTTCCCGCAGCTTATTACGGGGCCGATCGTTAATCATAAAGATGTTATTACAGAATATGAGGATCCTAAAAATAAACGGATCCATGCTGAAAATGTCTCGAAGGGCTTGTTTATATTTTTAATCGGTCTTGTGAAGAAGGTCGTCATTGCGGATACCTTTGCGCTATGGGTGACAGACGGGTTTAATACATATGAAAGCTTAACGTTTGCAGAGGCGTGGTTTGTCGTCCTTGCATATACGATTCAACTGTATTTTGACTTTAGTGGTTACTGTGATATGGCGATTGGCTTGGCACTCTTGTTCAATATCCGTATTCCAGATAACTTTAATTCGCCGTACAAGGCACGCAATATTTCAGATTTCTGGCGCAGATGGCATATGACGTTAAACCGCTTCCTAACGCGCTACGTCTACTTCCCACTTGGCGGTAGCCGTAAAGGAGAGCTCATTACAGCGTTTAATATCATTCTCGTGTTCTTTATTAGTGGATTTTGGCACGGGGCAGGCTGGACCTTTATTATTTGGGGCTGCTTACACGGCGTAGCGTCGGTAATTTTCCGGCTGTTTAAAAAGCATACGAATATTCCCATGCCGTATGTGCTGTCGTGGTTTATTACGTTCGCGTTTATCGTACTAGCTCGTGTGTATTTCCGCTCGGATACAGTGTCACAGGCTCACCATATGTTCGGGACCCTGTTCTCGCCAGACTTAACGAGCGTGAAGCAATTTATAGCGGAGCCGTCTGCTATTTTTGTACAGGCAGCAGATATATTCGTATTCGACACAGCGCTGAATACACCATTTATCCTGATCGGGCTATTGGCGATTACACTATTTATCGTGTTATTTATGAAAAACTCGATACAGCTGCTTGCCGAATTCCGATTTACGTGGCGCACGATCGTGTTTATCCAGGTGTTAGCGATTATTCTGTTAACAACGTTATTCTTTATTCAAAAAAGCAGCGAATTTATTTACTTTAACTTCTAAGGAGGGAGTAGCTTGAAACCACGTGTTTGGCTTGTAAAGTTAGCGCTTGTCTCCATCGTCGTTCTTGGGATTCCCTTCGGCGGGGTGATGGCCTTTAACTACTATATTGATCCGCTATGGAATTTTACACATAGCAATGAATATAATGATTTTCAAAATGGCTTTAACGAGCGCATCCAAAAAACAAACTGGCTTAATGCGCGCGAGGGGGAGCTCGATTTTGATAGCCTCCTGATCGGGACTAGCCGTACAACGTATATTAATGCATCGAACTTTGAGGAAAAGGTGCTCAATTACGGCTTAAGTGAGCTGCACGTCAAGGAGTACCGTGATTATATCAATTATGCACAGCAAAAGAATGGAAAGCCGTTCGATAAAATTTATATGGAGCTCACGATTCGCTCATTCGATTTATGGGTAAAGCCCGCATTTTCTGAGGCACAAACGTTTTTCGAGGATTCAGAGGCACCGTTCCAGCGTGTCACAAGCTTATTCTCTTATGATACCTACCAGCGAGCAAAATTCAATTACGACATTTCACGCGCGAATTACACAGACATTTACCGTGCATATGACCGGGAGCTGGAGGTATTTACGGACGTTGGGCAGGAGGATATCGCCGCCCGTGTGGTGAAGCTAAAGGAGCAGCTAAAGGCACGAGATGATTATAACCCGCAATGGGCTGCCTATGACGAGGACTATAAAGCCCGTCTAACAAATATTCGAAATGATTTTCCGAATACAGAATTTATCGTATTCACCGACTTAGCCATTGCAGAACGGTTAAAATTAACGATCGAGCATCCACAGCATACCGAAAACTATAAACGCTATATTCGTCATATTGTCGAGGTATTTGGCAAGGTGTATTCATTCCACGGATACAACGACGTCACGATGGACTGGGCTAATTTCTTTGATGTGTACCACTTCTACCCACACATCGGCGACCGTGTAGCACAAGACCTACAAAACGGCGTCAACACAGAAATCCTCACAATCGTGACAGAGGAGAATATCGAGGAATATTTTAAGAGCTTGGGGATTTAGTTTGGAGATTAAAGAGAGGAGACAATGCTGATCTGATGGTATTGTCTCCTCTTCTTTCATCTCATCCCAAAGCATAAAGGTACAAATATTAATGATCATTTCAGAATATTCACCTCTCACTTCTTGATCTACAAACAGCACTTCCCTTACCTATATCTCAACCCACACGTTGAACTTGATCCTTTGATAAACATTTTGATTTTCAGTCAAGAAATTAATTCTGTCTACACACTCATGAGCAATAAAGATAAAAATAGACCGAGATTTGATTATCTCGATCTATCTTGATTACAGCCCTCTAAACGGCCTCTCTGTTCATTTTAATTTCCTTGTTGAACATTCTACCGAATCATTTAATAACTCGAAGGGACAAATGTTTTCGTTTCTAGCGTCCATGTTTTGTCGTCAATTACAAGATTACCAATCTTTAAATAATACGCATAGTACGATACTAAATCATTAATCCCAATTTCTAACGTTTTACCGTCTTTTGATTGACCTAGTAAGTGAAGGGTACCTCCGCTTACCCAAATATCTGAAAACCAAACAATATTCACACGTTGATCTTCCACTATTCGACACAGTGCTTTACCTAAAATTGTGTATAAAGCATATTTCGGTTAGTAGAATCACTCCTTAATTTCCTTCAGTTTTTCTACTATTTCTTCGAATGTCTTAAGATTACCTTTAGCATTATCAATTTCTAGTTTTAATTCAATTATTTCATTTTCACAAGCTTTAAAATCATCAAGAACAACTCTTTTCGACGGATCGTAATTTAATCTATTGTACAGTTCGTATAAAATTTTCAAACTTTCTATTTTCACCTCTAAAACTATCTCTTTTTCATCAAGATTATTTTGATGCATTTCCATCATTGAATTGTAATGTTGACTTTCAAAATAAATTGCCTTATCTCTCATAAAAAACACCAGCCCTTCAACATTAATGAACCTCTTTTCTTTGATTACGTAAGTTTCACTCTTTAGATTAAATGATCTTTACTCAACTAAATCAGGATAAGATTATCAACACATATTATTAGTTCAGTATTTAAGAGAACTCTCGAAAGGACGATCGATCTAAAAAGTTATTCTTTTACTGCTCTATCACAGTTACGGTTTTATCCTTATATCCAGTTACTTCGATGGTTTCACGTATAAAAATAACATATGGAGGTTAAAGTTAAGTTAAATTTTCCAAAAAAATAACGCTAGCTTATACTGCGTTCACTCAACAACATGGAACTGTCTGGATCGAGTAGGAGGCTATCCATTATTTGGTTAGCCGACCTCTCAAATCACTCGTACGTTCGGTTCCATATACGGAGGTTAGAAATTTTTGTTAGGATTTATAATTGGTTCGAGGGTTTTAGTTTCAATTTCGTCTCAATATTTATTTGGCATTGCACGATTAACAATGGGGTTATTTGATGAACGCCAACATCCTTTACGTCATTCCTTTTGGTGCGGGAATAGATTCCTCGGCTTTATTCAATTTTACTACAGCTCCAAGCGATTCAAATGTACCTCAAAGCAGAGCGAGTTGGACAACCGTTTTTGACAACAGCTTTATCACTATAAGTCTGCTTTACATCATTACTATAGCTTGTATACCAGATGCAGCACTCGAATCGATTACGTTAGCGAAAGAGATCAATAACGAAATTAGCATCGCTGCAAGATTAAATTTCTTCACCAAAACACACAAAATACTTATTTGTATTATACTTATTTTTACGGAATCTAACATAATTCAATATTCAATCAGGAGGAAACATGAGAGTTTTTTTACATGTAACTAATGAACGAGGCTATTTATTTAATGAGAGTTATTCGATGATTTCACTACCAGAATTTGTAACATCTCCAGACCTTATGATATTACTGAAAGATCGCTATGATGAGAAGACAATGAATAATATTGATTTACTATTAACAATTACAAATGAAGATTTACAACAGTTGGTGGATAATGCGCTTTTAAAATGGCGCCGGGCACCAGATTACTTAAAAAATGAAATAGGAATTGTTATTTCTACAGCTACGGTTAAGAAGGAGTTTTAATTAAAAATAGCCCTTAATTTTTTCTATAAGGGCTCTAAATTCCTCTATGTAGATTCTTATTTTTCTGATTTCACTCCATGATGTTTAGCTCCTATCAAAACCTTAAATTAAGAGTGCAATGAAATTCTTGGTTTAATCGTTTCATTCGAATCGCCTTTATTTTCCTTTGCAGCTGATGAATTTGACGCAAATGTTGATACCGCTATTAACGATAATGCTAGAGTAAAAGTAACAACTTTTTTATTGATTTTTTTCATCCTATTACCTCCCTTCCGATAACAGAATAATATAAATTTTGAGAATAATCAATATTACAAATTTGACTTTAATAATACTTATATTAATCAAGCTTCTGGAAACTTGCAGTGATAATGTTTTCTCTAGGCTCTATAAGCCTGCCTCTCTCTTTCATTAACTTTCATATAGTGATTAAGAACAACAATAAAAGACACTACCACAAAAGAGTAATGTCTAGAAAATTTTAACAAAATCGAAAGACTTAAATAAATTCCTTCTCAAGAATGAGCTGTTCGTTCTAAGGGTTCCGTTCGATTGATCTAAATGGTCCAGTAATTTATCTTCACAACCCTTCGATTCAACTCGATATTCCTTGATACTGCAAGAGTCTCTCCTCTCTGTGATTGTTTTCATCATACGTATTTTTTACGATAAATCCAGTTATCATAATAAGACAAAAAAACTGAACTTTATGTTATTTGAACTACCATTGATACATCCATCACCCTCACTTCTACCTATAAAATAGCATTTCTTGATACAATGCATTGCTTGTACATTTTTGTTTTCAAAAGTTAATAGTTGCTCAACAAAATCAAACTGTTGCTCAAAAAGAAAAGAACGCCCGAATGGACGCTCTTCAAAAAGTTATTCCTTACTGCACGACTACTGTTACGGTAGTATCTGGATATCCTGTTGCTTTTATTGTCCACTCGTAAACTCTCCCACCAGGATAATATCCCACATTAGGAATAGAGATTTCCCCTGCGACATTTCGAACAAGATATGCCGTCCAATCAGCAGACTGTCCCGAACTTCCCGCTACTACTATAGCACTAGTGATAGATGCTCTCCATTGCGGATCATCTACGAACGTGAATTTAACATAAGTCCATTTCGCAACAATGCCATTGCTACTTGAACCAATAACTATTGGAATCGGCCCATTGCTATTCTCGCCTTATACCATATCTCTATTTCTAAGTTTTATAACGAGCCTACACCGCACAGGCGACTTTCATCGCATACGGCGTGCCATCAGCGATACTTCAAAACTTATTTCCCTTTCATAAAGTTAACATGCGAAGGTTAAAGTTAAGTTAAATACTGAAATTTCTTCAATAAAATAACGCTAGCTTATACTGCGGTTACTCAATAAAATAAAACTGATGTGTAAAAGGAAAGGACGCCTTAACGGACTTTCTCTTCATAGTTATTCATTTTACAACAACTGTTACAGTAACATCTTCGTAGCCTGATGCTTTAATCGTCCATACATGTGTCCCGTACACTAAGTATGAACCATTCATATATACCATTTTCCCAACTGTTTTTTGAAAATTAGAAATATAATTTTTTACTGTAGAATTTAAGTTGATAGTAGAAGTGATGCTAGTAATGGCATTTCTCCAATCTGGATCATCTGTAAATGTAAACTCCACAGGACTATCATATGAAACGGGGGAAGCTGCATGTATAACTGGTGCTACTTTCAAGCCATTGCTATTCTCGTCTTATACCTTATCTCTATCTCGGCTTTATAACGAGCCTTCACCGAGCAGGCGGCTTTCACCGCACACGGCGATCCGTCAGTGAATCTATCTTTAATTGTACTTATTTCCCTAAAAATTCATTATATTATCCGGAAGTAATATTCAATTGAATTTTCTTAATTTATTTCTACCATTACATCCTGGTAACCATCCGCTTTAATCAAGAATTTATGTGTTCCCGGTGCAAGAGTAATTCCTGTCAAATCTAGTGTTACTTGACCGGCTGCATTTTTATTAATTCGAGATGGATGAATCGATGCAGAATTCCCATTTTGATAGACGCCTGTTATTTTACTTCGCCAATCCGCATTATCGGAAAAATTGAATATCACTGTTGTCGGGTTCAGAATTTGTCCAGTTATGGTTGGCGGCGCTAATGGAGCAGCCACATTTATTGTTACTGTAACATCCTCGTACCCGTCTGCTTTAATGACAAACCGATGTGTTCCTGGTGCAAGGGCTGCACCTGTAAAGTCTAATGTCACTTGACCGGCTACATTCCTTTTAATTCTTGATGAATGAATCGAAACGGAATTACCATTTTGATAGACGCCTGTTATTTTACTTCGCCAGTCAGCATTATCCGTGAAGTTGAAAGTGACTGCGAAGGCACTAATTGACTGCACTGTTATGGTTGGCGGTGCTAATGGAGCAGCTACAGTCACAGTTAATGTAACATCCTCGTACCCGTTTGCTTTTATGACAAACTGATGTGTACCCGGTGAAAGGGCTGCACCTGTAAAGTCTAATGTCACTTCACCAGCTACATTCCTTTTAATACGTGAAGCATGAATCGAAACGGAATTACCATTTTGATAGACGCCCGTTATTTTACTTCGCCAGTCGGGGTTATCTATAAAGTCTAATTTAATCCCTGTAGCACTAACTGATTGTCCTGTAATTGTTGGTGGTGTTAGTGGTGCAGCAACTGTTACTGTTACAGTTACATCCTCATAACCAACTGCTTTTATTAAAAACTGATGTGCTCCCGGTGTGAGAATAACACCTGTTGTATCTAACATCACCCTTCCAGCTAGCGTAGTATTATATCGTGATGGATGAATCTTAGTACCTTTTGTATAGATACCTTCAATCTTGCTACGCCAGTTCGCATCATCGGTAAAACTGAATATGATATTATCAGAATTTACGATACTACTAATGGTTGGCGCTACTTTTAAATTGCTATTCTCGTCTTATACCTTCTCTATCTCTCAGTTTTATAACGAGCCTTCACCGAGCAGGCGGCTTTCACCGCACACAGCGATCCGCCAGCGAATCTATCTATATTCTTACTTATTTCCCTAAAACCATTATATATTACTATAAAGTAATATCCAACCTTTAAAAAAGAAAAAATCTTGTTTTCTTTTTTAAAATAGTAGTTTCTATTCAAGCATACCATATAATAATAAGTCCACGATAGCGTCTGCTATTTCTTTAGGTTCTTTCTGTTCCGTAAGTAATTTGGAAAAAGTTAATCGTTCAATCATACCTATTAGGCACTCTGCTACTATTTGCGTATCTAAACCCTTACGAAAATAACCAGCATTCACCTCAAAATCGAGATTCTCTTTTATTTGTGATATAAGTTGGATTTTCACCTCATCTGCTCTTGTTGAAATATAAAAGCCAATTCTTGTTAGATTTGGATTTTTAGATAGGAATTCAAGTAAACTCTTTAAGCCGTATGTAATTCTTTCTTTCGCAGTAGAGAACTCAAGATCCGGCTGTAAGCGACTTTTTTTTGCAAATTCTACTATTCTTAAACGAAAAATATCCTCTAATTCCTCAAAAATGGCTTCTTTATTTTTGAAATACAGATAGAAGGAAGGTTGACTTAATGATGCCTTCTTAACAATCGAACTTACTTTTGTCTCATGATATCCACTTTGAGCAAATTCCTCTGCTGCCTTTTCAAGTAATAACGCTCGACTTTCCTCACCGCTAGCCCCTTTAGGTCTACCTCTATCAGCCATGATAAACAACTCCAAATACTAGATTATAAATTTTCTTAGAATTTCCATTAATTATAGCATATCGTATTTAGTAGAAAAAGTGCTTTGGATTATCTTATAAGACGTAGTTTCAAATAAATATAGGTTAGCGAAATCGGATAGTGACAAGTGGACATTCAGACTCACTTAAGTAAAAGCATGCCAGAGATTGTTCTCTGTCAGACTAATCTCATTTAGATCAACTTCCATCTCATCAATTATTTGACACTTGTACCTTTTGAAAACTTATTAAAATGTTAGCTCCAAATCATGCTTCATATCAAGCCAGTATTTCCAGTGTAATCAAAAGTAATATAGTTCTAGCAGTAACCTTATTGATATGCTAATAGACATTACTTGATGGATTCGGACTTGTAATTGCTATATTGCTACTTCTCGAATTAGTATACATCGCTGTTGATCCATTTGAGCCTGATAAAGCAATTTTTAAATTAGCATCTGCGCTAAAGCCAAATCTTCTTTGATGTCGCCCTTCTGTAAAAGGCGCACTTATTTTTAAGTTAGGTATGCAATACTCGTTTTATACACATTCGATTAAAAGACGATTCTAGTCGGAACCTTATCATGTAAGTGCCTTTCACCTCACCCTACGTCGGGCAGCAATTTATTATAAAACTTACCTCTGCAAATAAAATATAAAACCAATGTTTTTATTTAAGTTAAACTCTGCATAATACAACAATAACCTCTGCAGCACTTACTCAACAAAATGAAACTATTACAAAAAAGAGAGCCTCCCAATTAGAAAGCTCTTATAAAAAATTCTTTTATTAAGGTCGTACTTCAACAGTAACAATTGTATCTGGATATCCTGTTGCTTTAATCGTCCATGTCCAGAATCCCAAAGCTGCATAAGATTTCCCTGCTTTACCACTTATTTTCCCCGAAGATATATCTACAAAACCAATAATTTCTTCGTTACTTCCTCCAAGAGATGCTGTATTCAAGATACTCGTAATCTTCGCTCTCCAATCTGGATTATCCACAAACGTAAACTCAATTGGACTATACCGCTTTATAATTTTATTACTATGAAAGGTTTGCCCAATCGTTAAAGGAAGGATCGAGCTATTGCTATTCTCGTCTTATACCTTCTCTATCTCTAGGTTTTATAACGAGCCTACACCGCACAGGCGACTTTCATCGCATACGGCGTGCCGTCAGCGATACTTCAAAACTTATTTCCCATTCACGAATTTAACATGCAAAGGTTAAAGTTAAGTTAAATTTTGAAATTTATACAATAAAAATAACGCTTGCTTATACTGCTGTTACTCACAAAATGAAACTGTTGATAAAAATTATTAATCAGTTATAGTAAATCGGAAGATAGATATACCGTCTTTACCATCATTTGCACTCAACGTAATAGTGACACTACCTGCTGTATATCTATTAACCAACACTTGAGTACCAATATCTCCATTCAAATGAAGATACGGAGCTATTTCTACTTCAACAACTCCTGGATTACTAGATTCGATTGTATAGAATAATCTGTCTCCATCATCATCAATAAACCAGTCTGTTATTACCATGTACATATTATTTTCCCAACCAAAATAAACAGATGATGGTAGATTTTGTATTATTCGTGGTGCTTGATTGCTATTCTCGTCTTATACCTTCTCTATCTCTAGGTTTTATAACGAGCCTACACCGCACAGGCGACTTTCATCGCATACGGCGTGCCGTCAGTGATAGATTTTTATACTTATTTCCCCATTATTAAAAACTTGCTATTCGAGATGCAACTCTCAAAAAACTTTTCAAAAATCAAAACTAAAATACGATAACTCTGTATCTACAAAAAAACATTACAACGTATACGTTCTTATTGAATCTTTTGCCGCCCTGACAACTCCCTTCGCATAAATCACTGCTTGTTTAAGGTATGGGGGCATAATTAAGAATGTTATTTTTGCATTCGTCAATTCGGAATCAAAAAAGGGGATTATCCGAATGAACTTGCGCATCCAAACTCTTAGTTTATAGTGACAGTTACATTCCCTTTTTCAATAACTACACCATTAATATCCATGCCAACATAGCTAATAATAATATATCCTGCATTATTTGCATTCAATTCTCCTGTTAATAAATTAAAAACTCCACCTACTGTTTTATCAATAATATTAAACCTTCTATTTGTAGCTTGTGGATCTAATCCAGTAGGTAGTACGGATTGGTATGGCTTAACTGTACCGTAGTTTGGAATTGTATTTTTTGCATTTCCATATACAGTTATGTTGACTGAATTTGCCCCTCCATTTGTACTTTGATAAGAAATTGTGGTAGTTCCAGCAGCAATTGCTGTAATTTCTCCCGTTAGAGCATCTATAGTGGCAACCCCTGTATGACTTGATGACCAAGTTTTAATTCCGGGTTCTGTGGTTGCTGCTGTTCTTGTAGTCGTTTCCCCTAACTGTAAAACAGTCGAAGCAGTTCCTATACCTGTAATTGGTGCATAAATTGGTAAGCTATTCTCGTTTTATACCTTCTCTATCTCTTCAGTTTTATAACGAGCCTTCACCGAGCAGGCGGCTTTCACCGCACACGGCGATCCGCCAGCGAATCTATCTCTATTCTTACTTATTTCCCTAAAATTATTATATATTACTTATAAGTAATATCCAACCTTTAAAAAAGAAAAACCGCATTTTCTTTTTTTTATAGCTCCTATTCAATCATACCGTATAATAATAAGTTCACGATAGCATCTGCTATTTCTTTTGGTTCCTTTTGTTGGGAAAGTAATTGGGAAAAAGTTAATCGCTCGATCATTCCAATTAGGCACTCTGCAACAATTTGAGTATCTAAATCCTGACGAAAATAGCCAGCATCCACCTCAAAATCGAGATTCTCTTTTATTTGTGCAATAAATTGGATTTTTACTTCATCCGCTCTTGATGAAATATAAAAGCCGATTTTTGTTAAGTTTGGATTCTTAGACAGAAACTCAAGTAAACTCTTTAAACCATAAGTAATTCTTTCTTTCGCGGTCGAGAACTCGAGATCCGGCTGTAAGCGACTTTTTTTGGCAAAGTCTACTATTCTTAAACGAAATATATCCTCTAACTCCTCAAAAATAGCTTCTTTATTTTTGAAATACAGGTAGAAGGAAGGCTGACTTAATGATGCCTTTTTTACAATCGAGCTTACTTTTGTCTCATGATATCCATTTTGCGCAAATTCTTCGGCGGCCTTATCAAGTAATAACGCTCGACTTTCCTCACCGCTAGCTCCTTTAGGTCTACCTCTTTCAGCCATGAAAACATCTCCAAACACTTGGTTATAAATCTTCGTAGAATTTCCATATATTATAGCATATCGTACTTAGTTGAGAAAGCAGTTTGGAGTAATACTAAAGGATGTAGTAAAAACAATAACAAGCTACACGGATCGAATAGTTACAAGTAAACATTCCACCTCACATAAGAAAAAGCCTGTCAGAGATTGTTCTCCGACAGACTCACTTCACTTAGGTTATCTCAACTTCCAATCATGCTTTCGAGCCTTGCCCCTTTGCGAAAACTTATTGGAATGTATAGCGCCAAGTCATCGTTCCTGTCAAGCCATTACTACCCGTGTAATCAAAAGTGATGTCCACATTTCCAGCAGTAACCTTATTGATATTTAAAAAGACATGGCCTGATGGATTTGGTCCTGTAATTGTCGCCGTGGCAATGGAAACATCGCTACTTCTAGGATTGCTATATATCGCTGTTGTCCCATTTGATCCTGGTAAAGCAATTGTTAAATTAACATTTGTGCTAAGGCCAAATGTCCCTTGATGTGCCCCATCTGTAAAAGGCGCACTAATATTTACATTGGGTACGCTATTCTCGTCTTATACCCTCTCTCTGTCTCGGTTTTATAACGAGCCTACACCGCACAGGCGACTTTCATCGCTTACGGCGTGCCGTCAGCGATACTTCAAAACTTATATCCCATTCATGAATTTAACATAGGAAGGTTAAAGTTAAGTTAAATACTGAAATTTATCCAATAAAAATAACGCTAGCTTATACTGCGGTTACTCAACAAAATGAAACTGTTGTGCAAAAGAAAAGAACGCCCAAATGGACGTTCTCCAGAATTATTTGTAATTATTTTTTAACAAAACGAGCCATTAATTCCTTTTGTATAATACATTCTTTAAAACGTCTATTAATGATGTTTTGCATTGGGGCATTATCAACATTTGTAAAAAATATGACATACATATTTTCAGCTATAGTTTTTTGAACAACAGGTGCGAATACTAATAATCCGCCTCCTGCCCTTCGAGTAACAGGTAACTGTTTTACATAAGCATGAGGTAGAATAATCATGTTTTGCGCAACTCTTTCTGCAATACACCAACCTACTAAATCTCCATCATAAAATAAAGCAAAGCTATATTCCTCATCTATCACTCCTAAATTTTGAACAAAAGGGTAGACGTGAGCATCAAACTTATCCTTGATAGTGATTGCTTCTGTAAAAATTTCATTGACCTTTCGATTCCAAGGTACTACTGATAAATTTGGCGGTACTAGCAGTTTTTCTATCCATTCATCTTGCTGTATTCTTTTAAAGTCCATCACATATTTATCAATAATTTGCTTTTGTTCGTCCCAATCCTCATCAACTAGTACTTTAAGAAATTCATCAGCAGCACTATTCATAGTCATCGTTATCTCTACTAAATCAACGCTAATTTTGTCGAAGTAGCTCTGTCCTTCTAAATAGAGCTGTAATAAATACTTTTCGGAGTTCTTTTCATCACGTACAACAAAATGCGTAACTTTAGCTGATTTATTCTTTACATCTACATTTGCAAGAAGAATCCCTTTTGAAACTGTATCTTCAATTAGCCCTATTCCCCAAAAGCTTGGATCCATTAATTCAAAATCCTTGAAATGATTAGGGTTTAAAAATGATGTAAAGAGTAGATAGTTTTCATTAGTAAGTTCTATTACGTCCATTATCTTCCCCCTAAAAAGTTGCCTGTTTAATCACAAACTACTTTTCTTGATTTAAATATTTTCAAATGAATTTGTTACAGGATTAAATACAATATTTTCAAAATTACTGTTTTTATATTGTAAAGTTAAGCTAGCTTTAGTAGCAGAATCAAATGCTGAGACAATAGAATAACTCTGCGAAACAACTGTTTGAATCCCATTACTTGCTTCTATGAAATAATAATATTGTGTACTTCCACTAACAGTAGTATCTACATAGAGTTGTGTACCTGCTGATATATTTTGAGCTACAGTAGTTGCGCCAACTACAGAATTTGTAGTATTTCGCATAACTTTATAAACTAATGCACCATTCGATAGACTATCCGTCCAAGTAATTGTATTTCTTACTCCCCCTGAATAATCAGTGTTCCAATCAACTGTACTTCCTTGAATATTTGTTGCAGGCAATAATAAGCTATTCTCGCCTTATACGCACACTTGCGCCTTATAACGAGCCTTCACCATGCAGGCGGCTTTCACCGCACACGGCGATCCGTCAATGAAACATTCTATTAAAACATATTTCCCACCTCAACTATACTACTCGAAGGTTAAAATTAAGTTAAAAAAAGAGTGAGTTTGCCTTTTTTTTCGAGAAAATGTATGAATACACCGACAAATAATATTGAATCAAAAAAACAGCCATGAGAAAATGATTACAATTTCTTGTAATCATTTCACATGACTGTGATCGTTATTGATTTTTTTTATACTTATTTGGGAAATAAGTTTTAAATTGATTCACTGACTGGGTTTCTTCGCTCCTGCTAGTTTTCCCCTTCTCACATGTTACCATGCAAGTCCAAACGGCTAGCGATCGACACTACTACAAACCCGCAGCCATCTATTTAGCATCACTGGCTCTATCTGCCTCTTCTAAATAGACTTCAAACGTTCCGTTAAGTTGGTCCCTTCTTTTAATGACCTTAGGCTCCCACTATTCTATATGCACATTATCCGTTTAACAGTTCCTAATTGTGCGGATACCGTCATTTAGATTGCACTAAATGCGATTATTTATGAACTCCTAGCATCGCTTTTTCACATAAATAATTGTCACATACAGCCTACATGGATTCGTCATCCTAGCCATAGCCATTTTTTAAAGAGCCCCGCCTTAGGAATTTCACCTAAGTACGACTTCACCTGACTTCGCCCCTTTGTGAGGATAGAATCACGCACTGGACGCAGGAGGATTAGGCTCACGAGCAATTGGAACTGTTGCCCATGCATCAGATCTACCCTGATGATTCCAACCTAACAGTTAGAAAAAGCCTTGTGATTTATTAACTATGAAGTTATAAAGTCACAAGGCCTAATTCCACTCATTTCACTAGTCTACTAGTTTATAGAGTAACGTTTCGTTTAGTTTTATTAAGGAGTCACTTCTTCAACTTTATAAGTTGTACCATTAGTTAAACCTGTAATTTCAGTAGTACCTGATAATGCAACTGCAAGAGCTTGAGCATCTGGCTTTGTAGATTGTTCAGCACTTAATGTACCATTTGCAAGTACTCCATAGAACTTAGTACCTACAGTTACAACATACTTATTACCATCTGTAAGACCTGTAATTTTCTTATCGTCTGCTGTTGCACCCGCTACTGAGCCACTTTCTACTGTTACTGTAGTTGGTGCTGGAGTTGGATCCTCAACTACTTTCACTTTAATTTCTTGAGTAGCGTTACCAACTTTTACTTTTAAAGTAACAGTAGCTGTTTCAACGCCAGATTTTAATGTAACTATAGCTCCAGCTGTACCATTACCTGTAATTGTTACATCAGCAACTTTGTCAGGAACGATTGTTACTGTATCTGCAGCAATTGCTTTAACTTCTTTATTGCCATACTGATCTACAGTTGCAATAGTTACTGCTGCTGGTGTTTCACCAGTAGATTTTAAGTTTGCTACTGTTCCACCTGAAACTAAAGTAGCTTCAGTAATTGCTTTAGCATCTTTATAATCAGAAGCTGCTGCTGCTGCTGTAAAGAAGAATTCTTGAGTTTTTGGAGCATCCGGAGATACAACAAATTTTTGCTCTAAAACTTGACCTGTCGCATTAATTGTTACTTTTAATGTGAATTCAGTATCTACAGGATTTGCTGGTGTATTTGTATCTGTATTTAATAATGTATCAGCAATAATTAATTCACCTGGATTAGCGAAAATAGTTGTTAAATCTGAAGTAGTAATTTTACCACCAGAAATAGTTGCTGTATATTCACTAGCTTCAAGCGCTACTTTACCATTGTTAAGTATACCGTTAACTGTGAATGCTTTAGCAACTCCACCTTCGATTTTACCAATTTCTTGAATTTCATAACCTGTGTACTCTGTACCATCTGTTACTTGAACTTGAACTTCTACAGCAGAATCAATTGTTCCATTTTGAGTATCAAGAACGATTTTTAAAGTTGCTGTACCATTTTTCTTTGCAGTAACAGTATTTCCAGCTACGTCTACTACATCAGAAGTACCCACTAAAGAAACTGTTACAGGAGCTGTAGAACCTTTCATTTCACGACCATATTGGTCTTCAATTACTAAATGATCAACTGCAGTAATTGCTACAGGAGCTTTGTGAGTTGAAAGTACTAATGGATTTTTAAATCCACGAACTACAGTTGCTACAGCTTCTGCTTTTACGTTGATAGTAACAGTAGCTACTTTAAAGCTTGCTGATTGGAATACTAAAGCCTGAGTACCTGCACTACCAAATGTAGTTTTGTAGTAAACTTGCCCATCTTTTACTTCAAGAGCTGACTCAGCTACAGTGATACCACCAACCTTGATACCTTTATTAGCGTCTGCTAATAATTTTTTATCAGTAACTAAATTGCCTTGTTTATCAGTTACAGTTAATGGAATTAGTGTAGGTTCATTAGCTACAGCAATTTCTGGTTGAGATACAGAAATTCCATCTGTTGTAGATGTTTCAGAAACTTGTACAGTATATTTAGCCGATTGCCCATTAGTTGTTGAAATTAATAGGATATCTGTATTACCAGGTTTTAAAATATCAGTGATTTTAATAACTAGTTTATTTTTGTCACCAATTTTTTGTGAAGAAACAGTATTTTGGATTGTAAGATTAGTTGGATTTGTATTTGTGATAACTAATCCAGTTGCTTTTAAAGGATCAGTAATCTCTTTTCCGTACTGATCTTTAAGATCTAAAACGATAAATGCATCAGTTGCTTTAGATTTATCATTTAAAGATACTTCTTCACCTTTTGCATTATAAATACCTGCTACTGCAATTGAAGAAACTGTAGCAACTGTAGATAGTTTTACAGTTTTTGATACTGAAACACCTGTAGCTGTATCCACTAAAACAACAGGAACGATATCTCCTGCTTTTTTACCTTCTACAACAGCACCAGATAATTCAACTACACCTGAAGCTTGAACAGCTTTAATAGTTGTATTGGAAGAATCATTTGTTGTTAAGCTAGTAGTTTTTGTGATATCTGTACCATATTGGTCTTTTACTACATAACTAACAGTTGCTTTAGTACCTGCTGCAAATACGCCAGTTGAGTTCGCAGCAGTATCAACTACAGCTACTTCGTCTAAAATTTCAATTGAAGTTACTTTTTGAGCTTCGATTTTAACATTAGCTGTTAATACTTCTTCTGATAGACCCGAAACATTTACAGTGTAATCAGCTGCCTGGAAGTTTGAAGCACCTGCTAATTGAACTGATGTTTTATCTTCAGACCAAGTTAAAGTTACGTTTTGTTTGAAGCTACCACGTAATAATTCAACTTTTGCTTTAGTTGTATCTTCAACAGCTGTGTTGAATTTAACTTCGATAGTTTTTGCATTTATCGCTGATACTGAGTCGATAGTAACTTCTTCTATTGGAGCTTCACCAAATGTAACGTCTGATTTAGCAAGCATTACAGCTAATTCTTGACGAGTAATATCACCTGTTGGATTAATTTTTCCGTTAGCGCCTTTGATAATATCAGCTTCTACTAATGCAGCTAAGTGCTTAGTTGCATAACCAGCAATAGAGCCTTTATCAGAGAACTGATCAAGTACAGATACATCAGCAGCATCTACGTCTAAGTCATAGATTTTAGCAAGGATGATTGCAGCGTCCTGACGTGATAATTTACCGTTTGGATTGAATTTACCATCGCCTGTACCATTAACGATACCCGCTTCTGCAGCTGCGCTAACTTCCTCGAAGAACCATTGCCCCTCTTTTACGTCAGTGAAAGATTTATCATATTCTGTTTTAGAAGTATCTAAACCTAATACTTTCGTTGCGATTGTTGCAGCCTCTGCACGCGTGAAAGTGCCAGTTGGGTTGAAGTTGCCGTCGTTACCTTGCATGAAACCAGCTTCAGTAACGTAATCTACTGATTCTTTTGCCCATGAAGCGATTTTAGCTTCGTCACCATATGCAGCTGATGCTACAGGTACGATTGCTGATGCTACTAAAGCAGCTGTTGCAGATGCAGCAAAGAATTTACGACCTTTGTTTTTTGCCATTATTAATTTCCTCCTAGCAGTTCTTTAATAATATTTTTAAAGCTATAGTCTTCAAGAATAATATACCATTAACTTTAAAATATTTCCATAGCTTCAAATAATACAAACAAATTAGTAAATAACGTATAAAAAAGCATTACTACTAAACAAGTAAATGAATGCCATTCTATTAGGTTTATTTACTTACCAACCCAATATAACACCTAGTAATGTAAATTTCAAGCAAGTTTTCCATTACAATTTCTTTACATATGAGTTTTAACTCTTAAAAAAACGGAATTTTCGCATGGTTTTTCTTCATATTTAACAAACTCCGACTTTCTTATACTATTCTTATTTTTCATTTATATTACCTTCTTGTAATTATTTTCAACATATTATCCATAAATAAGTAATTATTTATGGGATATTAGTAATAGAACTTTAGTATTAAATCTACTTTAATATCATTTTCGTGTTATTTTGTTTGATTTTTATCAAAAATTCGTAAAATTTAATTTATGGAAAATATTATGAGGTTCTGTAAGGTGAAGGCTGTCTGTTAAAAAACTCTTCTAAATTTCTATCCTATTTTTTCATGTGAATTTTTGTTAAATTAATAGAGAGGAAATTTTAAGGAGGTTGGACTATGATTCGAAAATTATCCACCATCTTTATTATGCTGCTAGCGATGAACATATTCACGATGGGGCTCGCTTTTGCAAAAAGTGATATTGATGGACACTGGGCATATAACCAAATGAACTATTTAATCGAAGAAGGCATTATGCATGGCTATGAGGGCGGTAAGTATAAGCCCGATGGACAGGTGACACGAGCTGAGTTTACGGCGTTTTTAGATCGATCACTTGGGCTAGAAACACCCGCGGACATTTCTTTCCCTGATGTGAAGTCAACTCACTGGTATTACGGCAGTGTAGCGAGGGCTGTACATAGCGGGCTTGTGAAAGGGGATGAAAAAGGCTACTTTAACCCGAATAACAACATCTCGCGCCAGGAAATGGCCTCGATGCTAAAGCGTACGCTAGAGTATTTAAATATTGAAGGAAAAGATATGACGTTTGTGTTTACAGACAGCGATTCAATTGCAAAATGGGCGACTGATGATGTGAATTATGTGTTGTCTGTTGGCATTATGGCAGGTCAGCCGAACAATAAGTTTGCTCCGCTGGCTAATGCCACTCGAGCAGAGGCCGCCGCTGTTCTTTACCGTGTGCTGCATTTTGACCCAGAAACAGCGGGTCCGATTGTGGAAGCGAAGCAAATTATTAAAACGCAATTTGAAGCGGATTATAATACGACTTTAGTGAAGCAAGCGAATCATACACCGAAGCTAGATGGTAGTGCTGTATTTATTGCAAGCGCTCCGATGGTGAATTACTATTTAAACCCACAGCAATTTAAACAAGATAGCCCTGAATTTTATCAGTTTTTAAAGCTATCGAAGGCTGTGAAAAATTTAAATGCGAAGACAATTAATGACAAGGTGCTCGGGGATAAGGGTGTATTAGTTGGAAAGGCCGATTCCTTTATTCGAGCAGGCAATGAATTCGAAATTAATGCTGTGTACTTAATGTCACACGCCCTTCATGAAACAGGCAACGGTAAGAGCCCCTTAGCAAAGGGTATTGAAGTTGGCTTAGATGAAAACGGCAAAGCGACAATGGTCACGACAGAAAATCGTGAAGCGTTAAAGGATATTAAGGTGACATACAATATGTATGGCATCGGCGCAGTGGATGCAGATGCTAATAAATTTGGATCTGAACGCGCGTATAATGAAGGCTGGGTTACAGTAGATAGTGCCATTGTGGGTGGCGCACAATTTGTGAAAGAGAAATATATTGGCAATAAATATGGACAGGATACACTTTATAAAATGAAATGGAATCCTGCCAACCCAACGTACCCACAGTATGCTACACATGTACAATGGGCAGTCATTCAGGCGAAAATAATCCATGAAATTTATGTAAAGATACAGGCTGATAAAACAACGTTATCGGTATTTGATGTGCCAGTGTATAAGAATCAACCAGCACCGATTGCGATGCCAGATATCGTTGACCGTTATGCCGTGGACGATACGTTAAAAGGTAAGAAGGCGAAAGTAGCTGTAGAATATAACATTCCATTAAATGTTCGCTCATACCCAAGTACGTCGGCGCCACTTCTAGGAACGCTGCCGAACGAGACTGAAGTAACAATCCTCGGTGAAAATGGTAAGTGGTTTAAGATTGAAGTGAACGGCATGCAGGGCTGGGTGTCTGGCTTATACCTTCAAATTGAAGGCGTAACACCACCACCTGTCAAAGCATTAAACACAGCGACATTCTCTAACCTAATCGAGCCAGGCGACCACGAAGCTCAGCAACTACTAGAAGAGCTCGAGGAAAGCCTATACTTGCAGGAAGAAAAATAATCGGTTGATCCATTCAGGCGATTCAATAAGAAGAAATAGCATGCTAGAACAACTCTAGCATGCTATTTTTTTGTTTATTGAATCGTTTTTATAAATGAATTTATTAGAAAAGAACATTTTCGGATTGAAGCATTCGCTACAGAGCAATGTTTTGTGCACCGGAAGTGAAGCGGCAGAGCTTCCTTCGGGGGCCATAATCTTATTTTATTTAGAAGGAAGTACTAGTTGTTCGAAGCGAAGGCGGCGAGTGTAGCTGTCGGCATTCGCCTTTCGCTACAGAGCAAAGCTTCCTACGGGAAAAGCGAGATAGTCGAGACCCCGCAGGAGTTTACGACGAGGAGGCTCGACCTCGCCCGTGGAAAGCGTCCGCCGAAGCGGAGAACAACGGCTACGACATGGATCAAGAAGTTCTGGGGCGATACTCTATACAGCGACTACAAGATCAAATATGCTGTTTATTTTCTCGACCCTCAAAAATAAACCCCTCAAAAAATATCTCGATTTTCGCGATTTGTCACTTTTCATATACTACATATTAATAAATATGTGCCAAAACCTCGACAAAAGCAGCCGTATCAACATTCTCACTCGGAAAATGACACATATTGTAAAATAAGTAGTATATCAATCCTGCCAAATGGGCTAAGGTGGGGGTAAAAAACTTTCGTGTCAAAATTTTGTAGCCAAATTTAAACAGTGTGCTAGAAAACGAGCACCCTCAAACGAACCCCGACCCGTCCACAATCGTGGCTAGAATGGCACTCATAGAACAGCCCAAGACGAATTATTTTACAAAAGGTTTCGCCCCGCCCTCCCCCTCTCAAAACAACGGATTTTTCACTGTATTTTTCACTTTTATGGTATGATAGGTTGCAGTAAATTGGTATAAACAGAAAGGTTTGAATAGCATTTATGAGACATGTAACAGTAATGGGCGTCCCCTTTTTACATACGGATCAGCAAGGATTCTCTTCCTTATTAATAAATCGTATCGAAGGAAAGGAAAAAACGTTTGTCATCACGGCGAATCCTGAAATCGTCATGGGGGCCAATGAAAATCCAGAGCTCATGGCGTACATTAAGCAGGCCACATACGTTTGTGCAGACGGTATTGGCGTAGTAAAGGCTGCGAAAATACTAGGTGATGAGCTACCAGGCCGTGTGACGGGCTATGATACAATGATTGCCCTGCTCGAGGCGGGCAACGAAAAGCGCTTCAAAATCTACCTATTAGGGGCGCAAAAGGAAACACTTGATAAAACCGTTGAAAATATCGGCAAAACGTATCCGAATGTAGAGGTTGTCGGCTATCACGATGGCTTCTTCGACTGGAATAGCAGTGACATTCCCGATGAAATTCAATCGCTGCAGCCGGATCTTGTGTTTGTTGCCCTAGGGGTGCCACGACAGGAGAAGTGGATTAGCGAGCATATCGATCGCTTCTCACACGGGGTGTTTATCGGTGTTGGCGGTTCATTCGACGTGATCGCTGGTACGGTGAAACGAGCACCCGTCTTTTGGCAAAAGCTCAATTTAGAGTGGCTATATCGCCTACTAAAGCAGCCAAGTCGTTGGAAGCGTATGCTCGCCCTTCCCCGCTTTGCCCTAAAGGTATTTGCCCTTAAGGCGAAAGGACAAGGAATCAAAAAATGAGCTCATCCACTTTTGTCAAAAGTACATTAATCTTAACGGTTGCTACCCTGCTTTCAAAGGTGCTCGGTAGTATTTTCCGTATTCCGCTGCAAAATATTGCGGGTGATGCGGTGCTTGGGATTTTTGCACTCGTGTACCCTGTTTATATGGTGGCGCTGTATTTATCGGTTGCCGGCATTCCGATTGCAATTTCAAAGCTGATCGCCGAGGCGAATGCGAATAATGAGCCTCATAAGGTGACGCATATTTACCGAACAGCAAGCTTTTTAGCTATCGCCTTTGGTGTTTTAAGCTTTTCGATACTAGTAGGCTTTTCCGTACCGATTTCGGAGGCTTTAGGTGGTCCTTCGACGCGTATTGCTCTGATTGTCGTAGCTGGCACGCTGCTTGTGGCACCATATATGGCAGTGTACCGCGGATTTTTCCAGGGCTATAGCAATATGGGGCCAACTGCTGTATCACAGGTAATTGAGCAGCTTGTTCGTGTTGTCCTAATCCTAGCTGCTGCCTTTGTACTTGTGAAGCTTGATTATTCCGACGAGCTCGTTGCAGGGGGGGTAATGGTCGGCTCCGTTGTCGGGGCGCTCGCTTCCCTTGTTTACCTACGATTAAAGTATCAACGCTTTGACCGGAAAATCACTTCCCGTGAAAAATATACGTGGCATGATTTTTCAACATGGAGCCGAACGATTTTAAAAATCTCTCTTCCGATTGCGATTGGCTCGGTTACGATGGCACTATTTAACTTTGTCGATTCGTTCACAGTTACATACGGGCTACGTAACGCCGGTGTTACAAAGGATGAGATTACGGGGCTATTTGGTATTTATAGTCGCGGGCTAACACTTGTACAAATTGTGACAATTTTTGCCTCTTCGATTATATTACCGCTCGTGCCACTTATTACGGCGAAATTAGCGGAACGAAAATTTGATGAAACTCGTCACATTATCGAACGTACACACCGGATGACACATCTCGTATCCTGGCCGGCCGCTATTGGCTTATTCTCCCTAACGATTCCTGTAAATATTGCGCTATTTACGAACACTGACGGAAGCTTAATGCTGGCAGTGATTAATCTTAGTGCCGTCTTTACCTCCCTGACGATTTTAGGGACAGGGGTACTACAAGGATTAAACGCCGCGCGCATCGGGGCTTACATTATTGTCTGTGGTGTAGGGCTGAAGATTGTGGCAAATATTCTATTGATTGAACAGTTTGGTCTAGACGGGGCAGCCTACTCGACCCTACTCGTGTATGCTGTATTATTTATCGTGAATTCTGTTTTTATTTATCGCAGAATTTCCTACACGATTGTTGGGGCGGACACAGTAAAAATGATCTTGTCTGCCCTAGTAATGGGCGCTGTTATCGGTGTACCAACACTTTATTTGGGTGTGACAGAGTGGTCGCGAATTGCCTCTATGGGCTATGTCGTACTTAGCATGGCTGTTGGTGGTGCGATTTACTTTACCCTACTTCTGTTATCTAAAGCGATTAGTAAAGAGGATTTACAAAGTCTCCCGATTATCGGTAAAAGACTAGAGAGGAAATTTAATTTTATGTTTAAGCAAAAATGGCTATGGGGCATCATCATTTTGCTGCTTGTGGTCTCTTCCCCAGGACTGATTAATCGATGGCAGGCAGAAAAAGCAAACGATGAATATGAAATGATTATCCCTTATGAGGAAATTTGGGAAGTAGCAAGGAGCAGTGAGCAAACTGTAGATGAGCTGCTTTCAACGTTACAGGATAGTGGCCTTCGTAAGGTAAGCGTTGAGCCGTTAACGTTTGAAAATTTAGAGGAGCGTAACCTCATCACAATTTACGAGGAACACGAAATTGCAGATTTACTGCGCTTTACTTCGAATAAAGACGAGATCGACCCAAATAAAAGTGGCTACTATATGTCGATTGTAGAACAAGAGGATTCACTTTTACCTGCCCTCTTTACAGAGCAAGTCGGCTTAGAGGAAGTCTCGATTGCAGGCGAGCCGTTTTACTTTTTATCGAATGGAGACAAGCTATTTGATTTAGAAACACCTATTGGCTACGATACACAAGCCATTGAAACACTTGAGGAGCACGGTTTACAGCATGTCCTACGAGTTGAAAATGCCGAGCTCGAGGAAGTTAATAATCGAATCTATAAGCAGTTACTCGAGCTAAAGGGTGAAGAGGCTGTTGGCTTGCTTGGCTCTGGCGAGGAGGCTTTCGGCTTCGGACAAGAGGCTCGGGGCGTGTGGATCGAATCGCTACGAGATGCTGGTTACTTCTTCTATACAATCGAAGGCAACCGAATGAAGGGCGAATATGAGAACGCCAAGCAAGCAAATTATGAAACTGTTCGTCTTCTGAGCATTAATAAAAACCGCGAGACAAACTTAACGCTCGAAACAAGTATCGACCGTACGATTCGAGCGGTAAAGGAACGAAATATTCGCTCCATTTTCTATCATCTAAAAACAACGGGTGATACGGAAGAAAATATTAAAGAGGCAACGAGCTATTTAACGCTTGTGCAGGAGAGAATGCCAGCCCATTATAAGGCCGGTTCCGCGCAAGTATTCGATGATGTAACGGTTCCTTCTTGGGTAACGGCGCTTATTCTGTTAGCTGGAGTTATTTTTGTGTATGCGGTATTTGAGCTTGTAAAATGGCAGCCACTTCGCATTGCAGCAGCCCTGTTTATGGCAGCACTCTCACTCGCTTACTTTGCGCTAGATCGCGTGCTATTCCTACAGGCATTTGCACTCATTATTTCAGTGCTGACACCCATTTATGCAGTCGTGAAGGCGGCACATGGCTCTACACGCATTCGCGATATCGCCATGCAATACGTGAAGGCAGTAGGAATTAGCTTGGTTGGTATTACGATTATTATTGGACTGTTAAATGGTAACGGCTTTATTACAGGCTTCGAAATGTTCCGTGGCGTGAAGCTTGTCTATATTATTCCGATTTTCGGACTCTTTATTTTCGCCCTACTGGAGATGAACGACCTTTCGAAGGTTGGGTTAAAGAAATCCCTAACAAAATCCGTCACGCTGTTAAATAAAGACGTGAAATATTGGCATATTGTCCTGTTGGTGGTTGTAGCGGCATTTGGTTTATTCTATATTAGCCGTACCGGAAATTCCGGCTCTGTTAGTTCATTCGAGCTAGCCTTTAGACAATGGCTAGAGGAAACGCTATATGTACGCCCTCGAACGAAGGAATTCTTAATCGGCTTCCCATTCTTTGTGCTAGCCCTTTATGTGATGGGCATCTGCCGTAGATGGGGCAGCGTGCTACTCGTTGTTGGTGTCATCGGCTTCTTATCGATCGTGAACACATTTACACATTTACACATTCCAGTCGACGTTTCCCTATTACGTACAGCGTATAGTGTCGTTCTTGGCTTTATCATCGGTTTAGTATTTATTGCCGTGTTTAAAGTTGGCATGGCGCTTTGGAAAAAAGCTAAAGTGAGGTGGTTATAATGCGCATCGTACTATCAGGCTATTATGGCTTTGATAATGTCGGTGACGAGGCGATTCTACTTTCGATTATTTCAGCACTCCGCAAATGGCAACCCGACGTAGCCATCACCGTGCTATCGAACAACCCCGCCTCCACAGCGAAAACGTATAACGTGGAGGCAGTGAATCGCTGGAAAATGAAGGAGGTAAGCGACGCCATTAAAGAAGCTGACGGCTTAATTAGTGGCGGCGGCAGCCTCATGCAGGACAGCACCGGCATGAAATCGATCCCGTATTATGCAGGCATAATACGGATCGCCAAATGGCATAAAAAGCCGGTATTTGTATACTCACAAGGCATGGGTCCAATCAATCACCCACTCAATAAGTGGATCGTCAAAAATACGTTCAACAAGGCCGTAGCCCAAATTACCGTGCGCGACGAGGATTCGCGTGAGCTACTCGAGCACATCGGCGTGACGAACGGGATTACGGTTGTGCCCGACCCAGTAATCGGCCTCGATCATAGCGGATTTTCGAGTGAATGGCTTGAACGACAGGGGCTTACGGCTGTTGAAGGGGCTACTGGCGGGCTTGTGGAGACTGGGGCTGGTGAGCTGAGTGAACCTCGTGAGGCGGATGAGATGCTTGAGGGAGCTGGGGCTGGCTCTGGGGCTGGCGATGGGGCTGGCGATGGAGCTGGGGGGCCCGTTGAACCTCGTGAGGCAACTGAAATGCTTGAAGGAGCTGGGGCTGGCGTGGGCGCTGAGGATGCAAACCTTAACGAGGGGAAAGCGAATCATAAATCCTATATCGCCGTTAGTGTGCGCGATTGGCCTAGCACTGTCGACTTCAAGAAAAAAATCGCAGACAGTCTACAATTACTCGTACAACACGGCGAAAACATCATCCTAGTACCCATGCACGGCGAACACGATGAAAAAACATCGTACGAAATCGCCTCGCTCATGGCGACTACTGGCGGAGGTGCTGCTGGTGACGGTACGGATGCGAACAGTGCGAACAGTGCTTCTGGCGACGGTACGGGTGCGAACAGTGTGAACAGTGCTTCTGGCTCGATACTAGTTTCACCGGGCAACATGGCGCTGGAAGAAAAAATCGCTGTAATCGGTCAATCAAAGCTACTGATCGGCATGCGCCTGCACTCACTCATTTTTGCAGCAACCTATCACACACCGTTTGTCGCCATTTCATACGACCCGAAAATCGATGCCTTTGCCAACATCGCAAAGCAACCAATTATCGGTCACGTCGAAACGGACAACTGGAACGGATCACAGCTATTCGAAAAAGCTGTCAGCATCTTATCAAATCTAGCCTCCAGCCAAGCTGAACTCACAGCAATCGTCGGCGGCATCAAAGAAGAAGCAGCCGCAACTGCCAAGCGCGCGTTGGACGTTTTTAATAGGTAAGGTGTGAGAATTTGTGATACGGAGTGAGCGGATTTCTGGATAAGTCTAAATTCGAATATATTAGAAGATTTTTGGTACGAAGCTAGCGGGATTTTAAACCCTTTTCTAGATAAGTCTAGAAGCGTATATATCATG
>NZ_JBAFWZ010000028.1:0-39305 GCF_036662795.1 Lysinibacillus sp. 54212
TACCTGTGAATAGCACACTCTTTTTCAAGTGTCCTATCCACAGGTACCATTTTACCTGTCTTCACATCTTTTTTTATTCACCTTGTGTTGTGTAGCGTACAATTACTGAACCCGTTCGTGATTCCCCTACTAGCTTTAAAAGTGGGGCATCCTCAACAACCTTATCAAAACGAACAGTTTTTATAAGAAAAGCATCTTCTGTTGATCGCGCTGTCACATCGGGTAAGCCTACATCCGTTTTTCCAAAGTTCGAATAAACCTGCCCATCTAATGACACATTTTTCGGTACGTACAATTCCACAGCACCAGCAACTGTACGAGCCTTTATTTTATGTGCAGCATTTGAGGTCGTCGTGACAACAACATGCCCATTGACGGACTCGGCCTCCACTTCCTTGACATCTCCATCGATATAAATTCGGCCGTTTGCAGTTTCTGCCTCTAAATCTGTACCTTTAATACCCGTTGCTTCAATTGCCCCATTAGCAGATTGTAAATCTCCATGATCAAACATTACCTTTTCTGCCTTTACAGCGCCATTATACGTTTTTGCCTTAACTACCTTTGCTTCGACTTCACTAAATGTAATGCCACCGTTTAACAATCTGACGATAAATACATCATATTGCTTTTTTGGTAAGAGTATCTTTAGTGCAACATGAGCTACCTTTGATTGTGTGGAAATTTCTATTTTACCTGATTTTAATTGTACGAAGTTCTCTGAGAAGCGCTCGATGCTATCTTGCTCCGATTCTTTTCGTTGCATTTTCACATGAGCTTCAATTAATACTTTTGGCTCCTCCGTTTTTTCTACTGTGACTTTACCGTTTGGCATGTCAATTTCAAAGCCTCTCACCGCTTCTACATCAAAGGCATATGTTTTATCAAACTCCACTTTTTCACCGAACGGGAATTCAATATCAAAGTCCTTAATTTTTGAAAAGGTTGTATTCATCATACTCATCATACGTCCACTAAGCTCTGATAAATCATTTCGCAATTCATGCATGAACTCGTCCATTTTTTTATTCGTTTCCTTATTAAAGGCTTTTCCAAATATGTCTTCAAATCCTGTTGTTTTACGTTGGGATGTTTCTTCTCTCGACTCGAATGTTGATTTCGGCTCATCGTTTGCTGCTTGTTCATGCATTTCTTCAGTCGATGTAAGAGCTGTCGAAGCTGGTTCCTTTTGCTTTGATAATGCCTCTAGCAACTTGATTGCCTCATCTGCTGAAATCGTACCATTTTCTACTAAGTTTAAAATACGTTTACGCTCATCCATAAAAAAGCCTCCCTCTCGTTATTTAATTTATTATACGATAAGGGAGGAGAAAAAGTTTCATACAACGGAAGATAGCTTTTTCACTATTTTGTTTTTGCGTGTTGAATCCATAGTTCCATTCTCTTTCGATCACGTTGTAGTATCGGTTTTAAATAGTATCCTGTGTGGCTCTCCTTTACTTCACAAATCTCTTCTGGTGTACCCGTTGCCACAATTGTTCCACCTCTATCGCCGCCCTCTGGACCAAGATCGATTATATAATCTGCTGTTTTAATTACATCTAAATTATGCTCGATGACAAGAACGGTTTCCCCATTTTCAACGAGTCGCTGCAATACCTTTAATAAGCGCGCAATATCCTCAGCATGTAAGCCAGTTGTTGGCTCATCTAAAATATAGAATGACTTCCCTGTAGAACGACGATGTAATTCGGAGGCTAGCTTTACACGCTGCGCTTCACCACCTGATAATGTAGTCGCTGGCTGTCCAAGCTTCATATACCCTAATCCTACATCGACTAGTGTCTGTAATTTACGTTGAATTTTAGGGATATTTTCAAAGAAATGAACCCCATCCTCTATCGTCATTTCTAGTATATCCGCAATATTTTTATCCTTGTAGCGCACCTCTAACGTTTCGCGATTATAGCGTTTTCCATGACAGACCTCACAAGGCACATATACATCGGGTAAGAAGTGCATTTCAATTTTTATAATTCCATCACCGCGACAGGCCTCGCAGCGACCACCCTTCACATTAAAGCTAAAGCGCCCTTTTTTATAGCCTCTCACCTTTGCTTCATTTGTTACTGAGAAAACATCACGAATATCATCAAATACTCCCGTATATGTAGCTGGGTTAGATCGTGGTGTTCGACCGATTGGTGATTGATCAATATCAATAACCTTCTCTAGCTGCTCTATACCAGTAATATCCTTGTGTGCTCCTGGTTTTACTTTCGATCGATTTAATTTTTGAGCAAGTGATTTGTATAGGATTTCATTTATGAGCGTGGACTTTCCTGATCCGGAAACGCCTGTTACTGCAATAAATATTCCTAGTGGCACATCGACGCTAACTTTTTTCAAATTATTTTCCGTAGCACCTTTTATCGTTATTTTACGACCATCCGGTTGACGGCGTTCAATCGGTAATGGGATAAATTTTTTCCCACTTAAATATTGCCCTGTCAATGACGCATCGTTTGCCATTACCTCTGTAGGTGTTCCTTGTGCGACAATTTGACCGCCATGCACGCCTGCACCAGGGCCAACATCTATTAAATAATCTGCAGCCAGCATCGTATCCTCATCGTGCTCAACGACGATTAACGTATTTCCTAAATCCCGCATGCTTTGGAGCGTTGCAATGAGTCGATCGTTATCTCGCTGGTGTAAACCGATGGATGGCTCATCTAAAATGTATAGCACACCTGTTAAGCGTGAGCCAATTTGTGTAGCAAGCCGAATTCGCTGTGCCTCACCACCCGATAATGTTCCAGCTGCTCGTGATAATGTTAAATAATCTAGCCCCACATTAATAAGGAAACCAAGACGTTCATGTATTTCTCGCAATATGAGTCGAGCAATTTGCATATCTTTGTCAGATAGCTGCAGTTCTTCAAAGAAAGCGTTCGCCTCTTGAATCGAGTATTTTGTTACTTCCCCAACATGCTTCCCGTTGACCTTTACCGCTAAGGTTTCAGGCTTTAAACGATAGCCCTTACAAGATGGGCAGTGCTGCTCTTCCATATATTTTTCCATTTGCTCGCGAACGTAATCAGAGCTTGAATCACGGAAGCGACGCTCAATATTATTCAAAACACCTTCGAATTCAATTAACTGGCTACGTTTGCTTCCAAATTCATTCTCGTAGTCAAACTGGATTTTTTCCTTACCGGAACCCTTTAAAATTTTATCTAGCTGTTCTTTTGGAATATCCTTCACCGGTACATCCATTGGAATATTATAGTGATTGCATACTGCCTTTAAGAGTTGTGGATAGTACTGTGAGCTAATCGATTCCCAAGGTGCAATCGCATTTTCAAGCAATGTAAGTTCTCTATCTGGAATTGCTAAATCTATATCCACTTCAAGCTTCACACCTAGCCCATCACAGGAAGTACAGGCACCAAACGGACTATTAAAGGAAAACATTCTCGGCTCAAGCTCCCCAATCGAAAAGCCACATTGTGGACAAGCATGGTGCTCACTAAATAACAGTTCCTCATGCTCCATCACATCGACTAGTACACGACCTTCAGCAAGTCGAAGTGCCGATTCCAATGAATCACTTATTCTGGCAGCAATCCCTTCTTTTATAACGATTCGATCAACGACAACTTCAACAGTATGCTTTTTATTTTTATCCAGCTCTATATTGTCATCCAGGTCACGTAGCTCTCCGTCGATTCGAACACGAACATAGCCTTGCTTTTTTAAATCCTCTAACAGCTTTACATGAGTCCCTTTTCGCCCCTCTATAATCGGTGCTAATAGCTGCATTTTCGTACGCTCTGGATATTCCATTAGTCGATCAACCATACCCTCAATTGTTTGTGAGCTAATTTCGATGCCGTGATTTGGACAAACCGGCTTTCCTACACGGGCAAATAATAATCGTAGATAATCATAAATCTCCGTTACTGTTCCCACCGTAGAACGCGGATTACGACTTGTCGTTTTTTGGTCAATAGAAATTGCTGGTGACAGTCCTTCTATCGCATCTACATCAGGCTTATCCATTTGACCGAGAAATTGACGGGCATATGCAGAAAGTGATTCTACATAACGTCGCTGTCCCTCTGCATAAATCGTATCGAAAGCAAGTGACGATTTCCCTGAACCAGACAATCCCGTTAATACAACTAACTTATCTCTTGGAATTGTTACATCAATATTTTTTAAGTTATGTGCACGTGCACCTTGTACTATAATTTCTGTATTTTTCACAGTTCGTCACCCTTCTGCCTTCAATTCAAAAATAGTATCACGCAATTCTGCTGCTCGTTCAAAATCAAGCGCTTTTGCAGCTTCCTTCATTTCGACCTCTAGTGACGAAATCAACTTGTCCATTTCTGCTTTTGTTAATTTCTTCCCCTTCGTCGCCTTTGTTACATATGTTTCCTCTTCTTCTGCCGCCTGCGTGGCACGAATTATATCAGGAATTTTCTTTATAATTGTTTGTGGGGTAATGCCATGTTCCTTGTTATAAGCTTCCTGAATCGTTCGACGACGCTTTGTTTCATCGATTGCTTTTTTCATCGAATCGGTCATATTATTTGCATACATAATGACATGACCATTCGAATTTCGTGCTGCACGCCCGATTGTTTGAATTAATGAGCGCTCTGAACGTAGGAATCCTTCTTTATCTGCATCTAAAATCGCGACAAGGGATACTTCTGGAATATCTAACCCCTCCCGCAATAAGTTAATCCCAATTAACACATCATATGTTCCTTTACGTAGCTCACGAATAATTTCAATTCGCTCTAACGTTTTTATTTCAGAGTGTAAATATTCAACCTTTAATCCCATTTCCTTTAAATAAGCGGATAAATCCTCTGACATCTTTTTCGTCAAAGTGGTTATAAGAACACGTTCTTGCTTTTTAATTCGTTCATGAATTTCATCGATTAAATCATCAATTTGCCCTTCGATCGGACGTACATCGATTGTCGGATCCAGTAACCCTGTTGGTCGAATAATTTGCTCTACCATTTCTGGTGTATGCTCTAATTCATATGGTCCAGGTGTTGCTGAAACATAGATTGCCTGTGACACTTTTGATTGGAACTCGTCGAATTTCAACGGTCTGTTATCTAGCGCTGATGGCAATCGGAATCCATAATTCACCAACACTTGCTTTCGTGCTTGGTCACCGTTATACATCCCCCGCACCTGTGGCAGGGTAACATGACTTTCATCTACAACGAGCAGAAAATCTTCTGGAAAATAATCGAGCAGGGTGTACGGTGTTGCTCCTGACTCACGCAGTGTTAAATGACGTGAATAGTTTTCAATTCCAGAACAGAAGCCCATTTCACGCATCATTTCTAGGTCATAGTTTGTCCGCTGCTCTAATCGTTGCGCTTCAAGTAATTTATCCTCTGCTCGAAATTTTGATAGCTGCTCCTCAAGCTCTATTTGGATATTATCGATTGCTTTTTTCATCTTTTCCTCGCGTGTTACGAAGTGGGATGCAGGGAAGATTGCAACATGCTCTCGTTCGCCTAAAATTTCGCCCGTTAGTGCATCTACCTCGCGAATACGATCTATTTCATCACCAAAAAATTCTACTCGAATACATCTCTCATCTCGAGAAGCAGGGAATATTTCTACAACATCTCCTCGGACGCGAAACGTTCCACGCGTAAAATTAATATCATTACGCTCATATTGTACATCGACTAATTTTCTAAGCAGTTCATTACGCTCAATTTCCATTCCTGTTCGTATCGATACGACCATTTCACGATATTCCTCTGGAGAACCTAAGCCATAAATACAAGAAACGGATGCAATAATAATGACATCATCTCTCTCAAATAGCGCTGATGTTGCTGAATGGCGCAATTTATCAATCTCATCGTTTATACTTGAATCTTTCTCTATAAACGTATCTGTTTGAGGGACATACGCCTCGGGTTGATAGTAATCATAATAACTTACAAAATATTCGACTGCATTATTTGGAAAAAACTCTTTAAATTCGCTATACAGCTGACCTGCTAGCGTTTTATTATGCGCCATAATAAGTGTTGGCTTATTTACCTCTTTAATAACGTTCGATATTGTAAATGTTTTACCTGTTCCTGTTGCGCCAAGCAACGTTTGGTGACGCTTCCCTTCCTGAATACCTTGCACTAGCTCCTTAATTGCTGATGGCTGGTCACCACTTGGTCTATAATTGGACTGAATTTCAAAAGTTTCGTTCATTTGTTGTTCGTCCTTTCCTGCATTTCTAATACGTACATTTTATCATACCTACTGTTAATTATCGACAATAAAGCGAACGTATATTCTAATTTTTAAACAAAAATAAAAATCGCCATAGAACACCTGGCGATTTTTAGAAATTATTATAGCTACTAGTAAGGTTAAAAGTGTAATTTTTTTACGGAATATAGAATTTAGTTTTCAATTGATTCGAGTAATTCATTTAATTCCTGCGTATGTGCGAAAAATGCTTGTTCGTTTCTTTGATCTAATGACATATCGATGAGCTCCTCCAGCCTCTCAATGCGCTGTATACGTTGAAGCCGGTTTAAAAATAAGTCTACATAAATGTCGGTTAACAGTTTCTCACTTTCTGCCTCACGTGGGTAATGCCCTACTGCTCGTAAAAAATCTGTATACGAATAATACTTATCCATCGATATCACCCCGATACCCTTTTTTTTATTATAAAAAAAAAGTCATCAATTTGCAATATTTTCAGAATAATCTTTATATAATTTCTGAATTTTCTAAAAAATGTTGTATTCCTTATTGAAACTAGGTATTATTTAGGTGTCACTTAATTCTAAAAATTCACAAAGGAGGAAACCGATTTGACTGTACCAACTCGTTTTGTTAGTGACTACAATATTACAAGTAATACGTACTTACTAGAATCAAAAAAGCAGGACAAAAAAATTCATACAATCGTTTATGAAAAGAGTGGCGTTATTGAAGTATCCAAAAGACCGTTAAGACTTATTCATATTGCCTGTGAAAATATGGGGAGTAACTACAGAGCCTCCATTAATCGGTCGAAACAATTTTTAGATGAAAACAAACATAAATTCCCACTCGTCGTTGCAACTGATTATGGCCATCCACAAGTCATGTTTCCGTTAATGTCACCGAAATCTCATAATAATATTTGGGTTTCATTTAATGCCATCACAAATATTGTTAACCATAGAACACATGTAACGGTAACATTTAAGGATTCTCTTGAAGTCGATCTCTTTATTCATATTTCTTCATTGAATAATCAGTATGTCACTTCAGCTATGTTATACAAAGCCATCCTTAAGCATTGGAATCGATTTGTTCCTTTATGAATTATTGAATTGTTTTACGAATATAGGCTTTTAATAACTTTTCACTGTGATTTCGAAGGCGTATATTAGAATATCTTCGCACTTCTACAGTATTCGCAAAATGAACATGATATTCTGTAAATAAATCATCTTTTTCGGCACGAATGACCTTTATATTTTTTTCCGTTACATACGCCTTCGCTCTTTTTAAATCTGCCTCAATACAAGTTCTAGCATCATCAACTAAGTGCAAATATGGTCCCTTTAATTTAAATTCTCCCATTTCAAATAATGTATGATCTCTTTCAAGTACAATTAAAAGCATCGGTAAATAAATAATAGCCTCCAAATAAGCCCTTTCTACATCCAGATTCTGCATTTTCAACCCTCCAAACAGAACAAGCGTTCCCTTTTGTATTGTACATATTTTTTTCACCATTTGCAAATTCGAAAAACAAGACCGGAATTTTCCTCAAAAAAAGAAGCTCTTTATGGACGAGCATAATCTCATCACATAAAAAGCTTTTCTGATTATTTTACGATACGCGAACGTAAGTAGGCATTAATAAATGCATCTAAATCGCCATCCATTACCGCTCCTGTATTTCCCGTTTCTTCATTTGTTCGGTGATCCTTTACCATTGAATATGGATGGAACACATAAGAACGGATTTGAGAGCCCCAACCAATTTCCTTCTGCTCACCACGGATTTCAGCTAGCTGCTGTTCTTGCTTTTCAATTTCTAATTGATATAGCTTCGCCTTTAACATTTTCATGGCAGACTCACGGTTCTTAATTTGCGAGCGCTCAGACTGACATTGTACAACTGTTCCCGTCGGCGTGTGGGTAATACGAACAGCTGAGTCTGTCGTATTAATATGCTGCCCACCAGCACCTGTTGCACGATACGTATCAATTTTTAAATCTTCTGTTCGCACGTCGATTTCAATTTCATCGTTAAACTCTGGCATAACGTCACAGGAAACGAAGGATGTATGACGACGGCCTGATGAATCGAACGGTGAAATACGAACTAAACGATGTACACCTTTTTCCGCCTTTAAATAACCATATGCATTATGACCTGAAATTTTTAGCGTAACCGATTTAATACCCGCTTCATCACCAGGTAAATAATCTAATGTTTCCACTTTAAAGCCTCGCTTATCTGCCCAACGAGTGTACATACGTAACAACATCGAACCCCAGTCTTGAGATTCTGTACCTCCAGCCCCAGGGTGAAGCTCCAAAATGGCATTGTTTTTATCATACGGCTCTGAAAGTAACATTTGCAGTTCAAAGTCCGACATATTTGTTTGGAACTCTTCTAGCTCTGTTCCAAGCTCTGCCTGCAGCTCTTCGTCTGGCTCTTCCTTTAATAGCTCAAGCGTCATTTCCAAATTTTCATGAGTTGAAACTAAATCATTGTAATCATTCACAATAGCTTTAATCCCATTTGCTTCGTTAATCACGACTTGTGCTGCCTGCTGGTCGTTCCAGAAGTCAGGCATTAACATCATTTCATCTAGTTCTTGTATACGTGCCTCTTTGTTTTCTAAGTCAAAGAGACCCCCTGAAATCCGCTAATTTTGTAGCTGTATTTTCAAGGATATTTCTTACTTCTGCTAATTCAATCATTTAAAATCCCCCGTTATTTAATTCCTAACCTTTAGTAGAAAAACACATCTCGCCTTTTTATAGGGCGAGATGATGAATTTCTTTTGCAGTATAATTTTCTTCGCTGCTTGGTAAAACCAGGTCACCTTATTGTATTATGGTGACCTCGGTTGAAAAGTTACTATTAATTATTCTTATTTTATTTCACGAAAGAGACAGAATGTACAAAATTGATCCTAACTACGCGAATGGATGTGTCAAACGCACGAAATATATCTGTATCCGCACAAATGATCGCGTTATTCGCACATAACATACTCTATCCGCACAAATGATCGCGCTATACGCACAAAACATCACTCTATCCAGTCAAACAAATTCAATAAAAATTATTGTCCTACTCCGTGACAGTTTTTATATTTTTTACCGCTACCGCATGGACATGGATCATTTCGCCCAACATTTTCAGCTTTACGAACTGGCATTTTTTTAGGCTTTGCAGTTCCTTCCTCTTTCGGATTAACCGCTTGTCCTTTCGCCACTTCCTCACGCTGTAAATTGTTACGAATTTCCGCCTTCATCGCGTATTTGGCAACATCCTCGCGAATGGAAGCTACCATATCCTCGAACATCGCAAATCCTTCTTGCTGGTATTCACGAAGCGGATCATTTTGGCCATAAGCACGTAAATGAATTCCTTGACGAAGCTGATCCATTGCATCGATATGGTCAATCCATTTCGTATCAATCGAACGAAGTAAAATAACCTTCTCGAATTCACGCATACGCTCAGGCGTCATCGCTTCTTCTTTTTCGTTATAGCGAACAGTTACGACTTCTTTAATGACATTACCGATTTGCTCTGCATTTAAGCCTTCAAAATCAGTAACTGTTAAATCACCCTCATCTAAAAACGTCGCCGAAATATAATCTTCAAGCGCATTTAAGTTCCACTCCTTCTGTTCACCTTGTGTGTGAATCGCAACGGCATTTTCAATGGCCTGCTCAATCATCGATTCGACAAGGCCACGCATATTATCTGTTTCCAGTACCTCGTAACGCTCATTATAAATAACCTCGCGTTGCTGGCGAAGTACATCATCATACTGTAATAGGCGTTTACGCGCATCAAAGTTATTACCTTCAACACGTTTTTGAGCAGACTCAACGGCACGTGAAACCATTTTCGATTGGATAGGCTGCGTATCATCCATTCCAAGCTTTGTCATCATCGCCTTCATATTATCTGAACCAAATCGGCGCATTAATTCGTCTTCAAGCGATAGGTAGAACTGCGTTACACCAGCATTCCCTTGACGACCAGAACGACCGCGCAGCTGATTATCAATACGACGAGATTCATGACGCTCAGTACCAATAACTGCTAAACCACCAATATCAAGCACACCTTCACCAGGTTTAATATCCGTACCACGACCAGCCATGTTCGTTGCAATTGTAACCGCGCCTTTATTACCCGCAGTAGCAATAATTTCAGCCTCACGCTCATGGTTTTTCGCATTTAATACATTATGTGGAATTTTATATTTTGTTAATAGCTGCGAAATAATTTCAGATGTTTCAATCGCAACCGTACCGACTAAAACAGGTTGACCAGCCTTATGACGCTCTGCAATATCCTTTGCAACCGCCTCGAACTTCCCTTTCATCGATGCATAAATTAAATCTGGACGATCATCACGAATAATCGGCTTATTCGTCGGAATGACAATAACACTCATATTATAAATGTTACGGAATTCCTCTTCTTCCGTTTTCGCTGTACCTGTCATACCTGCCAGTTTTTCATACATACGGAAGTAGTTTTGGAACGTAATTGTTGCCATTGTCATCGATTCATTTTGAATTTCTAAAGCTTCCTTCGCTTCTATCGCCTGGTGAAGACCATCAGAATAACGACGCCCCTTCATTAAACGACCTGTGAAGCTATCGACGATTACTACCTCTCCGTCCTGCACAACATAATCAACATCTAGATGCATCGAAACATGTGCCTTTAACGACTGGTTAATCGCGTGGTTAAGACGAACATGTGTTAAATCGAATAAGTTATCGATTCCAAATGCACGCTCGGCCTTCTCAATCCCATTTTCCGTTAATGTAACACCTTTCGTCGATTCATCATAGTTGTAGTCTTCCTCTTGCTTTAACATACGAACGAATGCATTCGACTGCACATAAAGCTGTGCCGTTTTTCCAGCTTGTCCTGAAATGATAAGCGGCGTACGTGCTTCATCAATTAAAATCGAGTCGACCTCATCGATTACAGCATAGAATAACGGACGCTGTACACGATCTTCCTTGTAGAGCACCATATTGTCACGAAGATAATCAAAGCCCAGCTCATTGTTCGTCGAATACGTAATATCCGCCGCATAAGCAGCACGCTTCTCTTCCTTCGATAAGCTATTTAAGTTTAAACCAACTGTTAAGCCAAGCCATTGGTACAGCTCGCCCATTTCATTTGCGTCACGTGTAGCAAGGTACTCATTGACCGTGACTACGTGCACACCTTTTCCAGTTATTGCATTTAAATAAACGGCCATAGTCGATGTTAACGTTTTACCTTCACCAGTTTTCATCTCTGAAATGTTCCCATCATGCAAGGAAGCAGCTCCCATCACCTGCACACGGAATGGATACATCCCAAGTACACGGCGAGATGCCTCACGTGCTACCGCAAACGCCTCCGGTAATAGTTTATCTAGAGATTCGCCATTAAGATAGCGATTTTGAAACTCAGGTGTTTTTGCTTGTAGAGCTTGGTCTGATAAGCCTTCCATTTGACCAGATAGTGCCTCAACTTGATCAGCGATTTTTTCTAAGCGTTTTACTTCTTTTTTATTGAAATCAAACATTTTATTTAATATGTTTAGCATCTATTTTCACTTCCCATATAGTATCAAGCTTCATTTTATCATTTAGTATAGAGGTGGTGCAAATTGACAGCGGAATTCCCCAAAAATATGACGAATAATTCACTAAATAGTATTAGTACTATACACTTTTCCAAATGAAAAAGCCCCTGTCAGAAACAGGAGCTCTACATTCATTAATTTGTTTCAATTAAGCCATATTTGCCATCTCTACGTTTGTATACGATGTTTGTGCTTTCTGACTCTGCATCTGTGAAAATATAGAAATCATGACCTAGCATATTCATTTGAAGAATTGCTTCCTCTTGATCCATTGGTTTTAGGTCAAACTGTTTTGTACGAACTACTGTATATTCCTCTTCCTCAACTGAAGGTCCACCTTGCGATACATTGGCGAAGTAAATACCTGACCCTTCACGCTCACGGAATTTACGATTTACTTTCGTTTTATGTTTACGAATTTGTCGTTCTAGCTTGTCGACGATTAGGTCAACAGCAGCATACATATCGTCATGACGTTCTTCAGCACGAAGCGTCACATTTTTCATAGGAATCGTCACTTCAACCTTTGTTTGCTTATCATTATACACTTTTAAATTTACGTTAGCGTTTGCGTTAACATCTTCGTTAAAATAGCGTTCCACTTTCTCAACTTTACTTTCAACGTAGTCGCGAATCGCTGGAGTTACCTCAATGTTCTCACCACGAATGTTAAACTTTAGCATGTAAACTCCTCCTTAAATTACGGCTATAATATATTATTTCTATTTCCATTTAAAAAATCCTGCTTCATTTCAAAAATTTTTTTAAAAAAATTTTTATTCTGATTTTGACCGAAGAACCTCTTTACGACGGCGTAGCTTAAGTTCATTAATAATTAGGTCTTCCACTGCCGCTTGATTATAAATGACAACGCCATAATGGGTGCAGCTTCCAAAAGGCTTTGACCAGACAATCTCACCCACACATTTAATTTCAGTTACATCTAAGGTAAAACATATTTCAAGCTGTAGCATTTTGTTTATATGCTCATTAAGATCTACTTCAGAAGATATTTTCATACCCCGAGGGCTAATGTCTAATATTTTACATGTATTAGATGTTCGCTCCAAATCAAATGGCTTACCGTCAATTAAAATAACGAATTTTGCCTCAAGTGGTTCCCCAAACGAGAACCGAAAACCTTCCTGCCGTTTAAAAATCATGTCGCTACCCCCAAACTCACTATGACAATACATTAATTATCCTTTATATTACATTTACTCGTCTATCATCTTAATTACTATTTTTAGAATAATAATTCAAACTAAAATCAAGTCCATTTCCCTAAAATTATACATTATCTTAATACATTAATGTTGTTTTTATCTAAAAAAACTCATACTTTTCAAAATAAAGTATGAGTCTTCGTTACTATTCACTTTAACCTACGTGTGTTGCTACATAAGAAATCAATAAAAAATGACTTTTCCGTGATTTTCTGCACACCTAATTTATTGTAGCTGGATGAAACGAGGATTACTTTTCATCATCATTTTCATCTTCTTCATCGTTTTCAATCCTATATTCTACACGGTGACCATCCTTAATAATCGAAATATCGGTTCTCTTATCAATATAGTCTGATAGGATTTGATTTGATCGTTCTTCAATAATACATTTAAACTCCCTTGCATTTTGAAGCCGTTTTTTAAAGGAATTTTTTGAAACCTCTATATTTACGTTATAACCATTCGTTAGCATCACCACTGTTTCATTTGCATCCATAGCTTCACAATCCTGAATACAACGAAGTGCAAACCATGCACAAGAATCATTATTATAAGATTCACTTGGGAACCAGTACATCCCTTTCTCGATACTTAGTACAACAGGGTGCATACTAGCTGAACCTAATACTTCCTTCGCTCCATCCTTTGCTCCTCTTAGGCTTGTCCCTATTCTACGCAAATTAAGATCGATTATTTCCTTTGGTGAAAGTGGGACTTCTACCTTTTGGTTATTATTGAATACTACAGAATGAATCTCGCCATAATCAGATGTAAATGGAATAATCGCTGCTGAATCGTGCTTTAAGTAAAATACTGTGCTTTTTTTCATCACTAATCCTCCTTTTTGATTCTAGAAACTACAAAATCTTCAAAAAAAGGAGTATACTGAACAAAGGCAGGATACTCCTGTCGTCCAAATCCTCGGGTACTGTCTGCCACGACTTGTTTACCCGGGGATTTTCTTGTGAGAGCTCAAAACATTAATCACCCCCTTTAATGTAAAACCACGCTATTACTGTATGAATACTATAAACAACAACCCCATATGTAAAACGCCACTCAAAATATATGAAAATAGAACCTTAAATAAAATAAATCTAAACACTCCAGACCCATAAATAGTACAAATCACCCTTATATACCTAGTATTTTACATTTAGTTATACCTATTTTCTATATATTCTGAACAATTAATTATTTGGTTTCAAATAATCTACAACGAAAGTATAAATGTATTATTATACTTCTTATAAGATCAATATTTTACAAACCCCGATCTAAATATATGCGTATACGAATATACACATATACGCTAGCCAAAAAGAGCACCTCAATTAAGGTGCTCTCGCTCTATTCCATATATTGTTTCAAATCATCTTTAATATTTTCAATGGCTTGCTTACTAGCAGCCTCACTGTCCTTCTTCACACCGATATAAAACTTACATTTTGGCTCTGTTCCGGAAGGGCGTACGCAAATCCATGATTCGTCTGCTAATATAAATTTCACTACATCTGCCATAGGTAAGCCGTTTATATTGCCAAGACTGTAATCTTCTACTTTCACAACCCTAATATGTGCAAACTCCCTCGGTGGATCTTGATGGAAGGTTTCCATAATTGACGCGATTTTTTGTCTTCCGTCGATCCCTTCGAATGTCAGCGAGATTAACTCTTCCTTGTAGAAGCCATATTCCTTGTACAATGCTTGTAGGCCATCTAACAAAGTTTTTCCTTGCTCGCTATAATAAGAGGCCATCTCTGCCGTTAGTAGCGCAATTTGCACAGCATCCTTATCTCGAACAAAATCACCAGCCAAATAGCCATAGCTTTCCTCATAGCCGAATAAGAACGTATACTCACCTGTTCTCTCCCACTCGGCTATTTTTTCAGCGATAAACTTAAAGCCAGTAAGCGTTTCAATTGTTTTTACTCCAAAGCTTTCTGCAATTGCAGCACCAAGCTCTGACGTTACAATAGTTTTTACGATTGCACCGTTGATTGGTAATGTTTTTTTACCCAATAGAATGTAATGTAGTAGCAGCGCCCCGAGCTCATTACCCGTTAAAAGCTTATACGAATCCCCATCACGAACTGCTACACCAAGACGATCGCCATCTGGGTCAGTTGCTAACAATAGCTCGGCACTCGTCTTCTGCCCTAGTTCAATCGCTAGTCTAAACGCGTCTGCTTCCTCGGGATTTGGATAGCTCACAGTAGGAAAATCACCATCCTGCTTCGCTTGCTCCTCCACAATACTAACATGATGAAAGCCAGCCTCCGCTAAAGCACAGGCTGTTGGTACAAGTGCTGCCCCATGTAACGGTGTATACACGAGGGGCAAATCCTTCTTCCCCGTGTGCTGTGCTAATGTTTTTAAAGCCTTTTGATAAGCATTATCAAGCTCTTCTAATATTTCCGTACAATAGCCTGATTCTAGTAGTGTATCTTTAGAAAGTGACTCTAAACGGAATAGATCTTGGACACTTTCCATGTGAGCTACGATTCTATCTGCAAATTGCGGCGTTAGCTGTGCCCCGTCCTCACCATACACTTTAAAGCCGTTATATTGCTTTGGATTGTGGCTTGCCGTTATTACAACACCTGAGAATGCGGATAAATAACGGACTGCAAAGCTTAACTCAGGCGTTGGTCGGCTTTCCTTAAAAACGTAGCTTCGAATCTCATGCGCAGCAAGTACTCCCGCTGTTTCGTAAGCAAACTCTTTCGAAAAATGACGTGTATCATACGCAATTACAACACCGCGTGTCCTCGCTTCGTCACCTGCAGCAGCAATTTGTCGTGCAAGCCCCTCCGCAACAAGACGAATCGTATTGACATTAATACGATTCGTCCCGGCACCAAGCTTCCCGCGCATACCGCCTGTTCCAAAAGGTACGGTTTGATAAAAGCGGTCCGCTATTTCAGCCTCATTATGCTTTATTTCCTCAAGCTCAGCCCTGTATATAGGATGTTCAAGCCAACGATTATATTTTTCCTTCATTTGCATTTGCAATCACCACATCTTCTTTTAATAACTGTAGCATTTTCTTTTTATAAGCTTCCACACCTGGTTGGTCAAATGGATTAACCCCTAGTAAGGCTGCACTCATTACACAGGCCTTCATAAAGAACATCATTAGGTAGCCAACATGATACGCGTCTAGCTTTGGCAGCTCCAGCTTTAATACTGGTACACCGCCCTCCTCATGTGCAAGCGCCACCCCGTCCTTCGAGGTTGCATTAATACCATTCATTGAGCGATCTGCTAAATAATTTAAACCATCACAGTCCCCGAGCATATACGGAATACTAATATCCTCTTCAATCTCCTCAAAGTGAATGAGCGTTTCGAACATGATTCGACTACCCTCTTGAATAAATTGCCCGATGGCATGTAAATCAGTTGAATAATTTACAGTTGAAGGATACAGCCCTTTATGCTCTTTTCCTTCGCTTTCACCAAACAACTGCTTCCACCACTCATGCAATTTATTTAAACGTGGCTCAAACGATGCAAGAAGCTCTACCGAATAACCGCGCTTATAAAGCTCAAAACGGGCTAGGGCATATTGGTAGGCCCGGTTATTATTAGCGTTCGAATCCGAAAAATCCTCGCCCGCTATTCTAGCGCCAGTTACAAACTGTCCTATATCAATGCCAGCAACAGCAATCGGTAGTAAGCCCACTGGTGTAAAAACAGAATAGCGTCCGCCAACATCACCTGGTACAACGAACTGACGATATCCCTCCTTATCGGCAATCTCTTTCAAAATCCCTTTGTCTGCATCCGTCGTAACAATAATTCGTCGCTGTGCCTCTACGCCATAACGCTCCTCCATATATTGCTTAACAATCCGAAAAGCTAACGCTGGCTCCATCGTCGAACCCGACTTTGAAATGACATTAACATACACTTCTTTTGTATTTAAGTACGTTAGTAGTTGTTTTAAATAAGCGCCGCTCATATTATGACCCGCATACTGAATCTCGACGCCATTATTCGTGCGGAAATAGGGTGTTAGCGCATCGATCACAGCACGCGCCCCTAAAAATGACCCACCTACCCCAATAATTAAAAATACACTCGCTTTTTCCTTAACCTCGTAGGCGAGCTGTTCAATGGCGAATAACTCCTCGGTTGAACAGCAATTATAATTCGTGAGTTCCGGAATAAAAGGTGCTTTTATTGTCGGCACATTGGCAAGTTGTTGAAAATTAATCACATTGTCAACTCCTAAAAAAATACGTATTTTTTAGTATATTGATTGACTCTTGGGAATAGACTAGGGATTACTTAAAAACTTTTAGAGAAAAATAAAAAACCTGCCACCCTAATTAAGGTGACAGGTGAAAAATCATTAAATTTGATCTGTATTACTATATTGCTGCTGACGTGTAATTTTAATAACTTCCTTCCATGTGTCACGGAATTCTGTTACTAAACCTTCCACTTCTTCAATGATTGTAATGTCATTTCCAATGTTTGCTTCTGTTAAGCGACGATTCATATATTCATATAACGGTAGCATTTGATTTGAAATTTCAATATCTGTATTTAACGTCGACATAAATTCAGAAATAATCGCCTGTGCACGTTGAATATAGTAATTGCGCTCTTCAATATTTTTATCAAGAATCGCAACTTTCGCTTTTTCCAAAAATTTTAAGCATCCATTGTATAGCATTAATGTAAGCTCACCAGGCGATGCTGTTGTGACACTGTTTTGTTTATATGCATTATAGGCTGCAGCTTGTGTTGACAAATAATCCACTCCCTCAGAAGCTATTAATTAATTCTTTTTATCATAGTAGCGTCCATCCATCACTTGAACACTGGCATAAGGATTCATATATTGCTGTTCGTTTTTCTTAGCATTCTGTAAATCCTTTAAATCGACCTGAATAGATTTCATCACCTTATTCAAACGCTCACGTATACCTTTATCTAATTCAGCTAGCATAACATGGGATTTGTTTCCTAAGTTTACTTGAAATCCATCGATTTGCATTTTCTCGATTAGTATACCACGTTCATCCAATAAAAGGTGAACCTTCTCAATATATTCATCTCGTTGCTCTTCTTTAGGCAAGTCTGTCAAATGCTGATATAGCTTCGCTGACACTTGTAAAAGTTGTTGTACCATTTCCATTCTTTATGCCACCTAATGATTATTGTCCCTGCATAAACATTGCTGATTGTTGGTTTGCTTTGTTGATGGCAGATTCCATGGCACCAAATTGCTTCCAGTAGCGGGCTTCGACCATTTCTAATTTTCTTTTCCATGTTGAAATACGGCTCTCTGTATCTATTAGGTTTTTACCAATGGAAAATTCTGCATTTGTCATCGTAGAGCGTCCTGCTTTTTTCTCAATTGAAACCTCAATTGATTTCATTGCAGTAAAACGTAACTTATCTAAATAACCTCGTGTATCTACAGTTTGACCATTTACTGTATCTTCTTTTTTCCCTTCACTATTTTTAAATAGCTTTTCTACAGCATCTGGATCCTCTTCTAATACTTTACGAAGTTTATTTTCATCAATTTCCAATGTACCACCGTCATTATAGTTTTTAGATGTCGTAATACCTATACTAAATAACGTATTATATTGGGAATCAATACCAGGATTTGATTGATAGACTAAAGAACGCATCTCAGCAAGACCTTCACGAATAATGGCATCATTTCGCAGTAAACCACTCTTAGCTTTTTCTTCCCAAAGCTTAATTTCGTTCTCAGACATATCTTCTTTTTGCTCATCAGTTAATGGTGCATAATCTCTATATTTTGATTGCTTTGTTTGATCAGTTAAGTCTTTAATTAATCCGTTATACGTATCCACAAACTCTTTAATTTTTGTCATCATATCATCTACGTTTGTAGAAGAAGTCATCGTAACAGGGCTGGCTGTATTTGCTGGTACACTAACAGAAGCTTGATATGTAGATAGATTGGATTCATCTACACCTGGAATACTTCCGTTTAGAGCTTTATATTCTTGATAAGCTGCTTTCAACGTTTCTTCAGCAGTAGCTTTGCGATTTATTGCAGCAATTTCGTTAGCTTCTGCTGTATTTTTTAATTGTAATTTCGAATTTCTTTCAACCTCAGCCGTTGCTACTTTTTGAAAGTTATCTAATTGAGTAGCGGACAATTGACGTATTGCTTGCTTTTGTTCTCCACTTAAAGCACTTAATTTATTTGCGAGCGCTTTTTCAGCATCCGTTCCATTTTTTAAACTATCTATTGAAGTATTAAATTCTTCTTCAGTTTTGCCTAGCATACTTTTTACTTTAGTTACTTCTTCTGTGCTTAAACCATTCAAGAAGCTAGCACCTATTGTTTCATATGTTTTTAACTCTGCAGCACTCTTCATTTTATTGAAGTTAGCGTCATCTAAGGTTTTAAGCGTTGTAAATTGATCTCTAGTTATACCCGACAACTTAGCTTTTAAATCGTCAGAAATATCAGCAGAAGTTGCATTTTGTAACCAAGTATTAAAATTCTCATCTGAAGAAATATCTGCAGTTAGAGATTTTAATTCAGCCATATCAGCAGAAGTTAAATTCATCAATAAATTACGATCGTTAATTTTGTTATAAGTGGCTTGCTGATCTTCAGTTAATTGAGCATTTGGAAAAATAGAATTAAATACATTGTCATATGCTGTATTTGCTGTATTATACTCGTTTGTTGCAGCACTTACTTTATTGGCCAAATCAGTAAAATCAGTTTTATTAGTAGCGTTATCCCATTCTGTCCAGGCAGCGTTGTATTTACTTGCTATAGTAGAACCTTGGTTAAATGTTTCTTTAAGCGTTAAACTATAACCATTAATTGTAAAAGTGTTAGTTGAACGTTCTGTTGCAATACCATTGACCTGGAATATCGCATTTGTTCCACCAGAAGCTAAATCACCTGATGCTTGACCAGTTAATGCTGTAAAACCTAGTTTACCGAAAACATTTGCTCCAGAGGTTACTTGTACTTCTGAACCAAACTTGTTATCCCCCGTATTCTTAGCGGTAATTGATAATCTACCACCTTCGAAAATAGCACTCACACCTGCATTACTAGAATTAATTTTGCTGATTAATTGATCTACAGTAGTCGTACTTGGATCAAACTCAATTTTTGTTCCCGTTGCAGCAATACTTCCGTTACTTTGAATAGCCTTTAATTCAATTGAAGTTTCTCCAATACCTAACTCACTCAATTTCGTAGATCCTGTTGCATTAATTTGATTTCCAACACCACGTGCTGCAGTCGCAAGCTGGGAAACCCCCTCAATTGATAGTGTACCTGTTGCTTTACCTGTTGCAATAGCAGACACTAAGTTAGAATTTGAACTTGTTGCTGTTTTAGACGTTAGACTTTTTAGTACTAGATTATCTGAAATATAAGTATCAAATGTTTTTATTTTTGTATTCACACTACGATACGCGTCTCGTCGCCACTCATATGTTGTTTTCTTTTGATATAATTTATTTAGGGGAGCTCGCTCAGCACTCATTAACTTTTTTACTAACTCATCGATATCCATTCCGGACGCTAATCCACCAATACGCATTACCATATTCTTTTCCTCCTTGTTTTAAACAGTTTTATATTTTCTCGTCTACAATCATACCTAGCATTTTTTGCATTTCGTAAAAAGCATCTAATAGCTTTTTCGGTGGTATTTCTTTAACAACTTCCTCTGTTTCACGATCTACAACTGTTACATAATAGCGTTCTAATCCTTCATGATACATAAATCTCGAGGCACTATTGTTTACCTCTAGCATTTCGTTCATTTTATTGACTGCATCTTGAACTTTAGTCTTTGTTTCTTCGCTATTATCTAATTGTTGTGCTTGTTCGACTGTAGAAATAGGTATTTTCCCCGTAGTTTCGCTTCCTTGCTTCACTACTCTCTCTATTGTCGGTGCATTATTGCTAACAGGATTACTAATAGCTCTTGCATCCATATTCGTGTTTTCCGTGATACGCATGTTTTCCATCCTCCTTGAATCTAATACAAGCGTTACTATGAATAATATCGGACAAAAAAAAGAGAAGTTCAGTTTTTCTATAAATCATTAAAAAACTGAACTTCTTGTATGTTATTTCAAATTATCCCCATTGCATTTACAACAATGTAAATACAGGTAACCCTTTAGAATAATCTACTTGAATTTGTGTCTGCGAACTTGAAACAATGTAGTTAACTTGTGGTTTATTTAAATCTTTATGATCAGGCATTTTCACGAGAGCATAATCTACTAATTCTAAAAAGTCAGCATCCAAACGATGATTAGTTGATTTGAATATTACCCCATCTACTTTACCTTGATCAATTACCTCAAAATCTACATACCTCAAGCTATTTAGTGCATTTTGATTGTCCCTATATTTCTACCAGATTATCTATTGTTCCTAGACAAGAATAAACATATGCCCTATTATCAAAATATTTGTATAAATCATGTAATGTTAATATTTTTTTGTCCTGCAGTAAATCTTTCACTATATATTCAAAATTTCATAACCAACGTTGTTTTCCCAATTTTATCGAATAAGTATCGATTAGAGCTTAAATAAACAGGCTGTACCCATGCCCCGTTATCGATGATCCGCTCAAATAAATGAGGGGCTAGCTAATTTGCTAAATGACGTAAATAAGCCCCTTGTGATTGACCGTAGCCAATGACTCTTGAATCGTTAACCATTAATTGATTTTCTTGCAGAATAATTTTAACTGCCTCAATTGCTGTTACAACATCTATCGCTTGCATATAACCCATATCTACAAATTCATTAACAGTTTCATCTACTGATGTAACGACAGGAACCGTTAATTCATATTGGCTTACTACCTTCAGAAAATTTGAAGGGTTCTCTTGAAGTTTCAAAACACCTTCCTTTTTTAAAAGAGACTTCAAATCATCCAAATGGTAACTAAAACTATCTGCACTTTGCATGAAACGACTTCCAAAATACTCACATTGCACTGTCAATACATTATATTTATCTGCAAACCTTTCACGCACCTTTTTATATACACTAGAATCAATATGCCCACCAAATCCCGATACGAAAACAAAAATTCCTGTATCTTCATTCGACCCAGCAGTTGGAATAGAAAAATCTATTCTTAAATCTCGCTCATTATATCCATTATAAATATTAGGATGTGCGGGTATGTTTATAGATTCATTAATCGCCAATTTGATGCCTCCCCAACTAAAATTCCATCTATTCAAAATGATTTTTTGGGAGGATATAGCTTCAAAAAAGAATATAGCATGTATTTAGCTTTGTTATTTTCTTAGTTACTCGAACAATTAATTCATCCCCCAAAACGTATGATACTCATGGTTCAAATACTAATCATTATACACATATGCCCCGTGGTAGAATAGACCGAAGCTTCCATCCCCTCACATACATCTTGCAAGAAGAAAGGATTGTACTCTATATTTTTGCTAGTTGTTGGACGCACTCTATTAACATTTCTTGAGTTGATTTTTGTTGTTTTGCAGCCATTTCTAACAGAATTTTTTCAAATCTTTCAATATAATATTTTATACTAAAATAAATGCTGACTACCTAAAGGAGTTCCTTTAGTAATAGATTTACCTGCAACTTTCCCTAGTATATTTTCATAGTATTTAGGTTCTAGACCATAGCCTGGACGCACAATTTTAATATTGTCCTTCGTAAATTCTTCTCCTGCCTCAATATCTTTGGATACATAAATTGAACGGCGGAATTTTAATGATGCTTTTTCTTTTTCTGTTGGACCATAAGTAACTTTCCCCATCGCTAACCAAGCACGTTCTGTTTCATCTACAAGTGCTTTCATTTCAGCTGGCTCCATCGAAAAAGACGAATCCACCCCTCCGTCAGCACGGTTTAGTGTGAAATGTTTTTCAATGACTGTTGCACCTAACGCAACACTGGCTACAGCTACACCAATTCCCATCGTATGATCGGATAATCCTATTTGTACATCTTCAAATAATTGCCTCATATGTGGAATTGTTAAGATATTCGTGTTTTCAGCTGTTGCTGGATAAGTGCTTGTACATTTTAAAAGTACGAGATCTTTACATCCTGCTTCTTTTGCAGTTCGAACTAATTCGTCTAATTCAGCTAATGTTGCCATTCCTGTAGATACAATCATTGGCTTTCCTGTAGATGCCACCTTTTTGATAAGTGGTAAATCTGTGTTTTCAAAAGAAGCAATTTTATAAAGTGGCACATCTAACTCTTCTAAAAAATCAACTGCTGTTTCATCAAATGGCGTACTAAAAGCAATCATGCCTAATTCTTTCGCTCGGTCAAAAATAGGCTTATGCCATTCCCAGGGAGTATGGGCTTCATCATATAACTCATGAAGTTTTCTCCCTTTCCATAAATTCCCTTCATCTACAATCATAAAATCAGGTGAATTAACATCGAGTGTAATTGTATCAGCAGTATAAGTTTGAATTTTTAAAGCATGAGCTCCACTTGCAGCAGCTGCTTCTACTATTTCTAGCGCTCTCTCTAAAGACCGATTGTGATTTCCTGACATTTCAGCAATGATGAAAGGTTGGTAATCCTTTCCTACTAATTTATCTTTAATCTTAATATTCCCCATAACTACTCCTTAGTATATTATTTCATTGTCTGCTCTGAATATTTTTTTACCAATTATACTTTTATCGTTAAATTCAATCTGATTAAGTTCTCCAAAATGGTCTAAAATTGACCATTCTACATCTTTGAAACCTAATTGATGTCTAAAAGTTATTGTACTAGAAAACCTTGGGTTAATTTCAAATATCATAGGTCCCTTAGTAGTTAATCTTAGTTGTATATTAATACTTCCCGAAAAATCTATACATTTACATACTTCATTTAAAAAATTTGAAATAATAGTATTTTCGACAACTTCTGCATAACCAGTACGCCCACCCGATAAAGTTCTCCTAAATACTATAGTTTTTAAATGTTCATTATTCTTGGCTTTAAAAATACCACAAGTATATTCTTCATCATTTGGCAGTAATAATTCTTGAAAAATCCAATCTTCTTTTCCTTTTTTCATTTCTACATAATTTTTTTCTGTGACAATACTAATAGCTTTACTACCAGATCCATCTTTACTTTTTATAATACATGGAAACTCTAAAGGGACAGAATTAGCTACTTCATAAGTCCATGGAGAAGGAAATCCGTTCTTTTTTAAAAATTCGGATGTTTCATATTTATCAAAAGCTAAGTCCATTATATTAAAACTTGGCATTAGTATTTTTACACCAGCAATTTCAGATATTTTATTTTTATTAAAAAACCTAATTTCTGGTTCTGAAGTAGGGATTATTAATTTAATGTCATACATCTTAACAATCGTTTCAATAATATCCATATAATTATTTGAGATTACTTTAGGACATGTCCTAAAGTAATCGTAAAATAAATGAGATGGAAATTGATCATTGATATCTACACCTATCACTTTATCGATAAAATGAATATCTTTTAATATTTGAGACATTCCTCTACCTATATCTCCGGCTGCTCCGGTAACCAATACTGACTCTAATCTCATTTTTAAAACTCCCTTTTTATAGATCAAGCCTATTTCTTTTCAAAACTGAAATTAAATATTCTTTGTTTGAATTACTACTTTTCTCAATATCCTCAATTAAAGTTTTAACTTTATATGGAGTCCTATAAGGTATATAAACATTATTTTTTGTATCTAGCATTCCCCATGAAGCTAGTCCTCCTATATCTTTACTTTGTCCAACAGACCCCACATTTATCAATGAACATTCATCATATTTAAAAATTAATGGGTAATGAGTATGCCCCATAAAGATATAGTCAAAATTATTATTACAAAAGGATTTTAATATATTAAATTGACTATTTGGGTAAAGATAATAATCAGTATTTCCAGGAGAACCATGACATAATTTTATTGAAATATTATCAATACGAATCTCCTTTTCGGCTGGTAATTGAATTAGCCATTCAAGGTCTTTTTCACACATCTCTTTAATAGCTACTTCATGACCTTCTCCATATTTCTCTGTTAGTTCTTTAATTTTTATTTCTTTATGTATCACCTTCGTAATTAAATCTTCATGATTGCCTCTTATAACTGTTGCTTTTAATGATCTAATTTTTTTGATAACTTCTATAGGATAAGAGTAATATCCAACCAGATCGCCTAATATAAAATAGTGATCAATTCCTAAGAGTTTTGCATGATTTAGTACAGCGCTTAAAGCATAATAATTCCCATGAATATCTGAAAGTATTCCAATCTTCATATTACTTAATAATCCTTTTCACTATTTCATCAGCCACTGTTACTGCATCTTTAAGTTGATCATCATCCTTGTATTTCTGAAATTGATCTATTAAAGGGAACTCATTAAAATTAGAATTTCGAATTGATTGTTGCATTTTTGTATCCATTACTCCTGGATCAATATTTAATATCTCAATATTATCTCTTTCTTTTTCTAGAACCGACAAAAACATCATAATTGCTGCTTTAGACGAACAATACAAACTCCAGCCTTCTACAGCCTTTGTTGCTGCTCCAGAAGAAATATTTATTATCTTTATTTTTTTCGTAATTGGAGCTATTCTTACAAGTTGGTTGATTAAAATGAGAGGAGCAAAATAATTAACATTAATGTTATTTTTTATAGAATCAGCATCGTCATATTGACCAACTTTTTTAATAGGACCAATAACACCTGCATTGTTTATAAAAACTATTTCATTTACATCATTAAAATAATCGCCAGTAAATTTATCAAGTAAACTATTTAAGTCATTATCATTAGCTAAATCACAATTTAGCAAATGTATTAACTCAGGAGATATTTGTGAGACATCAAGTTGTGATTTCGTGAATTTTCTGCCGATAGCCACTATTTTTTCTTTTCGTTGTATTAATTTATTTGCTATCTGCTCTCCTAAGCCGCTAGATACTCCAGTTATCATAAATAACTTCATTTCTATACTTCACCTCAAGCACGAATTTGTGTCATTATATTTTTACATACTAATTGTTTTTTTATCTTTTCAAGACTCAATAGTTCGCTACAAGCTTTTTTCATATTTTCAAGATTTTCTTTTTCACTAAAAAAGTTTAATAATACTTCTTTTAAATACGAATCAGATATTTTCGTATAGTACCCCAAATTATAAATCGCTCCCCGTCTACCAACTGCATTCACAACTTCTTCTTGATTTTGAGCAGTAATAATAACTAAACTTGGTAATTTAAGAATACATCTTTCCCAAAGATTAGTACCACCTGCTCCAATCCCCACATCTGCCCTCTGGATTAATTCAGACATATTATTGACTTGTGAATATAAATTGCAATTTGGTATCTTCTTGCATAGGATTTCTATCTTTTGTTTATCGGGATTTCCTTCTCCTATTATTACATTTATAGTAATTGGAATACCCCTAATTTCACTAATAGCTTTAAGAACTTTTAATGTTTCCCCTGTCGGATCAGTTCCACCAAAAAACAATAAAATTTTCAACTTAGTTGTATCTCTTTCTATATTTGTTTTTAGAGATGCTAAAAACTCCTCCCGCAACAACAAAAAATTTGGTCCTAATAATAATTTACAACTAGGATTCACCATATTTGCATAACGTTGTTCTAAACCATCATAATAATTTTGATCTAATAACAAATCAGTATCGTGTTTTCTATTAGCTAAATCATCTATTACCATCATTTTCTTAGTATAGGGGCGAACTACCCCTTCCCATTTAATATCAATTGAATAATGATCCACTATTATCATATCAATAGCAACATTAAGTTTCGCTATAACATCAATTGTTTGCATCGCATCTTCTAACCAACAATCACGAATACATTCCCAATGTAAATCCGTATTTATCTTAGTTAGAACAAATACCTCAAAGCCTTCCTTACGAATAAGCTCTACCATATTCCCTTCTAATTCTCGACAAATAAAGTATACTTTCACATTGTTCTTTATTAGTTGCTTCGCCAATGTAAGACATCTCATTACATGTCCCGATCCAATCTGTATTGATGAATCTGCTCTAATTAAAACTATCATAATTACTCACCTTATATTATTTTTTCATAAACATTTACGGCCAGTTGTAGCTACTTTTAATACTTAATTATTAATCAAGACTCAATATGTCATTACAAATATTCTATAGGATATATCATTTACTCTCGTTTAAATTAGTAATTTATTCCACAAGTATAAATTCATTCAATTTTTATTCCCGTTAATACTACTCATAAATGCACGTTTCCTCTATAGTTGCTGCTGATCTAATTGACTCCAATATATTGTTTTGGAGAGTCTTCCCTATACTATTAGTTGGTTGTTTTGCTGAGAGTTACACTCTTTCATCCATCGTTTTTTTAGATTATTAAAGCATTAGATTATTCATGTTGAAATATATTATTAAAGTAATCGCCCTTTAACTAAACACTATAGCACTCTAAGAATTGGAAGCATCGTATTTAGATTAATTTCATGGCGATAAGCTTTAAAATATTTCTCATTTATAGATATGTTTGTATTTATTAGAAAATTATCACTTGTTATTCCAAGGTTTTAATCGCATTCTTTTGCACTTTCCTCCTATTGAATGAAGATTAGCTAACCATTCATTATAATCTGAAATAATTCTTATTTATTTCGAATTATAAGTAGAATCAAAAGAAAAATATCCTACTATTTGTCTCCCTAACCCCATTTCAGCAAGTATTTTGTATATTTCTAATAGTTTTGCGGGAGATTTGGAATGTAAGTAATTTTCAATTTCCACTCTTTTCCTATGTATATCTTTTCCTATAGCAGCATTTTTAATATAATTCGAAGAATCTATTAACAAGTTAAGGTCAATTGGATAATCCGAATAAAGTTGATATTCTTTAAATCCAAATTCATTACATAAATTCACAAGACCCTCTTTATTAAAATAAGACAAGTGGTCTGGTATGGCTATCCAAAATTCTGTATCTATTTTATTTGTCTTTAATAAATATTGTTGAAGTTCAGAAAAATCGTTAGGAACTTCGATAATTAACAACGAATTTTCATTCATTATCTTTCTTAACTTTTCTAATAACTTTCCTGGGTCTATTACATGTTCAAGAACGTTATTCATTGTTACTATATTATAGCTTTTACTTTCAATAGCTAAGTTATCTATAACGTCCATTGTATCCCCAACTAAAAGATTCTCTAACTGTTGAGGATTATGAATTTCACAACCGTGAGTACTAAAATCTATCCCTGTTACATCTAATCCTAAATTTGAAAAGTAATTCAAACAATATCCCTCTCCTGCACCTATATCTAGCATGGAAAGTTCCGAAAACGATACATTTTTTTTGCTATCAAAAAATTTTCTTATTATAATCTCTTTTTGCTCTAGATGATTATTAAAATACTTTTTTTCCTCAATAGTGTATTCATGAGAGTAGGAACCCTTATTATCCTGGTAGTATGTCTTAGTGTAATATTCGTTCAATTCTTCCTGTGTAGGACGTTTGGCAATTTCATAATATCCAAAATCATTTCTATTAACTTTATTCATATAGGTACCTCTATTCTATAATAGTGAAATTTAAAAAATCTGCTGTAAACAAATACTGTTTGATTTTGTATAATCACCTCCCGACATAAAGAAGATAATTAAATCTAAACCTTTTTTTGTTCAATCATAGCGTTAATATCATTCCATTCTGGATGCTCAGCTAATAGACTTAAAACATCCTTCCAAGAAAATACCCTCTTATATGGATAGATTGACATTATTATTAATTTAATTAACTCGAAATCTTCCACAGTATCAACAGTCCAACGATATTGACTATAATCTTGTTTATTCTTAATAAATCCTAAATTGAAACATTTAGGATTTGAATACATATATGTTGTAACATGTTCCTTATCCCGTGATAAAGTCGCCTCTTTGTACGTCCTTTCAAGAGAGGCTTTAGAAAAGACCTCTGTATCTAAGCCTCTCGGATATGTTTGTTCAATTGTATTGGATACATAATCAAAGTCATTTTCAAAGAAATATCGTATTGTTTCGTCCACAATAACAGGGTCAATAATTGGACAATCTGAAGTTAATCGAACAATAACGTCTCCCCCGTATTGATTGACTGCTCCATAATAGCGCGATAGCACATCATCCTCTGATCCTCTATAGTAATCCACACCATAATTTTCACAAAATTCTACAATAACATCATCTTTATGGGTTACAGTCGTGGCAATCACCACTTTATCAATATACTTAGAATGAGCTATTCTTTCTAATTGATAAGCTAATAGCGGCTTACCATTAACCTCTTTAAGAACTTTTCCTGGTAAACGCGTAGAACCCATACGTGCTTGAACTATCGCTGTTACTCTCATTTTCTTCCCCTCTTTATGACCAATTTCACTGCTTCAATAACATCCTGAATATCTTGATCCTGCATTAATGGATATAAAGGTAACGAAATAATTTCTTCATAGAGTTGCTCTGCTTTTGGCAATGATCCCTTTTTATAACCTAATTCCTGATAATACGACAGTGTATGCACAGGTATATAATGAACATTGACACCAATATTAAGTTTGTGTAATTCCTCAAACACTTCTTTTCGAGAAACAGTCAATTTATCAAGTTGTAGTTTCAAAACATACAAATGCCAACTAGAATCCGTCTCCAGATACTGGTAAGGGGTCTGTACCTCTAAGAAATCGCATAATGCATCATTATAAGCTACAACAATTTCTTTACGTCTTTTAACAAAGCCATCTATTTTTTTTATTTGACTACATCCTAATGCGGCTTGTAAATCAGTCATACGATAGTTATAACCCAAGAGTTCCATGTCATAATACCAAGGGCCATGATTTTCAGTCAACGCCTTCGGGTTACGTGTAATCCCATGCCCACGGAATTGCAAAAGCTTCTCATAATACTTTTTACTATTCGTCGTTATAATACCACCTTCACCTGTCGTAATATGTTTTACAGGATGAAAGCTAAACATGGTCATATCACTTAATGCACCAATCTTTTGTCCTTTATATTCAGCACCTAACGCATGTGCAGCATCTTCAATTACAATTAAATTATGTCTTTTTGCAATAGTATGAATTTCATCTAGCTGTACAGGTTGTCCTGTAAAATGTACAGGAATAATCGCTTTTGTATTTGGTGTGATTTTTTTTTCAATTTCTAAAGGATCTATATTATATGTATCTTCCTTAATATCAGCAAAGACTACTGTTCCACCAACATAACGTACACAATTTGCGCTTGCTGCAAAGGTTATAGGTGTTGTAATAACTTCATCACCCTCGCCAATACCAGCAGCAAAACATGCACCGTGAAGTGCTGCTGTCCCATTCGAAAAGGCTACTGCGTATTTTGCTCCTACATATTTAGCTACCTTTTGTTCGAAACAAGCTACTGTTGGACCAGTCGTTAAAAAATCACTTTTTAATACTTGTAAGACTGCTTCTATATCATCTTCTTCAATCCATTGCTTCCCATACGGTAAATAAGAATCTCTCAATGTCATTCTCTCCTTAAAGAAAAAAATGCAGTCAAAGACTACATTTCCTCCACCAACTCTTGTAATTGTTTAACGGTTAACCAATCTGAATTATTATCACTTGTATAGGCAAAACCATCAGGCAACGTTTTACCGCCATTTAATTGCCCTTGTGGCCACCAAGCTAACTCTGGTTGAATAACATAGTAATTGTCAAACTCTAAAGTGTGGCGTGCATCGTCTTCCATAATCATCGCTTCATGTAATTTCTCACCTGGTCGAATACCAATCACTTCAATTTTGCATTCTGGTGCAATTGCTTTTGCAAGATCTGTTACCTTCATGCTTGGAATTTTAGGCACAAAAATTTCTCCGCCATACATACGCTCTAAATTATCTAGAACGAATTGTACTCCTTGGTCAAGTGTAATCCAAAAACGTGTCATACGTTCGTCTGTAACAGGTAACTTACCTGTATCCTTAATTTTTTTAAAAAATGGTACAACACTACCACGGCTTCCTACTACATTACCATAACGGACAACCGCAAAACGCGTTTTCTTTTCCCCTACATAAGCATTAGCAGCAACAAATAACTTATCAGATGCTAGCTTTGTCGCACCGTATAAATTCACTGGGCTACATGCCTTATCTGTCGATAGAGCTATGACCTTTTCTACACCACGATCAATTGCCGCTTCAATAATATTTTGTGCGCCATGAATATTCGTTTTCACTGCCTCAAACGGATTATATTCACATGCATCAACATGCTTCATTGCTGCTGCATGAATGACAATATCAACTCCATCAAATGCTCGATATAATCGATCTTTATCCCTAACATCCCCAATAAAGAAACGAATACGATCATCTTGAAATTCTTGCTTCATTTCATATTGTTTTAGCTCATCACGGCTGAAAACAATTACTTTCTTTACGCCTTCATTCAGCGCCTTATGAATAAACTTCTTCCCAAAGGACCCTGTACCGCCTGTTACTAACACAGTTTTATTAAATAATATCATCAATTATATCTCCAATCTTACTGTTGGTTGTTCAGATTATTTCTACTTAATAAGCTCAATATGTTTTTATTATACCGAAATTTTATATTATATATATCGGTGGATTGTCAAAAACATAAAGAAAAACCCATAAATCTATGGGTTTTTTATAAGTTTATAAAATTGTTTCTCACTTATTAAAGGAACACCTTCTATTTTTGCACCTTGTTTAGCTGTATTGTACACATAGCATTCACTTATTTTACATTTGTAATTAAACCATCTTAAATAACTATTTAAATTAGGCAAAGTTTTAATAGACTCTCCGTCATTAGATTCTATTTCAACAAGCTCTTCTTCTTTTAATATTTCTCTACCAGATGTAGAATTATTAGCATGCGTTTGGTTGCCCGTTAAACCTAAATCTTGACCAAATAAAATTACAGTTTCAAATTCTAGATATTCCAATAGGCTAAAGCCAGTAGTGGCTACTGAACCACCCGTTTCTATTAAAGGATAAGATATTTTTTTTGCATATTGCTCTGCTAGGTCATAACCTTCTTGTAGTAATATATATTTATTTCCTACATGAGACTTTACCGTATTAAAATCTGCAGTACTTAAAAAGAATAAATCCCCTGTAAATCCTGTATTTTTTAATTGTTCAAAAATAATTGGTTGGCAATCTGATATTATTACACCATCTGGAACAATACCTTCTTTCAGTAGAACTTTTAAGGCAGACCCTACACATAATAGATATGCCTTTCCTTTAGCAGCTTTTAACCACGCTTTAGTAAAATTTAATGATGGACCACTAGATATTAGACAAGAAACTTTTTTTTTATTTAAGCTATCCTTAAAATTTCTTAATGTAAGAAAATGTTGTTGTATATTTTCTTGGAAATTCTTTTCCATCACCGGAGAAAAGCGTTTGTAAGACATCTGCTTCACTTTAATATCCATTAACAAACTATATAGAGCATGTTTTTTTTCCATTACCTGTAACCATACATGTGGTATTATGATTTGATAATCCGTATGAACAGTTATTTTTTCAATATCTGTTGTTATAATCACGCTATCTGGTAATTCCATTTGAAAGGGCTCAGATTTATAAAGTTCTATTTCTTTCTTATCCAAAGCATAAACTAAGATAGGTTTTCTTCCATATACTATTTTAGCCAAGGAATGCAAATGATATCCTAACCCTAACCCAATCAATAAATATCCTTTAGCGTTATTATCGAATTCGCTCTCAATGAATTTGTCCACTTCTACTAAAGGACGATACTTGCTATACAATAATATATTATTTACTTTTAATGACGCATTGCCATCACGTGCTTTTATTTTTTCAAAAATCATTGATTTTTAGAAGCTCCTACAACTATTGCTGAAAAGAACGGATTAATTTCATACTCAAATATATCTGCAACTAAATTATAATCGCCCATAAAAAGCCCATCATTTATTTCCACTAGATAATCTATAATCTTTGTCATATCGAAAGTGATAGACACATTATTTTCTTTAAACAATCTACTTGCTTCGACTATCCAGCCAGCCCCTTCCGAAAAATCTCGAATATGAGTCATAGCTTCAGTAATACGATCATCACGTAAAGTATTTGCAATCATCATACACCCTTCAGGTAACCTCTCAATATATTCATTAAAGCTTACAATTGTTTCTTTTAAAATATCCTCCATGATTAAAACCTCACATAAATTTATTCGTATTTTCTATTACATTTTCAATATATTGTTTCGAAAATTCAAAAGCCTCTAATAGCCTTGAATATAGTTCTTTGTTTTGATTAAATACTCTTTGATACACTTCCGCATTACTTTCTCGTGCAACTGGTTCATAATTACGTAAAACATCCATTGTAATAGGGTCAAATATATGATTCATAGCTGTTTTTGATTTATATTTTTTTATAGATTTATCTATACTATCCAATTCACGTAAAACACTTTTATCAAATACTGTATTCGATTTATTTCTGTCTAATTTGACTAGACCAATTTTAATCTCTCCCATAATCTTATTATAAATTGATATCTCTTCCTGCATTTTCTTAACGAAATCACCTAAATCGAAATTTTTTGTTTTCGATTGATTACTTTTCTTTATATTCACATCTTCATTAACATATAAATCACAAAATACTGAGAATGGAAGTTGATTCATCCCTTCTATTTTCACTCCACCTTCTGTACAATTAAAAATAGGAGCTGAATGCTTCATTTGCTTATTAAGCCTTTCAAAATCTTTCTTCATAAGTAGGAAAGCATAGTCAGTTAAAACTTTATCATCATAATAACCATTAACCTCAAACATTCCTCTTTCTTTTTTATAAGCCTCATCTATTTTTATAAAGTGTTTATTACTATCCTCATGTGATTTATTATCCGTATAGGCCAAATCCTGCCCAATAATTGCAATAGGACCTTTTGTCATGTAACTAGCAACAGTAAACGCAAAATTCGCTACAGAAGCGCCTCCAGCTATAAGAGGGATTTCTATTGCAAATTTATCTATTACATATTTTTGGAAATCATTATCCCCTGCATCTAAGAGGGCGTATTTAGTATTTGGAAATGTCTCTTGAATTTTATAATGACTACTAAAACCAAAAATAAGATGGGACTTAATATTACCAATCGATTTAAAGTGATTGTAATTCGAAATACCTCCGTCTATAGAGACTATATAATCAGGTTCTATGTGATAATGTAATAGAGAGTTAATTGTAGATCCTGAGGCTATCATGATAACATTATCCTTAACTTTTTTTAGCATCGAAATCTGTTTTTTTAAAGATGGACCACCAGAAATAACGACAATCGGACAATTATATCGTTGTTTTATTTCTTTTAAAGAATGATTCATATATGTGTGCAAGATATTATTGATGTAATTCTCTTGCCAACCAAAAGAAAATTGTCTAGTTGTATTTTCTCTTACTTGATGAATCCTTTGAACAGTTTTGATACTTTCTAAAACAACAAAGTACTCTTTCTTTAAGATTTTATCATAATTGGGAGAACATATAATTTTCACCTTGATACTTAAATTTCTTAAGCTTGCATTTAGAACCTCTTCAATAACTTCACTTCTTATATCCTCAACTAGTATGAAGTCATGATTAGCATTCTTTGCATTACCTTGAATTTTTTTATAAAGAGGATCAATAACAATTAAGCTCTCTTTTTTATGTAATTTTTTTTTAATTTCGTCAATAATGTACCCTAGACCGTATCCAAAAACTACATGAATGTAATTTGGTTCAAACTCTTTTTCCACAATTCTTTCCGCTTCTTGAATAGGATTATATTTACTATGCAAGAAATAGTTGTTGACTTTGACTGTATTTAAACCGTTTTTAGTATTCAAATATTCAATGTTATATTCACTCAATTTTAACCACCTCTCACATATTATCGTCTTCAAAAAAAAATAATAAAGGAATCTATCAAAAAGACAGATTCCTTTATTTTAATAAACTCTATTCAATTATTGTAATAATTGAAGAACACCTTGTGGTTGTTGGTTAGCTTGAGCTAACATAGATTGAGCAGCTTGCATTAGGATGTTGTTTTTAGTGAAGCCCATCATCTCTTTTGCCATGTCAGTATCGCGGATACGTGACTCAGCAGCTGTTAAGTTTTCTGAAGTTGCACCTAAGTTGTTGATAGTGTGCTCTAGACGATTTTGAACAGCACCTAAGTCAGAACGTGTTGCAGAAACTGTCGTTAATGCTGTATTAATTGTTGTAATTGCAGCATCAGCAGCAGTTTGAGATGAAATACTTAATCCAGAAACACCAATTGCGCCAGCACTCATACTTGCAATTGAAAGACTGATATTTTGACCTTCATTTGCACCGATATGGAATAATTTAGCATCAAATGAACCGTTTAATAATTTTTGAGTGTTGAACTCAGTATTGTTTGCGATACGTGTAATTTCTTCAGCAAGCGCGTCGATTTCTTTTTGTAAATCACCACGGTCAGAAGTTACGTTAGTATCATTCGAAGATTGTACTGCTAATTCACGCATACGTTGTAGGATAGCGTGAGTTTCGTTTAACGCACCCTCAGCAGTTTGGATTAAAGAGATTGAGTCTTGAGCGTTTTTAGTTGCCATGTCAAGACCACGGATTTGTCCGCGCATTTTTTCAGAGATTGCTAAACCAGCAGCGTCATCGCCAGCACGGTTGATTTTGTAACCTGAAGATAATTTCTCAAGGTTTTTAGAAGCTTGAGTGTTGTTGAAAGTAAGGTTACGGTGTGTGTTTAAAGCTGAAATGTTGTGTTGAATTCTCATTTGGAATTCCTCCTTGAATTTGTATTTTTGACCCACATCCTTGTGGGAAAGTATTGGTTGAGGAGTTAACCTCTCCCTTACAATTTATATATCGTATAGCTTTTTAAAAGTTTAATAGTTTTTTAAATTTTTATATAAAAATTTTTCCAACATGGATTAAATCAATTTCTATTAAGAGTTCCCCCCTACATAATCCTTCCTTAATATCTATACAACATCGAAATAAACTCATGTCCGCCACCGATTGTCCAGAACATAATGACATCGCCGCGTTTAATACGACCCGATTCGATTCCTTCGTATAAGGCAAAGAAAGGACTACTTGTGCCTGTATATCCGTAACTGTCACCTACATAAATCATTTTTTCATCTGGGATGCTAAAATGCTCTTGGATTTTTTTGATATTTACGTGCGCAAATTGTGAGAAGCAGAATGAATTTACGTCGTTGATCGTTAACCCGTTTCTTTCTAAGAGCTTTTCAAACATCTCACAAGTAGCTGGAATACTCATCGAACCATCGAATGGAAGCCAGAGCATATAATCGGTTGTTCCATTCCCCTTTAGACCTTGAGCTAGTCCCTGAGCAGGATATAAAATATTATTTCGATTACTAGAATCGACCTCGGTCATCGCATCGATAAAACCAATATCTTCTTCTGTTTTTTCTAGTATGATTGCAGCAGCGCCATCTCCAAAGTTTGCAAATGTCATTGGGTCTGTTGGATCTGATATTAATGAGAAATAGTCCGCTCCTACTACTAATGCTCTGCTGGCATGTGGATTAGATAGCATATAGCGTGATGCTTGTTCTACTGCAATCGTCATACCCGCACAATTCGCGTTAGTGTCGTAAATTATCGTATCTTTTCTTGCGTTAATGGCATTATGAACAAAAATAGCATTTGTTGGGACAGTAGTTTCAGGAATTTGTGAAGAAAAGATAATCATGTCAATATCTTTGCCTTCCAAACCTGATTTTTTCAATACACGATGAGCAGCCTCGATCGCCATCGTCTGCGTATTCTCTTCATTATTGTCAACAATATATCTTTTCTCTCTTCCCATAATTTCTAAAAAGTGAGATATGTCTTTCCCTTGCCCTTTGAAATGCTCCAGGTAATATTCGTTATGTATAGCTTTTTTGGGGTGATAGATTTCTACTGAGTTTATTTTGATGCTTGTCATAAATGATCACTAACCTCCAGAAGGCAATATGTATTCTATTTTTTAAATATTCGTACTTTATTATTCGATAAAAAAGGAAGACAAGTGTCTCCCTTAATAAATTTCTTCAACGCTAAGATTATTAAGTTTATTGTTACGACCTAATCGTCCTAATTGCATTTTTAAAATCGGACTATTTTTAGGAATCCCAATTACTACTTTATTAAAGCCTGTTTTACTGTAAAGCTGGAAACAAGCTTCTAAACTTGGAATCATATCCTGTGTAACAAGATTTAAATCGCGGCAATCAAAATTTAACACAAACTCATCTGCTTTGATACCACTCAGTTTACTGTTGTAGTCAGCAATAAATTTATTTGCTTGCTCTGGTGTAAATGAACCACTTACCATCATATCTACAGATTTTTTTGATGAATTAACAACCATTGTGTATTTTCCTTCAGCCATGTTATTCATACTCCTTTTTTAAAATAATATTCTCTAGCACTCTATCATTCTAGTATTTTTATTAAATATTGTCAAAATATTTTAATATTATCCATAGGTATGATAGTTTGGAAATGCAATTTCAATTTTTTTCGATATTTATAACTAGGGTACAAAGAACCAATATTCTTAAAAATATAAAAACCGACCTTAGGAAGAGGTGATAACTTCTTAGATCGGTTTCTGAGATATTATTTTTTTAGCTGCTTTAAAAAGTCTACGGATGCATTGAGTGCTTCCTTATTCTGTTCCTGAATCGCTTCATACACTTCAGAGCGATGAACTTTCACTGATTTTGGAGCAACAATACCTAGCTTTACTTGATCTCCCTCAACCGCTAAAACCTTCACTTCAATATGATCGCCAATCATAATGGATTCGGTTTTTTTTCTAGATAACACTAACATTACTTCGCACTTCCTTCCAATACACGGATTGGATGACGAAGCGGATATTTTACGCTGTCCTGAAGTACAATTTGTTTGCCTTGCTTTTTATTCGTATTAATAACAATAGGGGCTAGTAAATTTATTGTTGAATCTTGGAATGAATCTTTTAAAGTCACTATCGAATACGCAATAACTTCTTCTTCTTTTTCAACCTTTAAATCTTCTGTGTCTTCTTCACTAATATCAAACGCATAATCAGGCTTAAAGGCAAAGGGATATGCAACGACAAATCCAATTTCCTTCTGCTCTGTAGATTGTAAAAGTGCTAAAGGTAGATCCGCTTCGAGTGATAACAGTACAAATTTTTGGATATCAGGAAAACCCGGTAGTCCGTACTCAAATGTTAATATTTCTTCATCTTTAATTTCAACTTCACCTAAAAATTTAGTGTCAATTTTCATCATATAAGCTCCTTTTAACCAACTACATCAATTTCTACATGGGGTCTTTGAATCATTGTACCAGTTACATCACCCGGTGTGTATTTATGAATTGGTTTGTTCACCTGAACGTCAATTTTTGGCTTTTGTGGTGTAAAATTAACATCCGTTTTACCAGGCGTATAATCGATTTTAACAGACCCTATCGATGGAACGAACTTGATATTATATGGACCTGCACGTTTTGGACCGTGATTTTGCTTTGCAATGCTTTGAATGGGCGCTCTTCCCTGACCTTTTCCTGCGCTTTCCATCAACTGCCTGCCTTCACCTGCACGACGAGATATCCCTTTCAATAGTTCTTGCTTTCCTTTTTCAGCATAATTTCGGCTCGATTCTAGTGGACCAATTAATCCTAAATCACGTCTTGCTTGAGACGAGTCTATTTTCAATTGTCCTCGTGTCGTATTAATATCTAAAATGGCTGCCGGTTGTTGGATCGTTTGTGTCGCTTTTGGCTGCTCGATATGCTGCTTTGGATTATGAATTTGTAAATCCATTTGGATATCTGTCGTTCGAATTTGAATTTGTGGGAGTCTCATAAAAATATAGCCCCTTTCAATAAAAGCGCTTGAACAAAACTGTCCAAACGCTATCTTTTCATATAGGTTGCCCCTGACGCTTTGCTTTCGGGGCTGAACGTCCACTTCGTGGGTTGCCCCTGACGCTTCGCTTTCGGGGCTGAACGTCCACTTCGTGGGTTGCCCCTGACGCTTCGCTTTCGGG
>NZ_JBAFWZ010000029.1:0-38558 GCF_036662795.1 Lysinibacillus sp. 54212
AAAGTACCCTACAAGAGGACTTTTTTAAGTGTCCATCTTATAGGGTACATTTTACGAGAAGTGGGCATTTTTTGTCTTATCTTCCTTGATTAAAATAATTAAGCTCTTCATCGAATTCCGCATAATCGAAATAAATCATCGGGAATAAAAAGCGATGATTTGTTTTCAGCTCACGTAATATCACGTGATCACGCCCCGCTGCTTCTACAACGCCACGAACGACTTTTGTATTCTTTCCTTGCTCAACAGCATGCTCAAAAGAAAAATAAAATGTACCGGGCTTGCCTTTATTTAATCTTAAAATATTTTCAATATAAGATTCTTCACGAGGTAAACCTTGCTGTGGGAATGCACCTGGGGGCATTGCACCCTGCTGTGTAAACATTCCTTGAGGCGTGTAATAATAAGCCAATAAAACCTTCCTTTCTTAAATTAAAGTGTTGGACAGTCCTGTTCGGTCGGTGAGAAAAAGCAATGCGCCTTATAGCGGCCGGTGTTCCATTGCCCGTACCATTGAGCAGGGCAATTCCCTTGAGGCCTGAAGAACCAAAGTGAACGGGTAGCTGGATGAAACCGTTCCCCATTGATCACACGCTTGGCTAAATCGATATCCATCTGACGCGCTCGCTGATAAAAATATCCTTTCTGAGTAGCTTCAAAACCACCAGGTCGTTGATAAACCATATCCTCTATTGAACGAATATCCCTAAAATCCAGACAATCGGCTCGGACGCGATTAATGCCTACATTGCCGACCATCAGCATGCCAAGCTGACCATCTCCCTCTGCTTCCGCACGCATGAGTCGAGCTAAAAGTGCAGTTTGAGCATCATTTGTTTGGACTACAGCGATGCGATAACCTCCTTTTCGACAGTATATGCATGGACATAAAAAGATGATGCGTAATAGAGCAGTATAAAATAAAATCTTGTGCATATACTGATGAAAATGAGTTGCTCTAATTGCCGGATTATTTTGTATTACTAGAAGAATGAGAACTGTTGCTTAGTGTAGATACTTCAAGGAGTGAGTGCATTATGCAAATTGGTGTGTGGATGGGTATTTTTGTAAGTGCTATTTTAGCATTTGTTGTAGGGGATTTTTATGGGCAGAAATTACATTGGTACTTATTTATTATAATGATCATTATCGGGTTATTCATTAATACTGTTATATTAATTCTAAAGGCAAATGATGATAAAACTTAGAGAAATGGGCTGGGGAAACTGAGCTCATTTCTTTTTGTTTAGTGCAAAAAAGCACATAATACAAGGATTCTCTTGTAAGTTATGTGCTTTCGGAAAATATTATACAGTTAGGAACTTCACTAATTTTTCATTGTCTAAAAGGTTTCCTACGAAGAATGCGCCAAATTCACCATAACGCGCAGATACTTCGTCAAAGCGCATTTCGTATACAAGCTTTTTGAATTGTAGTACGTCATCTGAGAATAACGTTACGCCCCATTCGTGATCATCGAAGCCTACAGAGCCTGTAATAATTTGTTTCACTTTACCAGCATAGCCGCGACCAATCATCCCGTGTGAACGCATTAAGCTTTTACGCTCATCCATTGACAGCATGTACCAGTTGTCATCACCTTGACGTCGTTTGTCCATTGGGTAGAAGCATACATATTGTGAACGTGGTAGCTCAGGGTATAGACGCGCACGTACATGTGGGTTTTGGTATGGATCCTCGTTTGATTCACCTGCTAAGTAGTTTGAAAGCTCTACAACAGACACATAAGAATATGTCGGGATTGTAAAATCAGCAATCGCTAATTTATTAAATTCTGCCTCAAGTTCTTGAAGCTCATCCATTGTTTCGCGAAGTGTCATTAGCATAAAATCTGCTTTTTGACCTACGATAGCGTAAAATGCATGTGCACCCGTTTTCGCAACATCCGCTTCATTAATTTTTTCTAAGTACTGGATAAATTCCTCAACGGCTGCTTGACGCTCCTCTGCAGAGACTAGCTTCCAAGACGCCCAATCCATTGAGCGGAAATCGTGTAATGCGTACCAGCCATCTAATGTAATCGCTGCTTCATTCATATTTAAGACACTCCTTCTAATTGAAAATCATTCACATTCAGTGTAGCACAAATATCGCGTTTTTCGTCATGTGAAACATGAAATTGACTTTATTTCACGAATTTGACATAGCTTAAAAATGCAGTATGCTAAAGTTATTCGGTATTTAGGGAGTTAAAATCATGGATCGTTTATTTAATGAGAAGGATTGGCGCTTTATAGACCAATCTTTTAGTGCCAGAAATCGTTCGCCGCTAGAATCATTTGGGATGGATGACACGCTTTGTCACTTAGTTGGGCATGAGAAGTCAAATCCTGTTATTCGAACGTGGGTGCACGATGATGCCGTCGTTCTTGGTATTCAGGATCATCGTTTACCCTTTATAGAAGAAGGAATGAGCGTGTTACGTAACGCTGGATATGAGCCAATTGTACGCAACTCAGGTGGACTTGCTGTCGTGCTTGATAGTGGTGTGTTAAATATCTCACTAGTATTCGCTGAAAAGGAGTCTGTTAGCATTGATGTAGCATTTATGAGAATGGTGAATTTTATAAAGGCTATTTTTCCTGAGCTAGAGGCAAGAATTGAAGCCTACGAGATTGTCGGCTCTTACTGCCCAGGTACTTATGATTTAAGTGTTGATGGACGGAAATTTGCTGGGATTTCTCAGCGTCGAATGCAAAATGGGATTGCAGTGCAAATCTATTTATGTATTGAAGGTAGTGGAAGTGAGAGAGCTGAGCTAATCCGTCAATTTTATGAGGTAAGCCTAAAAAATGAAAAAACAAAATTTGTGTATCCTCGTATCACACCACATGTGATGGCATCCTTACAAGAGATAATGAGTAAAAAGATTACCGTTACGGAAGTAAATAGTAGGATTCAGCAGCGGCTGCTTGAATGGAATGGCGATTTGCAGTTCATGCCGTTGCAGCAAGAGGAGCTTGAACTATACTCACATTATTTAACACGTATTTTTAAACGGAATGAATCACTATTATCGATATAATTAAAAAGAGGCGACGTGCTACATATGCACTTCGCCTTGTTCATTTTGACCAGAAGAAACTACTAAGTTGCCGTTCTTCTCCATTTTAAATACAGGTGCAACGCGTTCCTCTTCTTCGTTTAAAGTTACGAGTTTGCGAGCGCGGTTCATAATATTAACAAACTGCTCGTAATCATCCTTGATTTCTCTGTTTTCATTTTCTAATTTTTGAAGCTGCTGTTCTAGTCCCTTTATTTTCTCTGTCGCTGCATTTGCTACCTGCTTCCATTTTAATGCCTCATTTTCTGTTGAACTACTATGCTGTAGTCTTGCTAAATAGGCAATAACAATATCTAGAGAAAGTGCAGATAAAGGAATGGCTCTCGTTTCTTCCTCATGTGCAGATGGAAGTAAGTATACTTGCTGTGCGCGGCGTTTGCCAATTGTGCCTAATACGCGCATTCTTTCCTTTCGCTCCTTCTTTGCCTGCGATAGTTCTTCCTCATAGAGACGGCGAACGACCGCATTCCAACGAAAGCCACATGCAGCTGCAGTACGGTTAAGTGCATCGCCGGCCTCCTCAAATGCATTTAATTGTGTGCTACCTTCCTTGACGTGACGAATTACAGCCTGGGCTAATAATTCATCGTTTTCTTTTAACCAAGCATCTTGTCTAATTTTGACCAATTTTAATACCCTCCTGACATGTTCATAGTTTGGTTGTTCCTTCTTCCTCTATCATGACCAATCGTGAAAGATTTTATTCTTTAATTTTTTAAAAAGATAGGGAAGTTTACATTGTTATTGAAACGGCTAGAAAATAGGATTCGCTGCTCGATTGGATATTAAAAATCACTTCATAAAAAAATAGAGTTCAGACCTTTGACGGAGATACTACGTTTTCACTTGAAGGGAAGCTGAATTTTAAGCTACAATAGGAAAGGTTTAATAGGCGACGAAAAGACTAAAATGCGTAAAACTATATAATAGAAGGGGTGTTGACAAGATGGCAAACTTATTTCATGTTTGCGATGAATGTCAGGCCGTTAATTTAAAAACGTTAATTCCTAAACTTAAAGAAATAGATCCAGAAGCAACGATTGAAATTGGCTGTCATTCATACTGCGGACCAGGCCGCAAAAAAACATTTACATTCGTCAATAATCGTCCAGTAGCTGCCCTAACGGAAGATGAGCTAATGGAGAAAGTAATAGCTAAGCTAAAAAAGTAACTTAAAGCTACCGTCAAAGGCTCATTGATGGTAGTTTTTTTGTTGTGAAGCATAGGAATAACAGAATCTTACCTATTACTTGGGGACGAGATATGTTATTTCTGATAGAAACCCTTATAATGAATAGTAATAATATTAGGAAAATTGGAGGTGTAGGTATGAATTATGGGAATATGAAGCTAGCAGAGGAAAAAGTGTTTAAAGATCCTGTTCATCGTTATGTGCACGTACGCGATAGAGTGATTTGGGATTTAATCGGTACACGGGAGTTTCAGCGTTTACGTCGTATTCGTCAGCTTGGCACAACATATTTAGTCTTTCACGGTGCAGAGCATAGTCGATTTAATCACTCGCTCGGAGTTTATGAAATTGTACGCCGAATTATCGATGATGTGTTCCACGGTAGGCCAGAATGGGATAATAGTGAACGTTTGGTAGTTTTATGTGCAGCGCTTCTTCATGACTTAGGGCATGGACCATTTTCCCATGCCTTTGAAAATGTTTTTGGAACAGACCATGAGGAATACACGCGTGATACGCTATTAGGGGATACTGAAGTGAATGAGGTGCTGCGTCGAGTTTCACCGGATTTTCCACAAAAGGTGGCACAGGTCATTGCAAAAACATATCCGAATCAGCAAGTAATAAGCTTAATATCAAGTCAAATTGATGCAGACCGGATGGATTATTTACAGCGAGATGCCTACTATACAGGTGTTAGCTATGGTCATTTTGATATGGAACGTATTTTGCGCGTTATGCGTCCTCGAGAAGGGCGTGTTGTTATTAAGGCTAGTGGCATGCATGCAGTTGAGGATTATATTATGTCCCGCTATCAAATGTATTTACAAATTTATTTTCACCCTGTGTCACGAAGCGCGGAGGTTGTTTTAAAAAATATCTTAAAGCGTGTCAAAAAATTAAGCGAAGAGGATTATTGGTTTAAATATGAACCCGTCCATTTTAAGCCATTTTTCCGTGGGAGAGTCACTTTACAAGAATACTTAGCGTTAGATGAGAGTATTTTGCTTACATATTTCCAATTTTGGATGGATGAGCAGGATGATATTTTAAGTGATCTTTGTCAGAGATTTGTCAATCGTAAGCTGTTCCACTACACCGATTTAAATCCAAAGGAACAGCCTGAAAAATACGAACGTTTACTAGCCTTATTTCAGCAGGTAGGTGTAGATCCAACATATTATTTAATCCATGATTGTACGACAGATTTACCATACGATTTATACCAGCCAGGAGTGAGCACAAAGCTACCCATCTTTTTAGAGCTTCCAAATGGAGAAGTTCGAGAGCTCTCGCAGCAAAGCATAATCGTCGATGCTATTGCAGGTAGAATGAAAATCGATCATAAAGTGTACTATCCAGCAGAAATTTTAAAAAATGATTCAATCGACCAAAAACTACGTAAAGAAATAATAGATTTTTTAGGATAATTACAAAAAGCGCGCGAAATGCTATAAAAATAGTATTTTTGTGTGCTTTTATATATTTAATCATTATTTTTTGATAAGGATAAGAAAAAAACGAATAGAAAGGCTCGAAAAGATAATTTAACAAAAATCGATATAAGTGGTTAGTAAGTTATATATATTACGAAAATTAGGTATCGTTAGTATCAAATTTGTGGTGAATTTTATGATTATAAGATGAAGAATTACTGGGAAAATTACCAAGATAAAAGTGTTTAATAAGGAAATTATAAGCAGTTTTATGTTATTTTATATTTTGTTGCCGATAAAAAGGGTAGATACTATTAAATAGTATTATTATTAAAGCCAATTAAATCCAGAGGAGGAGGGGTAATTATCATTGAAGTGTCATCACAACTAAATATGAATCTATGCTACATACTAGAAGAGCCTGCAAGAATAACTTGCCTCAAGCTCCGTTCTATGTAGCATACTGAAGGCGACTAACGATTCAAGGAAGGAGAGGCTAGCCTGTTGTTTGTATGTATCCCTTTCCTAGAAAGAATGATACATAGTCGTCAACAAGCAAAAACAGCTATCTCTCTATACCTAGAAAAGGAGAGAGCAATGAAAAAACTAAATATTACAATTCTACTTGTACTACTCGTTTTTCAAACGATACTAAGTCCAATTTCGGTATTCGCGAACGAAACCGATCCACTAGCAAATGTCGGCGTAACGGAACCGGTTGCAAATGCTAATGAGCAAGAAGCCACTCCGACTGAAAATGTTTCAGAGCCAGTTGCGAATGCGGATGAGGAAGAAGCCACACCACCGACAGAAACTGCAACAGAGCCGATTGCGAATGTAGCGGAGGAAGAAACCGCACCACCAACGGGAAATTCAACTGAACCTGTTGCTAAGGCTGAGGATGGAGAAGTAGCTTCTACTGAGCTAGCTGAAACAGAGAAAGAGGATTTAAGTGGACAGATTACAGACGTGCAAGTTTCTTTAAAAGAAAGTAGTACGGGGGAAGATTTAACTTCAACGTCTAAAGAATTAGCTCAAACTACCGAAGCTGCTGTTAATTATGTATTTACGGTCGATTTGGGCCAAGGAGCAAATGTAGGTGATTATTTTACATTTAAGCTACCAAAATCATTAATTGATTATAGCTCTAAATTTAATGGTAGTTATCCAAAAGGCGCAGTAAATCCAATTTACACGTATTCGACAGCTTTAGGTAGTGATGGGAAATACGAAGTCACAGTAACATTTAATCAGAAAATTTCGCCTGTGGAAAACGCTGAATATAATAGCTCGAAGGCAGAAATAAAGATGGATTTTAATTCTAAATTCACACTTTCAGGTGAATCATTGGAGCAAGAGTTAGTGGTTCCAGATGGAATCTCAGGAGAAAAGACAATTAGTCTAACATTCTTACCAAGCACAGCCAATAAAAAGGTCACTAAAACTAAGGGTAATGTTTCGACAGTAGACGGCAAACGCCAAATTGAATGGGCTGTTTGGGTGAATGAGGCTGGTAAAGAGCTTGTAAATGCCACTCTAACAGATACACCAGGTACAGGACATGCGATTAAAGCTGGAACGGTAAATATTGCGCAGTACACGGTTGGATTAAAAGGTGTTATTGACAAAAGTGGGGCAGGTACATCTGTATTAGCAAATGGTAATTGGTCGGATGTGAATGCAAAGTTAACAGGAAAGAATGCTTATAAAGTGACGTATAAAACAGAGGTTAACTTAGGTGAACCTGAAGGGAATACAACACTGATTAATACAGTCAAGTTTAAGCACGATAATATTTCAGAAGAGACAGCAAACGGCTCAGTCACACTGACATATGGGGATGCACTTAAAAAAGAACTAGTATCTGGAAATAACTATAAAACTTCATGGGCGATTAATTATAATTATAACTTAGCGAAACGTACTAATCCTGTTATTACAGATACACTTTCTTCGGAAACAAACGCGCATATGATTGATATTGATTCAATTCGAGTGTTTGAAGTAACAGTCGATGGAAGTGGTAATGCTACAGGAACTCCTAAAGAAGTAACAGATCCAACAGGTACACTTTATAGCGTAGTACCAGAGGGAGCAAACGGCTTTAAATTATCATTTGCAAGCCCTGTTGAAAAAGCTTATCGCATCATATACGATGCTAAGTATCTAGACGATTATTATACTAAAAAAACCCCGGTAACATTAAGTAATACTGTTACGGCTGAAGGTATTGCTTCTCACGGAAAACATACTGCAACACATGATATTAGCCAAGGAATTCTTAAGAAAAGCCGTACAATTGACTTTGATAAGAAAGAAATTCATTGGAAAATTACGGTTACTGCAGACAGTAAAGATATCTCAGGCTTAACAATCGATGATACATTTTATTACGGTACACGTACGGGAAAACATACCTTAATAGTACCTGATAAACACTCTAATCATGGGATAGATTTAAGCGGTATGACAGGGACTATAGAGCTTAAAGACCCAACCGATCTTAGTCAAGGATTCTTCATCAAAGATGCTGAGGTTAAACAAGGTGAAACAGGGATAATAACTTATGTAACATCATTCGCTATTGAAGAAAATGGTGAGGTAGCGACACAAGGGTATGGAAATGAAGTGAACGCTAGTTGGGCTAGTTATAGTATAAAATATGTTAGAGTTAATTATGAACCAAAACCAACTTCTGTGAATAACGGAAGTAAATCAGGTTCTTACAATTATGAGAATCAAACATTTACATGGGGTGTAAAAGTTAATATAAATAAGAAAAACATTAATAATGCGCTATTAACAGATACGCTTGGGGAAGGTCACGAGATTGTTCCTGGATCTATAAAAGTATATAACTATACGTTAGTTCATGGTGATTCATCAGAAGATGATACAAAAGGTGATAAAGGGTCTGAATTATCAGATACACATTATGGGGTAAATCTAGCGCCCGATAATAAATCATTTACATTAACATTCAATGATAATTTGCCAGCAGACGTAAACAACAAAGTGTATTTAGTTGAGTATAATACGAAAGATTCGGATGATATTATAGGAATTGGTTCAACAGATAAAAACGCAGCAGGGAATGTTTATTCGAACATAGCGAAGTTTCAAACGTTAGGTACACAAGAATTCACTCTACCAGCTACACCAGTAACAGTAAATGATGCGAATAGCTTGCTTAAGAAGGAAGTCGAATCTCAAAGTGCACCAGTTGTGACGTGGTTACTAGATATTAATAAATCACTATCAGCTTTAGGTGATGTTACATTAACAGATACACCATCAGAAATGCTCATGCTTGTACCAGGGTCAATTAAAATTAGACCGTACAAGGTTACAGCTACAGGAGTAAGTGAAGGTGACGCGTGGCAAGATGCTACAGGTGTAACTTATAATGAGGATGGTGGATTCACTCTTCCTTTAGGGGATTTAACGCATAAAGGCTACCAAGTGAAATATGAAACATTAGCCTTTGGTGCAAAGGATGATTTGTTCAGCAATAATGCGAAAATCTCTTATGCTGGTGCTACAAGTGCCAACCAACAAACAAGTATTGAAACAGAAAATAAACAATCGTTTAGTAATTCCTCTTCTGATTTCTCTGCAACAAAAGGGAATGCAAAGTTTGTTAAGATTGGTAAAAATGCTGCAACAGGAATTGATACAGCGCTTGAGGGTGTACAGTTCCAATTAATCAAAAAAATCGGAAATAAAGAATATATTATCGGTACTAAAGAATCCAAAGCAGATGGCACATTTACATTTGAGAATATTAACTACGGTAAGTATATAATTCGTGAAGTAGCAGCGCCAGCTGGCTATACTAAAATGGATGATTTTCCGTTTGAGCTAGACGAAACTAAGGATACATTGAAAGAGCCAACAGTTGAAACGGAGTTAATTAATACTGTAGATGAATCAAAAATGTGTGCAAATTATACATTGACTTTAAAAGATGCGGATGGAAATGTTCGTCCAAATGTAAAAGTAAAATTAGTAGCACAGGGTGGCACTGAATTTGAATATACGACAGCTACGAACGGTACTATTTCAGTTCCAAGAGCTACAGTGGCTCCAGGAGTATATAAAGTCATTGAACTGAATGAAGACGACACAGAAAAATTAGTATTAACGGAGTCAATTAATGTAAAATATAGTGAAAATGACTGTTCAGGTGAACTTCAATTAGCACCAGCATGTAGTGACTTTACATTTGTATTAAAAGATGCTGATGGGGAAGTATTAAAAAATACTATCTTTGAAATGACTGTTAATAATAAAAATGCAGATGGTACAACTACATCTGAAACATATACATTAACAACAGATAATGACGGTAAACAACAATTGCCGTCTACAACAGTAGCAGGAACGTATGAGGTTAAAGACACATCAGGTAAAAAACTTGGTGATTTGACAGTGAGTTATTTAGGTAACTGTCAAGGTGAATTACAACCATATAAAGCTTGTGATATTTTCACGATTACAGTCAAAGGTCAAGATGCCAACATTAAACCGAATGCAAAAGTAATTGTTGAAGATAGCTCGGGTACAGAAGTATCTTTAGCTACAGATGTAACTGATGCAAATGGAAAAATTCAATTACCACAAAATCAAGCACCGGGTGAATACACAGTATATGAGCAAAATACTGATAGCACAAAAGGTGATGAGATTGGCAAAGTAAAAGTTACGTATACTGGCGACTGTACAGGTGAAGTGATTAAAAATGCTTGTCCAGCATTTACATTAACAGTGAACAATAAAGATTTACAGCCAGTAGGTGCAGGTGTTGGAGTAACAATTAAAGACCAAGCAGGTGCTGTTGTTACTTCAGGCACAACGGATGCAAATGGACAAATCGCATTCACTGATAAATCTTTATTACAGCAAGGCGTGGCTTACGAGGTATACAACAGTTTAGGCCGAAAATTAGGCGATATTACAGTTAGTTATATCGATGAGGTTTGTGGTGCTGCAGTTGCTGTTCCTGATAACGTTTGTCCACAATTCGCATTAACAGTCCAAAACGTAAGCGGTGTAGCACGTCCAGGCGTGACGGTGACAATTAAAGATGAAAGCGGTGCAACGACTATTGCCACTGCAACAACAGATTCAAACGGTGTGGCTACAGTACCATATACAATTGAACCGGGTAAATATCGTGTGTATGAGGGTGCTTCAATACTAGGAACAATTACAGTAACGGATACATGTATTGCACTTGTAAAACCATCTTCAGGTGGCGGCGGATGGATTCCTCCAGAACCACCAGTAGATCCAGAGAATCCAGATCCAGAAAATCCGGATCCGGAGAACCCAGTAGATCCAGAAAACCCTGATCCAGAGAACCCGGATCCAGGTAAGCCAGTAGATCCAGAAAATCCAGATCCAGAGAACCCGGATCCAGGTAAGCCAATAGATCCAGAAAATCCAGATCCAGAAAACCCAGGAGATAATCTTGGTGATAACGATGGTAATAACCAAGGTGATAATAAGGGTGATGGGGATTCGCAAGGGTCAATTAAAGATAAGGAAGATAAGCTTCCTCAAACAGACGGCGCCTCTCAAACAGCGGCAACGCTAATTGGTCTATTATTAGTAGCGATTAGTGGTACATTATTATTCGTACGTCGTCGTAAAACAGCATAAAATAAAGCCCTTAACGAACAGGAGTCCTGATTCGTTAAGGGCTTTCGCTTTCAAGTGGACGTTTTTCTTTAAATTGGGCACGGACAGCTAATCGCTTTGTCCCTTCTTCAGCGCATGTGATTAAGGTCAAAACAGTCTCATCCTTTATATCATCAATTACGGTTACTTCAGTTGCTTCAATTACTTCTTTTGTCGTGAGTTCATACTCATATATAAATTCCATATCAGACAAATAAATGGCATCTCCGACATTAGCCTCATAAAGTGGACCAAATAAAATATCCTCACCTTCAACATAATGGCTCGCTAATGCGTAATTGCCAACCCCCATCGATTGCTCGGGCTTCATTGTACCAGCACCGGCCGCTAGGGCTTGTTTGCCAACCCCTTTTATTATGGGTAGCTCTAAATCAACGGATGGAACAGCGATGCTCCCAATTACAGGAAGGTCCTTCCGACTTGCTTGTGCCTTTAAAATGTCAGAGAGCGTTAATGATTGTACCTCTTCAAAATCAAACGATACATCGCTTGCAGCATTTTGCACAATTTGCTCAGAAGATACAGGGATTGTATTCGAGCTTAATCTTTTTACAAGATAGTTTTGAATCGGTTGAAGTAATAGTAGCATAACACCAACAAGTAGCATGAGGACTAGTAAAACGGAGACGAGCTTAGAACGAGTGTTTTTCATAAAATCACCTCTTTAGTAAAAAAGAGAATCACACAGTTTGTGGACTCTCTAGTAAATTGTATTATTTATCAGATGCACGTACGCCGCCCGTAGCGTAATGTGCTTTTGGCATGTCCTCAATAATAATTGTCACATTTTGTGCTGGCGCTCCCGTTGTTTGGGCTACGGCTTCCGTTACTTTTTCCACTAAAGCACGCTTTTGTTCGTCTGTACGACCTTCTAATAACTTTACTGTTACGATTGGCATCTTATAATCCCCCTAAATGAGTATGATAGTGTATATTATTAATAATAGCGTATACGGAGGTATTTACAATGGCGAATGAAGAAAAACCGAAACAAAAAATGGGATTTACAATTATTAAAAATGATCCAACTGATGGGCATGGAGGGTTCGGAATTGGATCGCTCACGCTTGAAAATGTTTCACCGGTTATTATCGATGTGAATGAAAGAACAGCAATTGTTGATGTTGGGGCGATGCATGCGAAAAGTGATGTCGAGCGGGGCATTAAATTTACGACGGATCGTGCGGACTCAGAAGGTGGCAAACCGTACTGGCTTGTATGGGTGACGATTGATTATAAGGAAGAGGGTCCGTATTTTGCGGGGGTAACGGCATGTGAAATGGTCGTTAACCGTGAAAAGCGCCGTGGCTACAAAATACTACCTGAGCATGTCAACAAAATGGATAAATCAATGAAGCGTCAAATTATGGTCGACAATATGGATGATTCATCAAAAGAAGTGTTGGTAGAATTCTTTAAAACACATAATGTAGAAATGTGGAACAGAAGTGAGCAAAAGCTACATGAAGATTTAACGGTCTAATAGTAAAAACAATGCAATCCATATGAGGTATAGCTCTGATTCGTCAAGAAATTTCTAGTAAAATGTATTAGAAAGCGTGAACAAACTGTGACATTTCCCGTTCTTTATGAATCGATGGTTGAAACTACCTGTGAAAAAAAGTACACTTGAGACAGAGCTTGCATTAGTAGGCTAGGACACTTGGACAAACGAAAAGTCATGAGAGCTATGCGGCATTTGAACATTCCCAAGCCGAATGCCCCATGATTCTCATGCTTTCGCTTGCCATAAAAAAAGCTATTTCTTCCCACGGAAAAAATTCCGGGGATGAAATAGCTTTTTTTAGTAGATGTAACCTTATGTGTAAAGACATCATCTCGCCTCTGGTTTTAGGGCGAGATATGTTTTTCTAATAAAAGTCCCGGTATAATACAGACGTTATTCACCAAAGATTAGTTCCCGAGGAATCCTTAGGGAACCGTCTAAATAACTCATCCCAGGAATCACTCCATTTGTCACCCCAAGTACTTGAATCAAAAATATTGAAGTTGGAGCATTTTTCAACAGGCACATCCTCTTTTTTCATATAAATAAGTCGTTGCTTCGGGCAGGCATCTGTCGCAAGTTTCCCTGTTTCAATATCAATGACAACACCCTGAACCCCTTTAGGAACATCAAAGGTTTCATTTTTTTGTCCGCTATGAACAGCTTCCATAAAATCAACCCATACTTGCTTTGAGGCAGCCATATCCTCTTTTACAGATAGTGTTTTCCCTTGATCATAGCCGTTCCAAACACCTGTAGTTAAGTTTGGAGAGTAGCCAATCATCCACTGGTCACTGTTAGTAGTCCCAGATTTTGCAGCGTATGTTCGAGTAATACGAGAGCGAATTGAAACGCCTGTTGCCGCAGAGTAATCGCTATAAACAGGGTCAAAAATTCCGGTCATCATATCAGTTAAAACAAAGGCATCCTCTGCTGAAATGACTGTCTTGCTTTTTGGTGGCTTGTGTTTATAGACGGTTTCGCCTTTTGCATTTTTAATGGATAAAATCATCGTTCCTTGTCGTTCTTCACCGTTTGCTGCCAGAATATTATAGGCATTCGTTAAGTCGAACAAGGAAGATTCCGTAGTTCCGAGTGCCATAGATGGCGTATTTTTATCTGAATAATTTAAGTTAAATCGCTGTAACGTTTCTCTGAAAGGTTTATAACCAATATCCTGCAACGTTTTTACGGCATAAATATTATCAGAAATAGCTAGTGCCTGTGCTAATGTAATATCATGCTCAGCAAATTTTCCATTTACGTTTTGCGGTGTATACGATGCACGCCCGTTATCGTATGTGAATGTTGTCGCCGACACATCTAAAAAGGTCAGCGGTGAATAGCCCTGTTCTAGAGCTGCTGCGTATAAAAGTGGCTTAATGACGGAACCGGGCTGACGTTCTGTTAGTGTTACACGATTATAGGAGCTAGTGCTATAATCCCGTCCACCAACTAACGCTGTAACATACCCTTTCTCTACATCCATACTCACAAGCCCTACTTGTAATTCATTGTCAGGCATGTTTTTAGCGATAGCTTCCTCTGCTGCTTTTTGATGGGCCTGATTCAGTGTTGTTTGAATCGTCCAGCCACCTTCACTAATGTTGATGTTTTTGCTTTTTAGTATTTCGGTTGCCTCATTCCAAACAGCATCTAAAAAATAGGGTGCAATTGATTTAGTGGCAAGCCATTCATCACTTTTATAAACGAGCTGTTCATTCTTTGCGCGTTCCTGCTCTTCTTTTGATATTTTTCCTTGCTCTTCCATTAAGCCTAAAATTAGCCTTTGCCGATTGGTTGCTTTTTCAATGTTCGCGTTAGGAGAATAGATGCTTGGTCCTTTAGGAATACCGGCAAGCATAGCAGCCTCAGCTAATGTTAAATCAGTAGAGGATTTTCCAAAGAAGTAACGACTAGCTGCTTCAACTCCGTACATACCATGACCATAATAAACGGTGTTTAAATAACCCTCTAAAATTTCATCCTTATCATAAAATACTTCTAATCGGTAAGCATAAAGCGCTTCATTAATTTTTCGTGTCCAAGTTTTTTCGTGTGTTAAATATAAATTCCTTGCGTATTGCTGCGTCAATGTACTTGCACCTTGCACTTTACTGCCGGCCTTTATATCTGCCAATAGGGCTGAGGCAATCCGTGAATAATCAAATCCGCCATGCTCATAAAAATCTTTATCCTCAACAGCAATAGTGGCATCAATTAAATAAGGTGATAGTTTATCGAGTTCAACCCAATAACGACGTTCCTCGGTGAAATAATCCCCAATTTCATTATTTTGACTATCTAAAAAGATAGAAGCTTTTGGTACTGTTAATGGAGGTGCTCCAGCAACTTGAGCATAAATACGCAATGAAATAAAAGAAACGGCAACAGCACAAATAGCCCCAATGGTTAATAAAAGTGCGGTTTTACCCCATTTCAGACGCTGTTTTTTACGAATTAGCTCTCGTCGTTTCATATAATTTCACCTCAATCTCTACAATTGTTTTTAGTATGTGTCTGAACTGCCAAATTAAAACGGATTATAAAAGAAAAACTATTGCACTTTACAAAAATTCATCTATACTTTTTTTGTACTGCACTACTTTATACGAACATTTTCCCTAGAAAGTTTCATAGGCATAGAAGTAGTGGGTAAAATGGAAAAAAATAATAGATTTAATAGTAGCACAAATATAACAAATTAGTAGGTGAATCTTATGCGTTTTGATGAAACTTATTCTGGCAATGTCTTTATTAAAAGTCATCCGAATTATGAAGAAAGTAAGGCTGTACTATATGGGATGCCAATGGATTGGACAGTAAGCTTCCGACCAGGCTCTCGTTTCGGTCCGGCTCGTATTCGTGAAGTATCTGTAGGACTTGAGGAATATAGTCCATACTTAGACCGCGAGCTTGATGAAGTGAAGTTTTTTGATGCAGGTGATATTCCGCTACCATTCGGTAACCCTGAAAAATCGCTTGCAGAAATTAAAACATTTGTGCAGAAATTGCTAGAGGATGGTAAAGTGCCAATCGGAATGGGCGGCGAGCATTTAGTTTCTCTTCCTGTTATGGAAGCTGTTTATGAAAAATACAGTGATTTAGCAGTAATTCATTTTGATGCACATACAGATTTACGTACGGATTATGAAGGTGAGCCGTATTCCCATGCAACACCAATCCGAAAAATTGCAGATAAGATTGGACCGAAAAACGTGTACTCTTTCGGTATTCGTTCAGGATTAAAAGAAGAGTTCCAATGGGCAAAGGAAAACGGTATGCATATTTCTAAATTTGAAGTGCTAGAGCCATTAAAAGAAGTATTACCTACACTAGCCCGACGCAATGTATACGTAACAATTGATATTGATGTATTAGATCCGGCACATGCACCAGGAACAGGAACAGTTGATTGCGGAGGTATTACATCAAAAGAGTTACTTGCCTCTATCCATGCGATTGCAGGAAGTGATGTGAATGTTGTAGGGTTTGACCTAGTAGAAGTTGCACCTGTATACGACAATTCAGAAATGACTGCCAACACGGCTAGTAAGCTAATCCGTGAAATGATCCTTGGCTGGGTGAAATAAACTACACATTAAGCTGTAATGCAAATAGTGCATTTCAGCTTTTTTTTAATAGTTTTGTCTCAAACGGACAGAGCATATAAAAGAAGCCTAATTTATACTTAGTTGTTGCTTAAAGAGAGCTATTCATCCTATAATAAAAAGGTTATATTACCGAAACAAAGGGGCGATCCAATGCTATGAACGATGTAGGAACAAAAGTGAAAATAAAGCTAGTTTCATCCATCATTCCAAAGGATGGAGAGCTTGAAACATATGAAATGTGGCTACAAGGGTCCTTGGTGGAGAAAGCAGGAACGCACTATTTACGTTATGAAGAAATTCAAGATGATAAAGAAATTCGTACAACAGTAAAGCTAACAAACGACCAAGCTCTTATTATGCGTAGTGGGGGCGTCACGATGCGTCTTCCTCTAAACCTACAACAAAAAGAGCGAGGGCATTACGAAAGTATATATGGATCCATTCCAATTGTTATTAAAACACATCAATTATCGTGTGAAAGGCTTGAGGGAAGCGGTCGGTTTAAAACACAGTACGATTTAATAATTGGTGGCGCATCTGTCGGCCATTACACATTAGAAATTAATTACTCGGAGGTACAAGGATGAACGCTGTAGAACAATTACAACAACAAATTAAAGCGGTGCTAGCTGCGGCTGTTGAAAAAGCGGGCTTAGTAGAAGCTGGAACAGAATATAATATTCATTTAGAAACACCTAAAGATAAAGCGAACGGAGACTTTGCAACAAATCTAGCTATGCAATTAACAAAGCTAGCGAAAAAGCCGCCTCGTGCGATTGCAGAAGCAATTTTGGAAAATGTGGATAAGGAAAACACAGATATTGAAAAAATCGAAATTGCTGGTCCTGGTTTTATGAACATTACCGTTCGCAAGGATTTTTTAGCTGGCGTTGTTAAATCAACTTTCGAACAAGGCGAAAATTACGGTCGCTCAAACGCAGGTGAGGGTGAGAAAGTTCAAGTTGAGTTTGTATCAGCGAACCCAACTGGTGATTTGCATTTAGGGCATGCGCGCGGAGCTTCAGTAGGGGATTCTCTATGCAATGTATTAGATTTCGCAGGCTATGCCGTAGCACGTGAATATTATATTAATGATGCAGGAAACCAAATTAACAACTTAGCGTATTCGCTAGAGGCTCGTTATAAGCAGGCGCTAGGCTTAGAGGCTGAAATGCCAGAGGACGGCTACCACGGGCCCGATATTATTGAAATCGCTGGCGAGTTAGCGAAGCAATTCGGTGCAGAAATTTTAGAAAAATCGGATGAAGAACGCTTCAAATTTTTCCGTGAGCACGGCTTACGTTTAGAGCTTGCAAAATTACAAAAAGACTTAGCGAACTTCCGTGTTGAGTTTGATGTTTGGTATTCAGAAACTTCCCTATATAACAACGGGAAAATTGAAGTAGCATTAGACAAATTAAAGGCAAATGGACATGTGTTTGAAGAGGAAGGCGCGACTTGGTTCCGCTCGACAACATTTGGTGACGACAAGGATCGTGTGCTTATTAAAAATGACGGCTCATTTACGTACCTGACTCCTGATATCGCATACCATGAGGATAAATTACAACGTGGCTTTGATAAATTAATTAATATTTGGGGTGCAGATCACCACGGCTATATCCCACGTATGAAGGCAGCGATCGAAGCACTTGGCTATAACCGTGACACACTTGAAGTAGAAGTTATTCAAATGGTTCAGCTCTATAAAAATGGCGAGAAATTCAAAATGTCGAAGCGTACGGGTAACGCGGTTACAATGCGTGAGCTAGTAGAAGAGGTAGGCTTAGATGCAGTACGTTACTTCTTTGTAAAAACTGCTGGCGATTCACATATGGACTTTGATTTAGACTTAGCAGTTTCGCAGTCTAATGAAAACCCTGTATATTATGCTCAATATGCACATGCACGTATTTCTTCTATTTTACGTTCAGCTGCAGAGCAAGGATACGCTACTTCATTAGATAATCTTGGTTTATTAGTTGCTGAAAAGGAAGAAGATGTATTGAAAAAAGTTGGTGCATTCCCTCAAATCGTAGCGGATGCAGCGAAACACCGTACACCTCACCGTATTGCAAACTATATTCAAGAATTAGCATCTACATTCCATAGCTTCTATAATGCTGAAAAGGTACTAAACGCCGATAATAAAGAATTAACAGAGGCACGTTTAGCACTTATTACAGCAGTAAAAACAACATTGGCGAATGCACTAAAGCTAATTGGCGTAAGTGCACCAGAAAAAATGTAAGATCTAGGCATCCTGAACAATCAGGGTGCCTTTTCTATTGGAGTGTGGTAAGTAGATACGTTTGTTTGAATAAGAGTCATGGTTTTTGATTTACTAGCCATAAATTTCGAAATACTAGCCACATTTTTGAATTTACTAGCCAAAATTTCAAAAATACTAGCCAATTACGAGTTGCAGCCACAAATTTTCGAATACAGTCCGAAATTATTGATATAGTAGCCTCAAATTTCAAAATACTAGCCATATTTTTCGATTTACTAGCCAAAATTTCAAAAATACTAGCCACATTTTTTGATTTACTAGCCGATTTTTTCAAAATACTAGCTACATTTCAAGAAATACTAGCCAACTACGATTTGCAGCCACAATTATTAAAAAATCTAGCCCGAAAATTAAATTTAATCGCTCTTGTGATAATTCATATTCCGGCAAACTTCCGAAATACAATATACGAATAATTTTATCTGTAAAAATAGTATTTTTACGCTATAATAAAGAAAATTGAAAAATCTAAAATCATAAGGATATAGGGTAAGTCGGTGTGAATCCGACGCGGTCCCGCCACTGTAATTGCATGATGCAAGAATGCAAAAGCCAGAAAACCGGTCTTTATGGACACCAATGCAAGCCTACGAGGATAGGGTGGTAGCGAAACCTGTGTTTTTGTACGCAAATTTTGCTCTTTCCTACTTCTCTTACATTGGTAAGGGATTTTTTTTTGAAAAAAATCTTTATTGGAAAATAACATCTCTCCTTATTTTGATCAGGGTGAGAATTTCTAATTCTAGGAGGAGAAAGAATGAAGAAGCTTTGGCAGCTATGGTTAACAGCCCTATTAACGTTGGGTTTACTCTCTGCATGTAACGAGGATAATGCAAGCAGTGGGGCAAAGGTCAAGCAAAATGATGAAGTAAATAATGAACAAGTATTTCCAGTAACAGTAAAGGATGCTAGAGGGAATGACGTTACGCTACAGGAAGCACCAGATCGTATCGTCTCGTTAACACCATCCAATACGGAAATTTTATTTAGCCTGGGCTTAGATGAGGAAATCGTTGGAGTAAATGATAATGATAACTACCCTGAGCAAGTAGCAGAGAAAACAAGTGTTGGTGGAATGGAATTTAATATAGAGACAATTATTTCATTACAACCAGATATTGTGTTTGCACACGAATCGAGCATGTATATGATGGAAGGCGCTATTGATCAACTAGTTTCTGCAGGCATCAAAATATTTGTTGTGAAAGATGCGATGAACTTTGAAGAAACGTATAAAACTATTGAAGAAATTGGTACATTAACAGGTAAGGAAGACGAGGCAGAAAAAGTAACTAAAGATATTCAAAATAAGCTAGCGGAAATTCAAGCTAAAGTAAAAGGTCAGGAGCCGAAAACTGCTTTCATCGTTGTTGGTACACAGCCAGATATTTATGTTGTCGGTCAAAACAATTTTATGAATGAAATGCTTAAAGCGATTAACGTTACGAATGCCGTTGAAGTTGAAGGCTGGCCAATGTATAGCGCTGAGGAATTTGTGGACAGTAATCCGGATTCTATCATTTTCACATACGCTGGGGATGATGAAGTAATTAAAAATAATAAAGCATTCTCTGTGATGAAGGCTGTTCAAAGTAATTCACTAACGGTTGTTGATGGTGATACAACGAGTAGACAAGGTCCACGTCTAGCCTTAGGAGTAGAAGCCTTAGCGAAAGCAATTTATCCAGAGGCTTTTAATGAATAAAAAATATACAATCGCGTATATTTTCTCGCTAATCCTATTAGCAACTAGCGTGTGGTTTGGCATATCAATCGGCTCGGTCGATATTCCACTTTCAACCTTATGGGATAGCGAATCAAACCCATCAGCCTACAGCATTTTATGGAATATTCGCATGCCGCGTGTAATCCTTGCGGGGCTAGTCGGGGCTTCACTAGCTATTGCAGGTGCTGCATTTCAAGGGCTGTTAAAGAATCCGCTTGCTGACCCATATACGTTAGGCATCTCATCAGGTGCCTCTGTTGGTGCGGTTACTACTATTTTCTTTAGTGTATCTCTACCACTACTAGGCATATACACGCTTCCGATCTTTAGTATGGTTGGTGCGCTGCTCACGATGCTTGCTGTAATGAGCTTTGCTAAATTAGTGGACCGTACGATGAAGATGGAGACACTGATACTAACAGGAATAATTTTTAGCTCCTTTTTAGGTTCATGCATTTCATTAATGATTGCATTAACGGGGGAGGAGCTTCGTTCGATTATGGGCTGGCTTCTTGGTAGCGTTTCGATGCGCGGATGGCCGTATGTGAAAATGATTCTTCCATTTGTAATTGTAGGTACACTTCTTATTTGGCTAAATCGTCGTGAGCTTAATGCGATGATTTATGGTGAAGACCGGGCGAAATATTTAGGAGTGGATGTTAAACGAAGTAAATATATTCTTTTAGCTGGTGGTTCTATGCTAACGGGTGCAGCTGTTGCGGTATCAGGAACGATTGGATTTTTAGGTCTAGTCGTTCCTCATATGGTACGAATGATTATTGGTACCGATCATCGCCATTTACTACTCATCTCATTTTTAAATGGAGCAAGCTTACTTGTCATATGTGATCTAGTATCGCGTACAATTATTGCACCAATTGAGCTGCCGATTGGGGTTATTACTGCGTTTATCGGAGCACCGGTATTTTCATATATTTTCTTTAAACAACGAAAGGGACGGGTGGCATAAATGCTGAAAGTAGAAAATATCTCAGGCGGCTATGGCAGCGTACCCATCGTCCATAATATTTCGTTTACTGTAGGGCAAGGGAAGATGCTAGGTATTCTTGGACCAAATGGTAGCGGTAAATCGACCCTATTGAAACTAGTCAGTGGCATTATTGCTCCCACTTCCGGAACCGTTTTTATTGATGAGAAAGAGATGCAGAGCTATTCACCAAAAGGGCTAGCGAAAAAAATGGCGGTTTTACCACAGCTTCATGCAAATGCCTTTTCAAATTCTGTGTATGAAACGGTATCGCTCGGTCGATATCCGCACCAAAAAGGCTTTTTTTCTTCGTGGTCAGATCAGGATGAACGGGCAGTTACAATAGCAATGGAGCAAACAGGTGTAGCCAAATATCGTGATACGATGATGGAGTTTTTATCTGGCGGTGAGCAGCAGCGAGTCTTTATTGCCCAAGCATTAGCGCAATGCTCACAAATATTATTGCTTGACGAGCCGACAAATCATTTGGATATTGCCCATCAAAAGCAAATACTAGACTTAATTCGAAAGGAAATTGTTGAGTGTGGTTTAACAGTCGTTTCAGTTTTTCATGATATTAACTTAGCATCTCTTTATTGTGATGAGCTACTGCTAATGGAAGATGGGCATGTTCGCGCATTTGGGGCGCCGCATGAGGTTATTGTCCAACGGGAAATTGAAGATGTGTATAAGGCGCGTGTGTCGACCTATGCTCATCCAGAAATGCCGAAGCCTCAAATTACGATGATGCCAAAAGAAGTATGGCAGGGTGAGCAACAGCGTGTTACAAAAGAACATATACTATTAACAAACGACTATATACAGCTACAAACTGATTTTCCGCTAAAGGTTATTTCATCTGCTGTTCATAATCCAGGAATGGGCTGGTACAACACATTATTAAACCGCTCGATTTCTCCTTATTATGATATTTCGAATGTGCAAGAGGAGACCGAGCAGTTTTTACAGGAGCATGGATTTGGCTTAACAAACACCGTTGTTATGCTAACAGCTGTTAAAACGAATTGTGCTGCTATCGGTACGTATAAAAATAACCATTGTGAAGTTATAATTGTTGTTACGGCGGGTGTTGGGAATGCTGTTGATGTAACAAGAGCATGGGAGCGTCAGCACGAGCCACATATTGGAACAATTAATACATGGGTCATTATTAATGGAAAGCTATCCCATGAAGCATTCTATCAGGCGATGATTACAGCAACAGAGGCAAAGGTTAAGGCACTCTCTGTAGAGAATATAACGGACACTCATACAAATTCGCCTGCAACAGGAACGGCTACTGATAGTCTATTAATAGCAGCGACTCAACAAGGTAGCGAAATGCCATATGGCGGTCCGATTACAGAGGTAGGTAAGTTAGTCGGTCGTGGTGTTTTTGAAACAACGGTAGCCTCAATTCAAAAGTACCGACAGCAACAAAACGATCTATAAAGTATTTAAGAAATGAGGGATAAGAATGAAATTGTATACAAAAACAGGCGATACAGGAAAAACAAGTATTATCGGTGGTCGCGTAGATAAGGATCATTTACGTGTAGAGGCATATGGAACAGTCGATGAATTAAATTCAATTATTGGTAAAGCGATGACGGAGTTAGATAAAGAGGTATTTAAAGATTTACTAGCTGATTTAGAAGCGATTCAGCACGAATTATTTGATGGCGGCGGCGACCTTGCAAATGTCATGAAAAATCGCCAGTATAAGCTAGCAGAAGAGCCAATCACGGTGCTGGAAACGCGTATCGATGCCTTGTCGGATGAGGCACCACCGTTGAAGCGATTTATTTTACCAGGCGGCTCACCAGCAGCAGCTACACTTCATATGGCACGAACAGTAGCGCGTCGTGCAGAGCGTCAAACGGTTTCATTAATGAAGGAAATTGAGGATGTAACACCAGTTGTTCAAAAATATTTAAATCGCTTATCGGACTACTTATTCGCAGCAGCACGTGTTGTAAACTTCCGTTTAAATATTGCGGATATTGAGTATGCTCGTAGCGGCGATGTGTTCAAATAAAAGGGATGTAACAGAGAGGCTAATTCGAATATTCGAGTTAGCCTCTTTTCGAGCTTTAGGAAACGATAAGTCATAATAAAAATTAGATAGAACTTGGAAATCATTAAATCTCCCTAGGAAAGACCACCCACCCCAATCAATCAGTCTATTTACTATCTCAAATGCGAAATTTTCTGACGTTTAATAATGAAAGTTGTTGACTGAATGCTCATTCATAATTACAATAGAACTAATACTATCAATATGGAAATATAGTTTATAAGTGGTAGGTTATAGGCTGTTTATAGGTGAATAAAACAGACAAACATTCAAAGGGGACCTATAAATATTCATAATTTACAGAGGGGGATAGCTATGGATACATTATTAATTGTGAACTGGGTTGCTTTCGTTGCAGTAGTTTTATACGGAGTAGGTTTATTCGCTTATCTGTTAAAAACTCGATATGAATTCGTTCAGTTAGGGAAAAAAGAAGCGTTCGATTCACGAATTAGCGAGCGGATTGGCGATTTAGTTGAAAAGGTATTTGGTCAATCAAAACTATTGAAGGATAAGAAAATGGGCTTAATTCATGTTCTATTCTTCTATGGTTTCTTAATGGTTCAGTTTGGTGCGATCGATTTAATTTGGAAGGGTTTAACACCTGGCTCGCATTTGCCGTTAGGTGGACTTTACGGATTCTTTACATTCTTCCAGGAAATCGTTGCGGTTGTTATATTAGTAGCTGTATTCGGAGCCTTCTATCGTCGCTATGTGGAAAAGCTAGTTCGCTTAAAACGTGGCTGGAAAAATGGCTTAGTATTAATTTTCATCGGTGGGTTAATGACATCTACATTAATCGGAAACGGTATGAGCTTAATTTGGCATGAGCATAGCTTCAATGGCTTTGAACCTGTAGCTTCATCCATTGCATGGTTGTTCCAGTGGCTATCACCAGCAGTGGCAGCCGTAATATTCTATGTGATGTGGTGGGTGCATTTAGTAATCCTATTAACATTCCTAGTGTACGTACCACAAGGGAAGCACTTCCACTTGATTGCAAGTATTGTGAACGTAGCAGTGAACCGATTAGATCGTAAAGGAACACTACGTCCAATTGACTTTGCCGCACTTGAGGAAGCAGAAGATGAGGATGATATGCCGCCACTTGGTGTAGGTAAAATTCAAGACTTCACCCAAAAGCAATTAATCGATTTATATGCTTGTGTAGAATGTGGTCGCTGTACAAATATGTGTCCAGCAACAGGTACAGGAAAAATGCTGTCACCAATGGACTTAATTGTAAAATTACGTGATCATCTAACATTTACGGGTGCAGTAGTGACAAAACAAAAGCCTTGGGTACCATTTTCAATGTTTAAAAATACTCAAGGAAATCAGCTTGCCATGGCAGCTGGTGCTGAAGGGGCAACCCTAGAATCTGTGTACAATCCTTCATTAATTGGAGATATTATCACAGAAGAAGAGATTTGGGCTTGTACAACTTGCCGTAACTGTGAAGATCAATGTCCGGTTATGAATGAGCATGTTGATAAAATTATAGACCTTCGCCGTTATTTAACAATGACAGAGGGTAAAGTAAATCCTGATGCTCAGCGCGCCATGACTAACATTGAACGTCAAGGGAATCCGTGGGGGCTTAACCGTAAAGAGAAGGAAAACTGGCGTGATCTTGACCCTACAATTAACATTCCAACGGTGAAGGAAGCGAAAAAGTCTGGTGAAGGCTTTGAGTACCTATTCTGGGTTGGTTCGATGGGGGCATTTGATAATCGCTCACAAAAAATCGCATTATCCTTCGCTCGTTTACTGAACGAGGCGGGCGTGAAATTTGCAATCTTAGGTAATAAAGAGAAGAACTCTGGGGATACACCACGTCGTCTAGGAAATGAGTTCCTATTCCAAGAGCTAGCAACGGGGAATATCGATGAGTTTGAGAAAAATGAAGTAACTAAGATTGTAACAATCGATCCGCATGCATATAATATTTTTAAAAATGAGTACAAAGATTTCGGCTGGAACGGTGAGGTGCTTCACCATACAGAATTACTCCATGATTTAATTCAGCAAGGTCGTCTAACGTTGAATCATCGTGTGGATGAAACAATCGTTTTCCATGATTCATGTTATTTAGGTCGTTACAATGATGTGTATGATCCACCGCGTGAAATTTTACGCGGTATCCCTGGAGTAAAGCTTGTGGAGATGGAGCGTAACCGTGAAACAGGTATGTGCTGTGGCGCAGGTGGTGGCTTAATGTGGATGGAAGAGCACGTTGGTAACCGAATTAATGTGACACGAACTGAGCAGGCATTAGCAACAGATGCATCCGTTATTTCCTCTGGCTGCCCTTACTGCTTAACAATGCTACAAGATGGTACAAAAGCAAAAGAGGTAGAGGAAACAATCGGCACATTCGATATTGCAGAGCTATTAGAGCGAGCAGTATTTGGCGATGGTAAAGAAGAAACTGTCTCTGAAGAAGTTGTCGAAGAAGCGGAAGAATCAAATGTAACAGAAGTGGTGTCTATTGAGGAATCGCCTATAGCTAAGAAAGAAGCAGTAGAAATTGCGAAAGAAGAAGTAGTTGCTACTGCAGAGCAAGAGCTAGAAGAAGCGGAAACATCCGTAGTAGACAAAGAATCAAAGTAAGGAAATGTCGCATATGAGATTGATTTTTTAGGAATCTACACGACGTATTTTGTCGGAATTGTTGTTTATAAAAGAAAATAATTGTTGTTTTGAAGATAAAAATTATTTTTCAGAAAAATATAAATTGCACAACAATTAATCTTTTTGTAGAATAGAATAAAGTGGAAAAGGGAGTTAGAGTTAACTCTCTTTTTTCATAGAATAATACTGAGCGAGCGTTCAGTCGGTGCAAGTTTAAAGAAACATCAATCGGAACAAAGGGGTGTTAATGATTGAATAGAGCAGTTATTTTAGACGGTGCTAGAACAGCTTTTGGAAAATTTGGAGGAGCACTGTCATCGTTACAGGCAAGTGATTTAGGTGGCACAGCAATTAAAGCTGCGCTAGAAAAGGCAAATGTACCACCAGAATCAGTGGATGAAGTCATTATCGGGACGGTCCTCCAGGCAGGGCAAGGTCAAATTCCCTCACGCCAGGCAGCGAATAAGGCGGGTATTCCATGGCATGTAAAAACAGAAACAATCAATAAGGTTTGTGCTTCAGGTATGCGCAGTATTACGCTAGCCGATCAGCTCATTCGTTTAGGGGATGAGGAGGTTATCGTAGCTGGTGGCATGGAATCTATGTCGAATGCACCGTATTACTTGCCAAAAGGACGCGTTGGATTCCGTATGGGAGATAGTACAGTCGTTGACGGCATGCTATATGATGGGCTATCCTGCTCCTTTGATCAGAAACGTGTGCATATGGGTATTTACGGAGACGAGACAGCTGAGGCATTTACTGTATCACGGGATGAGCAGGATGCTTGGGCAGTCCGTAGTCAGAATTTAGCACTAGCGGCCATTGAAGATGGAAAATTTGCTGAGGAGATTGCTCCTGTTGAGATTCCGCAACGAAAAGGAGAGCCAATCGTTGTAAAGCAGGATGAGGCGCCGAGACCAGGCACAACTTTGGAAACGCTTGCACGATTAAAGGCTGCATTTAGTAAGGATGGGTCTATTACAGCGGGCAATGCTCCGGGAATAAACGATGGTGCATGTGCCGTTGTGCTAATGAGTGAGGCGAGAGCAAACCAAGAAAATCGTAAGCCGCTAGCTTATATACTCTCACATACGGAGATTGGCGTTCAGCCAAAGGATTTTCCGCAAACACCAGGGCTAGTAATCAATGCTTTATTAGAAAAAACGGGAAAAACAATTCATGATATCGATCTAATCGAAATTAATGAAGCCTTTGCAGCAGTTGCCCTTGTTAGTAATACAATTGCCGATTTGGATGAGGAGAAAGTAAATGTAAATGGTGGCGCAGTTGCTCTCGGTCATCCAATTGGAGCAAGTGGCGCACGCATCATTTTAACACTAGCTTATGAATTACGTCGCCGAGGTGGTGGCATTGGAATCGCAGCAATTTGCTCTGGCGGTGGTCAGGGTGATGCCGTAATGATTGAAGTACCAAAAGGGGATGGGAACGTATGAGTATTAAAAAAGTAATGGTTATCGGAGCAGGACAAATGGGCTCTGGCATTGCACAAGTATGTGCTCAGGCTGGCTTTGATGTAACGTTAAATGATATGAAACAGGAATTTTTCGAGCGTGGAATCGGTGCTATTTCGAAAAATTTATCGCGTGATGTAGAAAAGGGTCGTAGGACAGAAGAGGAAAAACGGGCCATTTTAGACCGTATCACGATGTCACTAGATTTACAGGATGCTAGTAATGTAGATATCGTCATCGAGGCAGCAGTTGAAAATATGGAAGTGAAGCAATCGATATTCAAAAGACTAGATGAAATTGCACCAGCACATGCCATTTTAGCAACGAACACATCGTCATTGCCTATTACGGAAATTGCCGCAGTTACAAAGCGTCCGGCACAAGTGATTGGTATGCACTTTATGAATCCAGTGCCAGTCATGAAGCTTGTTGAAATTATCCGAGGCCTTGCCACAGAGGATGAGGTATACGAGTCTGTTGAGGCTATGACAAGAAAGCTTGATAAAACGCCAGTTGAAGTAAATGATTTCCCTGGCTTCGTTGCTAACCGTATTTTACTTCCTATGATTAATGAGGCAATTTATACACTTTATGAAGGTGTTGCAACGAAGGAAGCAATTGATGATGTGATGAAGCTCGGTATGAATCATCCAATGGGACCACTAACACTTGCGGATTTTATTGGATTAGACACTTGTCTTTATATTATGGAGACTTTACATGAAGGTCTTGGGGACAGTAAATACCGACCATGTCCATTATTACGCAAATATGTAGCTGCAGGCTGGCTTGGGAAAAAATCTGGTCGAGGCTTCTACGTTTACGAATAAGGGGGCAATCACATGGAATTACGTTTTACAGAAGAGCAGGAAATGATGCGTCAAATGGTCCGTGATTTTGCAAAAGCGGAGATAGAGCCTTTTGTTGAGAAAATGGAAGCTGGCGAATTTCCGCGTGAAATCCTTACAAAAATGGGCGAGCTAGGACTTATGGGCATTACAGCACCAGAAAGCTATGGCGGCTCAGAAATGGATTTTTCATCTTATATCATTGCCATTCATGAATTATCAAAAGTAAGTGCTGTTGTAGGTGTTATCTTATCTGTTCACACATCGGTTGGAACAAATCCAATTCTCTATTTTGGGACGGAGCAGCAGAAGCAAAAGTATGTGCCAAGGCTTGCAAGTGGAGAATACCTTGGAGCATTTTGTTTAACTGAGCCTAGTGCAGGCAGCGATGCGGGGTCGTTAAAAACGCGTGCCATAAAAAATGGCGATCACTACATACTTAACGGCTCAAAAGTATTCATTACGAATGGTGGCGAGGCGGATGTATATATTGTGTTTGCATCGACAGATCCAGAACGAGGCTCACGTGGGATTTCCGCTTTTATTGTGGAAAAAGGAACAACGGGTCTAGTCATTGGTAAGGATGAGCATAAAATGGGCTTGCATGGTTCACGTACCGTACAGCTGACATTTGAAAATATGATGATTCCAGCCCAAAACTTACTTGGTACTGAAGGAGAAGGCTTTAAAATCGCCATGAGTAATCTAGACGTAGGTCGAATTGGCATTGCTGCTCAATCACTAGGGATTGCGGAGGCAGCATTAGAGGCTGCGACGAATTATGCAAAGGAACGCGTACAATTCGGGAAGCCGATTATTGCTAACCAAGGTGTCGGCTTTAAGCTTGCCGACATGGCTACAGCGGTTGAGGCGGCTAAGCTACTTGTTTATCGAGCAGCCGATTTACGTGCCAAAGGTTTACCTTGTGGGCAGGAAGCATCGATGGCAAAGCTATTCGCATCAAAAACGGCAGTAGAAGTAGCAATTGATGCTGTGCAAATCTTTGGCGGCTATGGCTACACAGAGGACTATCCAGTCGAGCGCTACTTCCGAGATGCAAAAGTAACTGAAATCTACGAGGGCACAAGTGAGATTCAACGTATCGTCATTAGTAAGCATCTTTTAGGTTAGTGTAAACAGCGGTTGTCGCTTTACAAAAAAATTCATATCATAAAGGGGATTTTGAGAATGAACTTTCAACTAACAGAGGAACATGAACAATTACGCGAAATGATTCGTGACTTTGCAGAAAATGAAGTCGCACCAACAGCGGCAGAACGCGATGAAAATGAGGAATTCGATCGTGCCATTTTCGATAAGATGGCTGAGCTGGGGCTAACAGGTATTCCTTGGCCAGAGGAGTATGGTGGCGCTGGATTTGACTATTTAGCATACTGTATCGCTGTAGAAGAATTATCACGTGTATGTGCATCAACTGGGGTTACGCTATCAGCACATACTTCACTTGCTGGTTGGCCAATTTATAAATTTGGTAATGAAGAGCAAAAGCAAAAATATCTTCGTCCAATGGCAGAGGGTAAAAAAATTGGCGCATACGGTTTAACTGAGCCGGGTAGCGGATCTGATGCAGGCGGCATGAAAACGTACGCAAAATGGGATGGCGATCATTACGTTTTAAATGGTTCGAAAATTTTCATTACAAATGGCGGAGTAGCTGATATTTATGTCGTATTTGCTGTGACAGATCCAGAATCGAAGCATGGCACTTCAGCCTTTATCGTAGAAGGAGATACACCGGGCTTCTCCGTTGGGAAAAAAGAGAAAAAGCTAGGCATTCGTTCATCACCAACTACGGAGATTGTTTTCGATAATTGCCGAGTACCAAAGGAAAACCTTTTAGGGAAAGAGGGCGATGGCTTTATTATCGCTATGAAAACATTAGATGGCGGTCGTAACGGTATCGCTGCTCAAGCTGTAGGAATTGCACAAGGTGCACTAGATGCAGCGGTGGAATATGCGAAGGAGCGTGTACAATTTGGTAAGCCAATTGCGGCAAATCAAGGAGTATCGTTTAAACTAGCAGATATGGCAACGGCTATTGAAGCCTCTCGTTTATTAACGTATCAAGCTGCTTGGTTAGAATCCAATGACCTACCATACGGAAAAGCTTCTGCAATGGCAAAATTAATGGCAGGAGATACAGCAATGAGCGTAACGACAGAAGCTGTTCAAATTTTTGGTGGGTACGGTTATACAAAAGATTATCCAGTAGAGCGTTACATGCGTGATGCGAAAATTACGCAAATTTACGAGGGTACGCAAGAAATTCAGCGTCTCGTAATTTCACGTATGCTGACAAAATAATGCATGACAGATAAAATTCGTGTCGAAACGTCTGTTAAAGATGAAAGCTTAATTGAAACTAGAAGGAAGCAAATTGTTCGTGCTGGCGTCAATTTGTTCCGTGAGAAGGGCTTTCACCGGGCAACAACAAGGGAAATTGCCAAAGCTGCTGGATTTAGTATTGGAACGCTGTATGAATATATTCGTACAAAGGAGGATGTACTTTATTTAGTATGTGACAGTATTTTCCATGAGGTAATGACGCGTCTCTCTCATTTTCCAACAAACGCTGGAACACTCTACGAATTGAAAGAGGCCATAAAGCAATATTTCCTTCTTATTGATAGCATGTTTGACGAATTTACAATCATGTATCAGGAAACAAAGTCGTTACCGAAAGAAGCTATGCAATATGTATTAAATAAAGAGCTTGAGATGGTGGCTCTATTTCAGGAAATATTATCGAGCTGTGTAGGGTCTGGTGTCCTGCAGATGGATGACAAGGCGCTTTATTTAGCAGCGAATCACCTTGTCGTCCAAGGACAAAGCTGGGCATTCCGCCGATGGGCCATTCAAAAGCATTATACAATTGAAGAATATATCGAAATGCAAACAGCACTATTTTTTAATGGTATCCTGCATTTCAATGAACAATCCATTTAACATCTATTCACGCTAATCTCATACGTCACAACGTAGCGATTAGCGTTTTTTTGTAATTAATGCGGGATCTTGCATCGTATTTTTATGTTGCTACGATGCGCAAGCGACAGGATCAGACTGCATAAAAAATGTCATAGAATTGACGAGTAAGTATTAGGAATAGCTAGTATCCCAACGTCCAATTGTTACGTTGGCTAGTAAATTTCAAAAATTGGCTAGTATTTTCGAAAAAGTGGCTAGTATTTCGAGAAAAAGGGCGAGTATTTTAAAAAAAGTGTCTAGTAAATTTCGCATAGTGACTAAAGTTTTCGACTTGGCTAGTAAAATCCAAAAAGTGTCTAGTACTTACAAACTGATTGGCTGTAGGGGTGCAGTCATTTAAAACAAAGGGGATGTTTAATATGTCAAAAGTAGAAGTGTATCGTCCAAAAAATTATGTTCGTTTCGTTACAGCATCAAGCTTATTTGATGGACATGATGCGTCTATCAATATTATGCGACGTATTTTGCAGTCAAGTGGAGCAGAGGTTATCCATCTAGGACATAATCGCTCCGTTGAAGAAGTTGTGAATGCCGCTATTCAAGAGGATGCACAAGGAATTGGCATCTCTAGCTATCAAGGTGGACATATGGAATATTTTAAGTATATGTACGACCTGCTACGAGAAAAAGGAGCGCCACATATTAAAATTTTTGGTGGCGGTGGTGGGGTTATTCTTCCTCGAGAAATAAAGGAGTTGCACGAATACGGAGTTGCCGGTATTTTCTCACCAGAGGATGGAAGACAAATGGGCCTTCAAGGTATGATTAATCGCAAATTAGAGGGTGCTGATTTTTCAACATTAAAGGGCGACTATTTAGAAAAACTAGAGAAATTATCGACTGACTCACCCGAAATTCTAGCAAATTTAATAACTGCTGCGGAAAACGGCGGAGACCGCACAGAAGAATTACTAGCAGCAGCGCGAGCACAATCGAAAAATACGCCTGTCCTCGGTATTACAGGTACGGGTGGTGCAGGAAAATCATCGCTAACAGATGAATTAATTCGACGATTTTTACAAGAGTTTCCTGAAAAACGAGTGGCGATCCTGTCTGTTGATCCAACAAAGCAAAAAACAGGTGGCGCCCTATTAGGAGATCGAATTCGAATGAATGCGATTTTTAATAATCGTGTTTATATGCGAAGCTTGGCAACGCGTGGTTCACGTACAGAGCTATCTGCTTCTATTGGTGACGTGCTCGATATCGTGAAGGTAGCGGGCTATGATTTGATTATCGTAGAAACAAGTGGGATTGGACAGGGTGATGCAGAAATAACAAAATACACAGACGTTTCAATGTATGTGATGACAAGTGAATTCGGTGCCCCAACACAGCTTGAAAAAATCGATATGATTGATTATGCCGATCTTATCGCAATTAATAAGTTTGAACGAAAAGGCTCAGAGGATGCACTGCGCCAAGTTCAAAAGCAGATGCAGCGCTCGCGTGAATTATGGGATACAGTACTCGATGATATGCCGGTTTTTGGCACGATTGCGTCTCAATTTAATGATAAGGGGACAAACTCGTTATTTGCTGCACTAATAGCGAAAATTAACGATAAATTAGGATATAATTGGTATACATCATATGAGCAATCCGTAAAAACGCAAAAGCAGGATGTCATTATTCCGAATGATCGTCGCTATTATTTACGTGAGATAACAGATACGGTAAGAGGCTATCATAAGAAAGCCGAGCAGCAGGTGGCTATTGCTAGGAAGTTATATCAATTAGAAGGAACCTTGAAGCAGCTAGAAGGAAAGGCAGAAGAAGCATTAATTGCTTCGATCTCATCATTAATAGAAGGTGTAAAGGATGAATTAACGGCAGAATCCAAACGAATCCTAGCAAACTGGGGGACGTTAAAAGAGGCGTATGGGGGAGATGAGCTCATCACTAAGGTGCGCGATAAGGAAATTCGTACGATCCTAACAACAACATCCTTATCCGGTACAAAAATTCCGAAAGTAGCTCTGCCGAAATACAAGGATTACGGTGAAATTTTACGTTGGGTATATGAGGAAAATGTACCAGGCGAATTCCCGTATACAGCAGGTGTGTTCCCGTTTAAGCGGGAGGGAGAGGATCCGAAGCGTCAATTTGCTGGAGAAGGAACGCCAGAGCGAACAAACCGACGCTTCCACTACTTATCCAAGGATGACGATGCAAAACGGTTATCGACAGCCTTTGATTCGGTTACTCTTTACGGCGAGGATCCACATATTCGACCAGACATTTACGGAAAAGTCGGAGAGTCTGGCGTTAGCATTTGTACTTTAGATGATATGAAAAAGCTGTATGCTGGCTTTGATCTTTGTGCACCGAGCACTTCTGTTTCAATGACAATTAACGGTCCTGCTCCAATTATTCTAGCTATGTTTATGAATACAGCGATTGATCAACAGGTGAAAAAGCGTGAAGAAGCAATAGGACGACCGCTAACTTTGGAAGAATTCACCGAAACTCGTGAAGCGACTTTGCAGGTTGTACGTGGTACGGTTCAGGCAGATATTTTAAAAGAAGATCAAGGGCAAAATACATGTATTTTTAGTACGGAATTTGCCCTGCGAATGATGGGGGATATTCAGCAATACTTTATTGATCATAGTGTACGTAATTATTATTCTGTATCAATTTCCGGCTATCATATTGCGGAGGCAGGTGCGAATCCAATTTCTCAGCTAGCGTTTACTTTAGCAAATGGCTTTACGTATGTAGAATACTATTTAAGCCGTGGCATGAATATTGATGATTTTGCACCTAACTTATCATTCTTCTTCTCAAATGGTCTAGATCCAGAGTACACGGTGATTGGGCGAGTGGCACGACGAATTTGGGCTGTAACGATGCGCGATAAATATGGTGCGAATGAACGCTCTCAAAAGCTGAAATACCATATTCAAACATCAGGTCGAAGCCTACATGCACAGGAAATCGATTTTAATGATATTCGTACGACGCTACAAGCATTAATGGCCCTTCATGATAATTGCAATTCGCTGCATACGAATGCTTATGATGAAGCAATTACGACACCAACAGAGGAATCTGTTCGACGTGCGATGGCCATTCAAATGATTATTACGAAAGAACATGGCTTAACGAAAAATGAAAATCCACTACAAGGTGCCTTTATTATTGAAGAGCTGACAGATTTAGTGGAGGCCGCTGTTCTTGAGGAATTTGATCGAATTAATGACCGTGGTGGTGTACTTGGAGCAATGGAAACGCAATATCAACGCGGAAAGATTCAAGAAGAGTCTATGTACTACGAGCACTTAAAGCATTCTGGTGAGCTGCCGATTATCGGTGTGAATACGTACTTAAACCCAAATCCGCCCTCAGAGGATGCCATTGATTCGATGGAAATTGCACGCGCTTCGAAAGAGGAAAAGGATATGCAAATAGCGAATTTACAGGCGTTCCAGGAGCGGCATAACGAAAGTATCGTGAAGGCTATCGACAGTTTGAAGGAGGCTGCTGTTTCTGGAGGGAATATTTTTGAGGAGCTTATGGAAACAGTTAAGGTGGCAAGCTTAGGACAAATTACAAATGCATTGTATGAGGTTGGCGGACAGTATCGAAGAAATATGTAGAAGTCGCTGAATCATTCGGGTGAATTTGTAAGTTTTACGTAATTGGACTACTTTCTGGGATGGAATAGCTTACTTCGGTTATTTTTTCAATTTCACCTCACATATAGATAGCTTTTTACACGACTGTTGATAAACAATTTTGTATACTAGGTGTACAAAGCGAAATAGGAGCGTGGACGAATGAGACAATACCTATCATATATAGCAATATTGGGCTGTTTAATCGCCACGTTCTTTCTTTATAATAAACAATTAGCGTCCCTTCCGCTCTTGTGTTTGTCCGGAGTTTTCTTTTTTATTGGCATAAGAGAAATGTCAAAAATAAAAAACAACAAATGAAACTAGCATAAGGATAGCATGTTTGTATATAATGGGTATTATGCTTATGGAGTAATGTAACAAAAGAAAGGACGTGCACGATTTGAACTTTCGTGAAATGACAAAAGAACAACTAGCAGAAGAGTCGTTAATTGACTTAGCATACGCAATATTAGAAGAGAAAAAGGCAGCAATGTTATTTGCAGACCTAGTAAAAGAAATCCAAAATCTTAATGGGCTTTCTAATGAGGAAATACAAGCCCGACTTATTCAATTCTATACGGATATGAATATTGATGGACGTTTCCTACTAAACCATGAAAATGGTTGGGGTCTTCGCGAATGGTATAAAGTTGAAACAATCGAAGAAGAAACAGCACCAACAGTAAAAGCTCGCAAGAAAAAATCTAAAGTGGCTGTCGAAGATGAAGACGAAATCGATCTTGAAGAAGATGAAATTGGCTTCGATGAAGACTTCGATGAATTCGCTGAAGAAGATGACGAAGAAATAGAAGAAGATGTTCTAGATTTCGTTGAAGAAGAAATTGAAGACTTAGAAGAAGAAATTGATGAAGAGCTTATCGATGAAGAAGACGGCTTTATTATCGAGGAAGAAGATGATGAAGAGTTAGACGAAGAAGACGAGGAAGAAAAATAGTCACTTCACTGTGAAAGTTCTTGACTTCTTTAACGCTTACGTATAATCTTTTACTTGGGCTCCTTTAAAAAGGAGAATGACCGTATATTTAATACGCTCCCCCTGCAAACTGATTGCAGGAGGGGCGTTTTTTTATTTTAGTATGGCCCGTAACTAAATTTTATTTTATTGCTTCGAAAGCCAGTATGGTGTTCAAGCTTTTCTTATTTTAAGGAGGAATTTGCAATGACAAAATATATTTTCGTAACAGGTGGTGTAGTTTCATCTCTAGGTAAAGGGATTGTAGCTGCATCGTTAGGGCGTTTACTAAAAAATCGTGGCCTTGAAGTGACGATTCAAAAGTTCGACCCGTATTTAAATATCGATCCAGGTACAATGAGCCCGTACCAGCATGGTGAAGTATTCGTAACGGATGATGGTGCCGAGGCTGATTTAGATTTAGGGCACTATGAGCGTTTCATCGATATTAATTTAGGAAAGCACTCTACAGTAACGTCTGGTCGTGTTTATCAATCCGTTCTACAAAAAGAACGTCGCGGTGATTATAACGGTGGTACGGTGCAAGTTATTCCACACATTACGAATGAAATTAAAGATCGTATCCAGCGTGCAGGTCGTGAAACTTCAGCGGACGTAGTCATTACAGAAGTTGGTGGAACAGTAGGAGATATCGAATCTCTGCCATTCCTTGAAGCGATTCGTCAAATGAAAACAAACCTAGGGCACAATAATGTAATGTATATTCACTGTACATTAATTCCTTACATTAAAGCGGCTGGTGAAATGAAAACGAAGCCAACACAGCACTCTGTAAAAGAATTGCGTTCCCTAGGAATTCAGCCAAATATTATCGTTGTACGTACAGAGCAAGCTGTTTCACAAGAGATGAAGGACAAGCTAGCACTATTCTGTGATGTTCAGCCACATGAAATTATTGAATCTCGTGACGCTGAGCACTTATATGAAGTGCCATTAAATCTGCATGGGCAAGATTTAGATGATATCGTACTAGATCACTTCGGTATTCAAGTACCAGAAGCCGATATGTCTGATTGGAAAGAGCTTGTTGATAAAGTGAAAAACTTAAAAAACAAAACACGTATTGCGCTTGTAGGGAAATATGTTGAATTACAGGATGCGTATATTTCAGTTGCGGAAGCATTAAAGCATGCCGGTTATGTTTACGACTCTGATATTGAAATCGACTGGGTAAATGCTGAGGAAATAAATGCAGAAAATGTTCGTGAGCTGTTAGGACAGGCGGACGGTATCCTTGTACCAGGTGGCTTTGGAGACCGTGGTGTTGAAGGGAAAATTGAAGCTATTAAGTTTGCTCGTGAGAATGATGTACCGTTCTTAGGTATTTGCCTAGGTATGCAGCTTGCAACGGTTGAATTTGCGCGCAATGTATTAGGATTAAAGGGTGCACATTCAACAGAGCTCGATAAAGATACAGCATACCCAATTATTGATTTCCTACCAGATCAATCAGAGAATGTAAATCTTGGTGGTACATTACGTCTTGGTTTATATCCATGTAAATTAAAAGAAGGCTCTCGTGCTCGTGCATGCTATAACGGAGAAGAGCTAGTCTATGAGCGTCACCGTCATCGTTATGAGTTTAACAACGAATTCCGCGAAGCAATGGAAGCAGAAGGTCTTGTATTCTCAGGTGTATCTCCTGATAATAAGCTTGTCGAAATTATCGAATTACCAGAGAAAAAATTCTTCGTGGCAGGTCAATTCCACCCAGAGCTAGTATCTCGCCCGCAACGTCCACAACCACTATTCCGTGAGTTTGTAGGCGCAGCGTTTAATAATCAAAAATAATTAACATACTACCGGGAGCAGATTGCTTTCGGTAGTTTTTTTGAATTGGAAGTATCTGTTTGGAAGGGCGTTCTATTTTTATGTGGATGATTGCTAGGGGGCTAACCGAACCAAGGTTGGGCGTATCCGAACAAAAGGTTGAGCCATCCGCACGAAAGCCGGGCGTATCCGAACAAAAGTAGGCTATCTGCACGAAAGCAGGGCGTATCCGCACAAAAGGCTGAGCCATCCGCACGAAAGACGGGCGTATCCGCACAAAAGGCTGAGCCATCCGCACAAAAGTAGGGCGTATCTGAACAAAAATAGGATATCCGCACAAAAGGTTGGCGTATCCGAACAAAAGTAGGCCATCCGAACAAAAGTAGGCTATCCGCACGAAAGACGGGCGTATCCGAACAAAAGGCTGAACCATCCGCACGAAAGCCGGGCGTATCCGCACAAAAGGTTGAGCCATCCGCACGAAAGACGAGCGTATCCGCACAAAAGGCTGAGCCATCCGCACAAAAGCAGGGCGTATCTGAACAAAAATAGGATATCCGCACAAAAGGTTGGCGTATCCGAAC
>NZ_JBAFWZ010000030.1:0-37922 GCF_036662795.1 Lysinibacillus sp. 54212
ATGCCTTTATGTATTTCGTAATAAAATGATTAAAGGATTCGTCATCTGTCTGTGGGTATTGGATGGCGAAAGGTGCAATTTCGTCGTTAGAAGTATCCGAAATAATCCTTATGCTAGGAAAGGGTGATTCTAACTTTGTCTTATTGGATAATATTTCTACGGACTCAGCCCGATTCTCCTTTTCTTTGAAATTTACATCGCTATCGTGTATTGCTAAAATTACAATCATCGCCATTAATGATAAAATTGCTGCTACTAAAAAGATATCGATCCAAGTTCCTCTTCTCTTTTTCTGTAGTTTTCCCATGCTTTTTGCGCCCCTTTCGATGATAATCTCTTCGCAAGAGAAGTATTGTACTGTATTAAGCTAGCTCAAAAGCATATAGAGCTCATGATATGAGAGGATAAAACCTGTTTATCAAATCCCGTTAATACTAATTAACTATATATAGAACCTATTTGTTCTATAGTTCCTGAGGTAGAAGTGGTATCTATATTTATTGACGTTGTAGGTATATAAAATAGTTGAAGCTTTAAAAAAAGATTTTCTTCGTATTTAAGGAGATGATAAAAAAGACTAAAGCAAATTGCCTCAATCTGACATAACGTATCTATTTATTCACGCACTCTCTCTAGTTTAGTTCCTTCTTTATGGATAAAGGCAAAAGAAAAAAGCCTCGGAATCCTTGAATTAACAAGGTTTCTAAGGCTTTTCTTGTTGCTAAATGCAACCAAGTTTTATTAACGAGAGTAGAACTCTACGATTAATTGTTCGTTGATTTCAGCAGAAAGCTCTGAACGCTCTGGTAAACGTACGAAAGTACCTACTTTGTTGTCTGCATCAAATGAAAGGTATTCAGGTACGAAGTTGTTTACTTCGATTGCTTCAGATACAACTGAAAGGTTTTGAGATTTTTCACGAAGAGAAATCGTTTGACCTGGTTTTACTGAATAAGATGGGATATCAACGCGTTTACCATCAACTAAAACGTGACCGTGGTTAACTAATTGACGAGCTGCACGACGAGTGCGAGCTAAACCTAAACGGTAAACTAAGTTGTCAAGGCGAGTTTCAAGAAGAATCATGAAGTTTTCACCGTGTAGACCTTGTAATTTACCAGCTTTGTTGTAAAGGTTTTTGAATTGACGTTCAGTCATACCATACATGTGGCGAAGCTTTTGCTTCTCTTGTAATTGAAGACCGTATTCTGATAATTTCTTACGTTGGTTTGGACCGTGTTGGCCTGGTGCGTAAGGGCGTTTTTCGATTTCTTTACCTGTGCCGCTTAGAGAAATACCAAGACGACGAGAAAGTTTCCAAGATGGACCTGTATAACGAGACATATTGTGTCTCCTCCTTTAAATTTGGTTTTTTTGTAGTATAAAACAAAAACCAGTCGTACCCAGACTCACATGCATTTTATTTTCATGTATGTTCGCCCTTGCAGCCGTAGGGTTACTAATACCCCTTTCAAAATCGAATGAAGGAACAAAATACAATATAAGTTCATACAACTGCTGCGTTTATTTTACACAAAGACCATTGTAGCTTTTTTTAAAAAGACAGTCAAGAAAGAAGTGCTTTATATTTAGTATAGGAGTATGTTCAAGATTAAAATATCAAAATGAATGTTTGAGCTGGAGGTGGTGTACTGATTTTATAGACAAGAATTATAAGACTTGTTTTAGAAAAAAAAACCATAATACAATAGTCAAATAGACATAAAGAGTGTATACTTAAATATAAGTTAATAGTATTGATTCGTTAAGTTGAAAGAAAAGGTGATTTAATGAATGAACATCAGCGGATAATAACGAATATTAAATCTGACATATTGAATCTCTGCGTTAATTTAGAGGATTCAAGTAGCTTTAATGAGTATTTTAATTCATTTTTACATTCTTTGCAGCAGCATTTTGATATTACGAAAAGCTGTTTTTTAGTATACGAACTGGACATTTTAAAACCGTTAATGACTGATGTTGCACAGCGTAATTTTACAGGGATTCCTTGGTCACTTGTTGAAACTTATTTTGCTGCTGAAAAAGTGGTTGATGTGCCATATTTTTTAAATGAGAAGCAAGAGTTTAAAGACATGACGCATATGATGTTAGTTCGAGTAGGAAAAAAGTCTCCTGCAGGGATTTTATTGTTTCAACAAACTAACAAATGGCTAGATTTTTCGAAGTCTGAATATACAGAGGATTTAGTGGATGTCTTTTCTAAGGCAAGTACCCTAATGATGGAAAATCAGGAAGTACGTTTAAATGATAGTCAATATCGTAAACTTTATAATATGACTGAATTATTTCATTCAACAATGGATATTGATCTTATTTTACAAAATGTATTGTTCACCATTCGAGAAAACTTCCCTGATTTAGATGTTGAGCTTATTTTATCCAATGATCAGGATCGTCAAACGACAATTGATATAAAACCATTTGATTATTTGTCGGAGCGCCCATCTACAATCGAGGCATTTGTTTCAGGAGACATAACGACTGAATTAGCTGCAGACCTTGACCGTCATTTACTCAATGCACCAATTAAAGGCAGACAAGCGATTTATGGTATTTTACAAGTAAGTGCACCTAAGACATTTACTTTCACATCAACACAAAAGGAATTTATTCGAATGCTGGCGCAGGCTTCAGGGAATGCGCTAGAAAATGCAAAACTATATCATCAATCACATAGACTAATTAGTGATTTACAGCTAATTAATGAAACATCGCATCGCTTAAATATGAAGTTAAACATTGATGAAATGCTGTTATTCTTACAAAAACAGCTTATGAAATCTTTTCAGCCGATGGAAATGTGCTTTGTGTTTAAAGTAGAAGATTATTATAAGCTAACAGATTCGAGCACAGAACTATTTAAAACATTAGATGGCCGTATCTATATTGATCACGTTCAAAAGCATTTTGAACATACACAGGACTCTCTCTTTATCGCAGATTTTAGTAGATTGTTGGCAGAAGATGTTAAATATAAATCTATGATGGCTATACCAATGATTGTTGAGGAAAGCATAAATGGATTTAGTATTGTTCTTCATCGTGACCCGTATTTCTTCTCGTTTGATAGCTTTAAGCTCATGCAATCTCTAATTCAACATTCATCGCTTGCTATTTCTAACTCGATCCTTCGCAATCGATTACAGGATATGGTTGATCGTGATCATCTAACAAAGCTATTTGCAAGAAGTTATTTAGACAGTTTTGTAGAAAAATCATTGCAAAATGATGATTCAGGTATGTTTATGCTTATGGATATTGATAATTTTAAACGAGTAAACGATACTTATGGTCATCAGGTAGGGGATGAGGTATTAGTTCAGATTGGAGCTCAGTTACAAGGGTCCATTGGTACTAGAGGAATTTGTGCACGGTGGGGTGGAGAAGAGCTAGCCGTTTATATACCAAATATATTAGATAATGAAGCGTATAAGATTGCAGGACAAATTGTTAGTGATATTCCGAAAGTAACTAATCCGAAGGTAACGATATCCGCTGGGTTAATTACATGGCATAGAGCACAGCGCCCAGAATTCCAAACAGTCTTTTTACATGCTGATACTGCACTGTATAATGCTAAAAACAACGGTAAAAACCAAGTATGTATGTTTGATGAAAGCATGCAGCTACAACCATGAAAGGGCTTGTCTCGAAAAAATTGAGACAAGCCCTAATTTAGGGTGTGTATCTAAATATATTGCAATAGAGTTTCCGAAAATTGCTCAAGACCTAGACGATCCTCAAGAGAGAAGCGATTTTTTAAGGGACTATCAATATCAAGTACACCGACCACCATCCCGTCCTTAATTAATGGAATGACAATTTCTGAATTAGAAGCCGAATCACAGGCAATATGACCAGGGAAAGCGTGAACATCTTCAACGACAATCGTTTCCTTCTTTGCAGCTGCTACTCCGCAAACTCCACGACCAAGAGGGATACGGAAACATGCAGGTAAGCCTTGAAATGGTCCAAGTACGAGCTCACTATTTTTCATTAAATAAAAGCCGACCCAGTTTATATCTGTTAAAAATTGATTTAATAATGCTGAAGCATTACTATAATTTGCAATAGCATCACTTTCTCCTTGTAGTAATGCATCGAGTTGCTTTGCTAAAACATTGTATTGCTCACTAATAGAGCCTTCGTAGTTAATTTTTGAAAACATAAATGTGCCTCCGTTTAAAAATGGATATTATGGGAATAGAATATTGTAATGCTGGTGCAAATCCCTTGCTGTATGAGCATCAGAGCCAAAAACAAATGGCAAGCCAATAGATTTTGCATAGTCTATTAAATGAAAAGGAGGATAAGGCTCCTTACACAGTGGTTTACTTAGCCCAGCGCTATTTAAATCAAGTTCATAATTTCGTTCCTTCATCAGCTGAAATATGGATTGAATTACTCTATCATCATGGATTGATTCATTGTGCGCATGTTGGAATTTATGTACTAATGTTGGATGACCAATTCGCTTAGGTTTATATGGACCTAAATCGGCTAATATTGAATCTTGCACCGTTTTATAATATAAGTCATACAGAATATTTATGCCACCAACCTTATTAGCGAAATCTAAATAAACATCTTCTGAAAAATCGATGCAGCAATATTCGGTTCCCCATTGTAAAAAATGTACGGATAAAATGGCATCGTCTAAGAGAGGACCAACTTCATTTAAAAATTCCTTTGTTTGTTGTTCAAAACCACTTATATAATCAATTTCTAAACCGATATTAATGTTAATTTGATTTTTATATTGTAATTTTAATGTGTTTAATTGTTCGAAATACGGTTGTAACAACTTTTGGTCCATTCCGCTATCTTTATCAGGTGTAGGATCGTCAAAAGAAGGTGGAAGTGGTGCATGTTCTGTAAATGAAATATGAGTAAAATTATTTTGTATTGCTTTTTCTATATACTGTTCAAAGAGATCTATTGAACCGTGTGGGCAAAGGGGTGTATGGATATGTCCATCTATTTTCATAACATAGCTCCTCCTAATAATTACGAAATTATTTTAAACAAATTTAGTTAAAACATGGTATTATAGATACATTAGCCAATTCAGATATTTTGGAATAGGGGGCTTACAATGAAGTATATCATCATTGTCGTAGTCGTACTATTAGCATTATTAATTGTTGGTCTAGTTATTAGACGAAAACACAATGCAGAAATAGCACGACTTGAAAAGGAAAAATTGCAAATTCAGCATTATCCAATATATGAAGAACTAGCAAAAGTGAAAGCATTAAATATGAACGGACAAACTGAGGAGCTTTTTGAAAACTGGCGCAACGCTTGGATGGAAGTTTCTGATGTACATATAATTAAAATTGATTCCATGCTATTCGATGCGGAAGAATATATCGACCGCTTTAAATTTAAAAAGGCTACACAAATCGAAAAAGAAATTGAAGAAAAGTTAGCCTTGTGTGAAAAAACACGTTTGAAAGTATTAAATGAGTTAGAAGAACTGATAGGTAGTGAAGAAAAGAACCGAATTGAAATGGAGCAGTTAAAGGAATATCATCGTTCTGCCCGAAAAACGATATTGGCTCATCAGCATTCATTTGGACCAGCACTAGCACAATTAGAGAAACGATTAGAGCAATTTACCCCGAAATTCGAAGAGTTTGATCAACTTACTATTGAGGGGAATTACCTACAGGCACGTGAAACAGTGCTATCGTTGAATGCTGAAGCACAGCTGATTTTTACGTTACTTAGCGATATACCTTCTTTATTATCTGAAATTCAGACGAAAATTCCTACCGCTATTCATGAACTTCGAAATGGTCAACGTGAGATGGAGGAGCAATCGTATTACTTGTCTCATTTAGAGTTAACGGATTATTTAGAAGGGCTAGAAAAAGAGTTAGATGAATTGAAGCTTGCGATTGCAGAGTTAGATATATCAGCCGTAAAGCCACGTATTGATGAGATTAATGACGAAATTGATAATTACTATGATTTACTTGAAAAAGAAGTAATTGCGAAGAAATATGTCGATCGACATTGCTCGCCTATCCACGATACGTTAGAACAGGTTGTTCGTTTGACGCGAGAGGTAAACAACGAGGCAGCGTATGTTCAGCATAGCTATCGACTACCTGAAAATGAAGCAGAAATTCCAAAAAACTGTTTAAAAGAACTAGAAGTAATCGAAAAGAGATATGAATTGTTAGCCGATCGTGTAAACGAAGAAAAATCTGCCTATTCAAGTCTCCAAGAAGAGCTACTACAAATTAGTGAAGAAATAGAACGTATTAGTGAGGAGCAGGAAAGCTTCTCAAATCGATTAAAAAATTTACGAATTGATGAAAATAAAGCACGTCGTGAGCTTGATTCCTTACGTAAATTATTACAAGATACGGATCGTATGCTTGCGAAGGCCAATATTCCAGGAATTCCAGAAGAAATGGATGCCCGCTTAGAGGAAGCTGACGAACAATTATTTATCGTCATGCAAAGCTTACAGGAAATCCCACTCAATATGGAATTTGTACATCAAAATTTAACGAGTGCTAAAAAATGCATCGAGGATGTTAAAGCACATGCGGAGGAAATGATTGAAAATGTAATGCTTATTGAGCGAATTATTCAATATGGAAACCGTTACCGTGCTACAAATTCAGGTCTACACGCTAAACTACTTGAGGCAGAAGATGCTTTTCATCAATATCGTTATATAAAGGCATTAGAAGATGCAGCTGCAGCAGTCGAATCTGTTGAACCTGGGGCAATAAAACGTATTGAACAATTAGTTCAGGACGAATTTATGATAAAAATGCAAACATAACTATTCTATCATTAATCGTTTAGCGCTATAATAAATGCATTGTTTAACCACCACACTTCAAACGTGTAGGTGGTTTTATTTTGACGAATGGAATAAAAGAAGGTAGGATAACATGATTTACTTAGATAATAGTGCTACGACAAAGCCGTATAAGGAAGTACTAGACACATTTGTGCAAGTGAGTGAACGGTACTTTGCCAATCCAGCATCGATACATGAAGCGGGTGTAACGGCTAATAATTTATTAATGAGAGCACGAGAGCAAATCGCTCAAATCTTAAAAACGGAAGCAAAGGAAGTACTTTTTACAGCCGGCGGTACAGAGTCAAATAATTTTGCGATTTTTGGAACTGTAAAAGTAAATGCACATAGAGGAAAGCATATACTAACGACAGCCATTGAGCACCCTTCTGTAATAGAGGCAGTCAAACAATTGGCGAAGGATGGGTATGAGGTCGATTATTTACGAGTAGATAAGAATGGTGTCGTTTCATTAGATGAGCTCCGAAAAAAACTACGTAGAGATACAATTTTAGTGAGTATTATGCACGTTAATAATGAAATGGGAGCCATTCAACCAATTGAACAAGCTGCCAAAATAATTCATGAAAATAGTCGGGCTATTTTTCATGTAGATGCGGTGCAAAGCTTTGGTAAGCTTCCGATTACTTTTAGTGGTGAGGAGGGGCCAGATATTATTTCTATTTCAGGTCATAAAATTCACGCACTAAAAGGATCCGGTGTTATTGCTTTTCGAAAATCATTAGCGATCGAACCTTTCATTGTAGGTGGTGGTCAAGAGTTTGGCTTGCGAAGTGGTACTGTTGCTGTTCCACAAGCGGTAGCGTTGGCAAAAGCAGCACGTCTTGCAGTAGAAAGTATGGATGAAGCGTTTGCTCGTTATACGAAATGGGCAAAAGATTTACATTCATTTTTACAGGGATTTGGCTCAGATATTCGTATTTTATCTACCGAATCTGGGGCGCCGTATATATTATCGTTCAGTATACGTGGATTAAAAGGCGAAATTTTGATCAATGCATTACAAAAGCAAGGAATCATAGTTTCAACATCAAGTGCTTGCTCATCCAAGCAAACGAAGACAAGTCATGTTGTTGAAGCGCTGAATATTGAAAGCGAATTTAAAAAAGGCGTACTTCGTGTTAGCTTTGGAGCATTAACAGCAGAGCAGGATATTGCAACATTTAAAGAAGTATTTGGACAAGTAATGAAAGAGTTAAAAGGAGATATAGTATGATTTGGAAAGAAATGTTAATTCGATATGGTGAACTATCCACAAAAGGACGCAATAAAAATGATTTTATTAACCGACTACGCGAAAATATTCGGTATTCATTTAATGATCTGATGCCATTAAAAATTCGTGCAGAGCGAGATCGTATGTTTATCGAGATAGAAAATGAAGAAAAAATGAATAGCTTACTGGAACGATTACCAGAAGTTTTCGGAATTCAATCGTTTAGTCCTGTCGCTTCCTGTGAAAAGGATTTAGAGGAAATGAAGGCATTAGCTATCCGAATTATGGAGTTATATCAAGAGCAAGAAATAACTTTTAAAGTGGAGGTTCGACGTACAGATAAATCGTTCCCGCTCGACTCTCATGGGATTCAGCGAGAAATCGGCGGTGCCGTATTACGTACTTATCAAAATCTTTCAGTAAATGTAAAAAAACCAGCTGTCGAGCTGCGTGTGGAAGTACGTCAAGATGCTGTCTATATGATGGCGCAAATTATTCCAGGTGCAGGTGGAATGCCTATTGGATCGAATGGTAAATCGCTATTAATGCTTTCAGGTGGAATTGATAGCCCAGTTGCAGGTTATTTAATGATGAAGCGCGGTGTTCGTTTAGAGGCGATTCATTTTTATAGCCCACCATATACAAGTCAAAATTCACTACAGAAAGTAAAGGATTTGGCCAATGAATTAACAAAGTTCGGTGCCAAAATTCGTTTGCATATTATTCCGTTTACCGAACTTCAAGTGTTAATTAAAGAAAGAGTTCCAGAAAATGTGACAATGACTACTACTCGTCGAATGATGCTACGAGTGGCAGATAAAGTCCGTGAAGAAATCGGTGCACTTGCTATCGTTACAGGTGAAAGCTTAGGACAAGTTGCTTCACAAACATTAGAAAGCTTAACAGCCATTAATGATGTTACGAGTACACCTATATTACGACCGTTAATCGCTTCGGATAAGTTAGATATTATTGAAATTGCAGAGCGTATCGGAACGTATGAAACATCGATTCAGCCATATGAAGACTGCTGTACAATTTTCACACCTGCAAGTCCTAAAACAAAGCCAAGACTTGAAAAGGTTTTGCGTTATGAAAGCTTTACGGAGTTTGATGAATATATTGAACGTGCTGTGAAAAATCGTGAAGTACACATCTTACCGGAAAAGAAAGTTTTGAAAGATGAATTTGCTGAGTTGTTATAATTTCATTCCCGCGTAGCTACTAATTCACATCGAGTAAAATTTCTTAATCGATGAATATATTACCTATTTTTTTTTAGTATTAATTTTTCCTCCTGGCGCATTCTAATTGCACAAGGAGGTGATACAAATGACTTCAAACAATCGTAGTTCCAACAAGCTTGCAGTACCTGGTGTTCAACAAGCTCTTGATCAAATGAAATACGAAATTGCACAAGAGTTCGGCGTGCAACTTGGAGGAGAAGCATCTTCACGTGCTAACGGTTCAGTAGGTGGCGAGATTACAAAACGTCTTGTTCAAATGGCTGAGCAGCAATTACGTGGCACAAACTCAAATCAATAAAAAAACAAAAAGGTGTCTCGGATTTTCGAGGCACCTTTTATTATGTACATTAAACTGTTTGAGTATAAGCATGGAAAAAATATGTGTGTGAATTTTTTGAAAAATAAAAAATTCGGAAGTATAATTAATATTGTAAGCTAAAAGGGACAAGGGGGAAAATGACATGAATCGGGACTATTTAATAGCACCTCAAGAGTACAACCTTGTGGATGAAATTGAAAAGCATGCAATTTCTAGAGAAAAAAAAGCATTACTAATCCATCATGAAAATGATGAAATTGAAGAAATTACATATGCAGAGTTACTTCAGAGAGCAAATCAGGTCGCCAATGTGTTCAAAAATAGTGGGCTTCAAAAAGGTGATGTATTGCTCGTTATGGTACCGCGTTCAGTAGAAGCATATGTTACTTACATCGGTGCGTTAAAGGCAGGATTGTCGATTATTCCAAGCTCAGAACTACTTCGTGCGAAGGATATCGATTATCGAATAACGCATGCAGAAGCAAAGGGCATCGTTGCATTTGAGGATTATATAGAAGAATTTGACCATGTACAGCACTTGGAGGGATTACAGCTCTATGTAGTTGGGGCAGCGCATGAACCATGGGTGCCATTGATGGATCTCGCAAAAAAAGAAGAAGATCAATTTATAGGGGTTCAAACAACATCAAGTGATATTGCATTTATTGCGTACACAAGTGGTACAACAGGTAATCCGAAAGGTGCAATTCATACACATGGGTGGGCATATGCACATTTACGTACTACTGCTAAAAGCTGGTTAGGTGTTGAAGAGGACGACCTTGTTTGGGCAACTGCAGCACCAGGATGGCAAAAATGGATTTGGAGTCCATTCTTAGCTTCCTTAGGTAGTGGTGCAACTGCATTTGTTTATACAGGGAAGTTTGAACCAACTACGTATTTAAGATTAATACAACAGCATAAAATAAATGTATTATGCTGCACACCTACGGAATATCGATTAATGGCTAAGGCAGAAAACTTAAGCTCGTATAATTTAACAGCAATGCATAGTGCTGTTTCAGCAGGTGAGCCATTAAATCGTGAAGTTATTGATACATTTGTTCGTGAATTTAATGTTAGAGTGAGAGACGGCTATGGACAAACAGAAAACACTCTATTAGTTGGAACTCTGGTAGGGATGGAATCACGCCCTGGTTCAATGGGAAAACCAACACCAGGAAACCATGTGGACATTATCGATGAATTTGGTGAAGTTGTAGCTCCTGGAGTAATTGGAGATATTGCTGTGCATAAATCAACTCCAGCATTATTTAGAGGTTATTTAAAGGACCCTGAGCGTACCTCTATGCAGTTCCGTGGAGACTGGTATATTACAGGGGATCAAGCACGAAAAGATGAAGATGGATATTTTTGGTTTGAAGGTCGTGGCGACGATATTATTATTTCATCAGGTTATACAATCGGACCTTTTGAAGTGGAAGATGCTCTTGTAAAGCATCCTGCTGTTCGAGAGTGTGCGGTTGTGGCAAGCCCTGACGAAATACGTGGTAGTATTGTAAAAGCATTCGTTGTATTGCGTGATGAAAATCTTAAAAATAGTCCGACGATTATAAAGGAATTGCAAAATCATGTTAAAGAATTAACGGCACCGTATAAGTATCCACGCCAAATCGAATTTTTAGAGGATTTGCCGAAAACTATTTCAGGGAAAATCCGTCGTGTCGAATTACGAAAGAACGAGCAAAATAAGTAGCACATTTAAACTATTTCCTAGGAAATAGAAAGGCATTTTCATAGTTTATGAAAATGCCTTTTCATATTTTCCGACTCTTCACCATAACTGGGGGTTGATTTCCGTTGCACCAGAGGACAACAGATGTTTTGTGTAGATAAATTGTCACACGACATGACGGTTTTAGCCTTTGTTCCTCTCTAGACGCTAATCCCAAAGGAAAATAATTGGTTCCACTCCAATCAACGAACGCTATATTTAAAATGTCATAAATATTTAGCAAAAAGTTTTATTCAGAATTAATTTTTAGCACACGTAATGTAGAGCGGCGAGTGTAGTTGACGGCTACGCCTTTCGCTACAGAGCACAGCTTCCAGCGGGATGAGCTTGAGCTGAAAGGCCCGCAGGAACACAGTGAAATTTTATTTTGCGACGAAAGTGGTAGTGTCAGGAGCAACGAGGAGATTGAAGCCAAGCCCGCGGAAAGCGTCCGTTTGGAGTGTAGTGTGCGGTGTATTTATAGCAACCACCTATTTCCCCCATAAATAATCAATTTATTTTTAAAAAAGGGAAACATTTATTGTGTTGAATCGTATACACTTAGAGAAGGAGGCGATATTATGAATTCAAAAAGATGGATAGCGTTAATTACTGCGGCAGTATTAATGTTATTTTCTGTTGGCTTGAATACGATTTTTGCGATATTCAAAAATGATTTTTTCGAAAGCTTCGACAGTGCCATGAGCATGGGAACTGAAGAAATGACATTTTTCGAAACGTCGATTGAAGGCGACGATTGGGATAATCGTATTGCACTATTAAATGTGGATGGAACAATTCTAGATGTAGGCTCAAGTACATATTGGGAGGAAGTAGCGTATGATCACCAACTATTTTTATCCCAATTAGATGCAATATTAAATGACGATACAGTAAAGGCAGTAGTGCTTTCAGTTAATAGCCCTGGTGGTGGTGTGCTAGAGTCGGCTGAGATTCACGAAAAAATAGTTCAAATTAAAGAGGAGCGAGGCATTCCTATTTATGTTTCAATGGGATCGATGGCTGCTTCTGGTGGGTATTATATTGCAGCACCAGCAGATAAGATTTTTGCGCAAAAAGAGACGATTACAGGTTCAATCGGTGTTATTATGCAAAGTTATAACTTCGAAAAGCTTGCAGAAAAAGTAGGTATTGAATTTGAAACGATAAAATCTGGTGCGCATAAGGATATGCTAGGTGGCACGCGTGCAACTTCTGAGGAAGAGCTTGCAATGGTTCAGGAAATGATTAATGAAATGTATGAGGATTTTGTAGACATTGTAGAGACAGGACGAAACATGTCAGAGGCAGATGTGAAGAAGGTTGCGGACGGTCGTATTTTAGGTGGTACACAAGCGTTAAAAGCTGGTTTAGTTGATGAAATTGGAAAATTAGATGATACAATCGCTGCTATTCGCGCAGACTACGATTTAGAAGGTGCACAACTATTTGAATATTCTTCAATGAATGATAGCTGGGGTAGTTTATTAGGCATGAAAATCAGTTCATTTGTAGGCCCTTCAGCTGAGGAGCGCTATGTAATGGATCTTTTATCAGCATACAATTCTCAACGAATGATGTACCTATATGGTGGACAATAAGAAAGGGGGATTTGATATGTTTGAAAATGAAGAAATAGAAACAGTCATTCCTCCACAGCCAGTCATTCACGAAAGTGAGGTTTATAAAAATAAAGCAGCTGGTTTTTGGATGCGTTTTTGGGCATTTACAATTGATTCTCTTATTGTAGCTGCTATTATCGGCATTCTTATTAATCCTATCTTTCTTTTAATGGATTGGAGCTTAAACGAATCTGTCTGGTATGCACCAATTGTTATCATTTCCGGCGTTATTTATTATTCATATTTTGTTATTTTTACGAAGTTTTTCTCACAAACACTTGGAAAAATGATACTAGGTTTACGTGTGCAGAAGGATAATGGAGAGCCACTTGATTGGAGCACGGTCATTTTCAGAGAATGTATCGGCCGATTTATTAGTAATACCTTCTTTAAAGTTCCATATTTACTTGTTATTTTTACACCACAACATAAAGGTGTTCATGACTTTGTTGCTGATACGTCGGTAATCCATGAACACGCCTACTTAAAAGAGAAAAGAATAAACGAGCCGAATATGGAAGCAACTACAATAACATCATCGACAATTTAATCTGTATAGAAGGTAGCCCAGAATAAACTGTTTTGGGTTACTTTTTATTTTATATCTTTTCTTTAGTAGCAACAATCTTTAACGAACCAAGTTCCAATAGTTGCATTTTTCCAATTAGATTTAGTAAGATAAATTCATAATAAGGAGGCGTTTTTCATGGTACAAACAACATTTAAAAACAATCCAGTTACCCTTGTTGGTAACGAGGTCAAAGTAGGTGACCAAGCACCGGATTTCCAAGTGCTTGCAAACGACTTATCTCAAGTAACATTAAAGGATTCAGAAGGTAAAATTCGTCTTATTAGCGTTGTACCATCTATAGATACGGGTGTGTGTGATGCACAAACGCGTAAATTCAATGAGGCCGCTGCGGAGCTTGGCGACAATGTCATTATTTATACAGTTTCAATGGACTTACCATTTGCGCAAAAACGTTGGTGTGGTGCTGCAGGAATCGATCAAGTTGTAACAGTATCCGATCACCGTGATGCATCATTTGGAGAAGCGTACGGTGTACTGATACAAAGCTTACGATTATTAACGCGCTCAGTTTTTGTTATTGATGCTGAAGGAAAAGTGGCGTATGTAGAATATGTACCGGAAGCAACAAACCATCCAAATTACGACGGTGCAATCGAAGCTGTAAAAGCATTAACAAAATAATTTCTTTTATCGGAAGTTCGATTTATAGTAATGTATATACTAGAGTTTTAAAAGAACCCACTTCATAAAAGTGGGTTCTTTATTTGCCCGTAAGAAGGCAATTTATATCCATTTCGGAAAGGGAGTTTAGAATGGAAAAGTTCGAGCTGATTTTTAATCATATTAATACACATGCTGAACAATTCGAGCAGCAGGAGATGACATACTTGGAGGGCGTATTAGCTGCTCTTGAAGGTACGCTTGACGGGCAGTTTGATTGGCGTGTGGATGGTGCGACAAAGGAAGATATGCGCAAGGCAATTCAGATTGCCATTTTAAAGGGTATGCGTAAAGGTTCACAGCCGAATCACCAAATGACACCAGATACACTTGGTCTTTTAGTCGGTTATTTCGTTGAGCAATTTTTTGAGGGTGAACTAGGAAAAGGCTCGATTTCTGTTGCAGATTTAGCGTTAGGAACAGGAAATTTAATGCTAACTGTAATGAATTTATTAGAAGGTAAAATAGAAGCAACAGGTGTTGAGGTCGATGAGTTATTAATTCGTTTAGCAGCGGCAGCAGCAGACTTGACTCAGCAACCAATTTCACTATTCCGTCAAGATGCCCTGGAGTCATTATTATTAGATCCAGTAGATGCTATCATTTGTGATCTACCGGTAGGGTATTATCCTAATGAGGAAGTGTCGCTCGACTATGAATTATGTGCAACAGGTGGAATGAGCTATTCTCATCATTTATTTATAGAGCAGTCATTGAAACATACAAAAGAAGGCGGCTATTTATTTTTCATAGTGCCAGCTAATCTGTTTGAAACGGAACAAGCAAAGCAACTGCATAAATTTATAAAAAATCATGCGTGGATTCAAGCTGTAATACAATTGCCAGAAAATATGTTTTCAAGCAAAGCATATGAAAAGAGTATTGTTATTTTGCAAAAGCAAAGCGGACATTTAAAAGCGCCGAGAGAGGTACTTCTTGCCAAAGTTCCTAATTTGTCGAATAAACAAGCTTTAGCTATGTTTTTCGAAAAGGTACAAATTTGGAAAGAAAATAAATAACAAAAAGGAGAACAACTTCTATCGTTGTTCTCCTTCTAATATTAATGAAGCGTTTTCAATATCGAAACAATTAGAATCACTCTGGCGTACGAATAACAAGTACATCGCATTTAGCAGAACGTACAATTGCTTCTGATACTGAACCAATTAAGAAACGCTCAACTGCGTTAAGTCCAGTAGCTCCACAAATGATTAAGTCTGCTTCAACAACTTTAGAAAGCTCTTTAGTAATGATGTTTTTTGGTGAACCGTATTCGATCACTAAATTAACGTTTGCAATACCTTCAGCCTCAGCTTGTTTTTTGTAGCCTTCTAATAATTCTTCAGAATGCTGTTGAGCACGTTCAGCAATTGAACGGTCATAAGCTTCAATCGCTGCAAAAGAGCGAGTATCGATAACGTTTACTAAGTTTAAAGTAGCACCAACATTACGTTTTGCAACGTCGATTGATTTACGGAACGCGTATTCTGCCTCTTTTGAACCATCTACTGCTACCACAATACTTTTATAATGATTTGCCATTTCCATTTCCTCCTTTGTCTGTATATACCTAATTATAGCAAATGTTTTTCAGATGAAAATACCTAACCTATAAAAATTGTAAATATTTCAGATGAAATCTGTAGAATAAGCGAAAATTTTCTTTTAAAACGATTGTATTTGCTTGTAAGAGGAAAAAATTGTCGATTCATTACATAGCTTACAATAGTTTTGTTTATCAATTGTTTGAAAAATAAAAATTTTTTAAAAGGAGCGGTTGCGTTACTAGCTATTGCCTATGATTTATTGGTAAAATTGTTAAAAAGAAGATGGATAGAATAATATGTACACACTTAGGAGGATGGATAGCATGAAGATTGGCGTACCGAAAGAAATTAAAAACAATGAAAATCGTGTTGCAATGACACCAGCAGGAGTAGTGACATTAACATCAGCGGGTCATCAAGTGTTGATAGAAAAAGGAGCAGGTTTAGGCTCCTCGTTTACTGATGAGGATTATAAGCAAGCAGGTGCCATCATTGTTGATACGGCAAAGGAAGCATGGGCTGCTGAAATGGTAATGAAGGTAAAGGAGCCTATCGAGAGTGAGTATTGTTATTTTTATGATGGGCTTATCTTATTTACTTACTTACATTTAGCACCAGAGCCAGAATTAACAGAGGCGCTCCTTAGTAAAAATGTAGTTGGTATTGCATATGAAACGGTACAATTACCGAATCGCTCATTACCATTATTAACGCCAATGAGTGAGGTTGCAGGGAAAATGGCCACTCAAATTGGGGCGCAATATTTAGAGAAAATGGAAGGTGGAAAAGGCGTTTTACTTGGTGGTGTATCAGGTGTACAACGAGGAAAGGTAACAGTTATTGGTGGCGGAATTGCTGGGACGAATGCAGCAAAAATTGCGGTTGGTATGGGTGCAGATGTAACGGTAATTGATTTGAGTGCAGAGCGTTTACGCCAACTAGAAGATTTATTCGGTCGTGATGTACAAACATTAATGTCTAATCCATTTAATATTGCAGATAGTGTGAAAAACTCGGATTTAGTTGTAGGAGCTGTTTTAATTCCTGGAGCAAAGGCGCCGAAGCTTGTGACAGAGGAAATGATACGATCGATGCAGCCAGGCTCTGTTGTTGTGGATGTTGCGATTGATCAAGGTGGAATCTTTGAGACAAGTGATCGTGTTACAACTCATGATAATCCAGTTTATATTAAGCATGGGGTTGTTCACTATGCTGTAGCGAATATGCCGGGAGCTGTTCCACGGACTTCGACGATTGCACTAACGAATAATACAGTTCCTTATGCATTACAAATTGCAAATAATGGCTATATAAAAGCTTGTTTAAATAACCCAGCATTAAAATTAGGATTAAATACAGTCGAAGGAAAACTTGTGTATAAGGCAGTTGCAGATGCACAGAATATAGAATATACAGCGGTTGACGATGTCTTAAATGAATTATTTGCGTTAAATTAACGTCGTTTTTTATTGTTGTTAGAACTATTTCGTCATAATAACGTCATATAGAATATTATGTGGAATATTTGAAAGGACATTTATGAATGAAAAAATGACTAGAAACGATCAAAGGAAAAATATACCGGTCAAAAAAATTGTATTATTAGTTTTTTTAGTATTTTTGTTAGCTGTGCTAGTTTGGGGTGGTATGAATTATTTTTCTTTTAAAAAAGCTATAAATAAAATGAATGAGCATGAAACGACAACAATACCGCCTGCGGATAAAGTGCCTCATCAAGACCCTTTTTCGGTGTTACTGTTAGGGATCGATGAACGTGAGCATGATTCAGGGCGAACGGATACGATGATTGTTGTCACAGTGAACCCGGATTTAGGTACGATTAAAATGCTAAGTATTCCAAGAGATTCTCGGGTAGAGATTGTTGGAAATAACACGGTAGAAAAAATAAATCATGCCTATGCTCGAGGTGGAATTGCGATGTCTATTGATACCGTAGAGGAGCTACTATCTATTCCAATTGATTATTATGTGGCCATTAATATGGAAGGCTTCCTATCCATCATTGATGTGTTAGGTGGCATCGAAGTGGAAAATGATATGGATTTATCAGTCGGCTCCTATAGTTTTCCTAAAGGGGGTATACGATTAAGCGGTGAAGAGGCGCTTATATTTTCACGAATTCGATATGAGGATCCACGTGGTGATTTTGGAAGACAATTGCGTCAAAAGCAACTGGTGGAAGCGATATTAGCAAAATCATCTAACCCAGCTATGCTGCTGAAGCTTGATGATATTTTTGATATTCTAGGTGACAATGTAAAAATGAATTTTACAGGCTCACAAATTATCAATCTTCAAAAGCTCTATAGCAAGCTAAATGGCGATATTCAGCAGTTACAATTCCAGGAAGGTCAAGGGCAACGAATAGATGGCTATTGGTACTATATTCTTAACGAAGAGGAAGTAAATAAACTAAGCAGTGAATTATTACTTCACTTAGAGGAGAATGAGGCTGGGACAACACCTTAGCTAAAATAAAAAGACATTCGAAATTGAATATCGTGAATGTTTCAGATTGTAGACAAACTAATATGATTTTGAGTTTGCCTACAGTCTTTTTCTTTTTAAAATAAACAGTAAGAACCTGTTGATTTTCGTTCCAGGCGCACCCTTTCAGAAGGCACGGCTTCAACTAATTTTTATATCCCTAGATGCAGCCGTTTTAGAGGCGATGCTGTCTGAGCTATAAAATAATTAAATCCTTAGTGAATTTTGTTAATACTTCTACACCAGCTTCTGTCACAACGACATCATCCTCAATACGGACACCCGTTACATCTGATTTATAAACTCCAGGCTCAATTGTAAATACCATGCCTTTCTCCATTACGAGCTCATTTGTGCCGTTAATTGAAGGGAATTCATGGACTGAAATGCCTAAACCGTGACCTAATCGATGTGTGAAATACTCTCCGTAGCCAGCATCAGTAATAGCATCACGAGCAATTTTATCCAATTCACTTGCTGTGATACCAGGTTTAACTGCTGCGATTGCATCTTCATTTGCTTTACGTACAGCGTTATAAATGTCTTTTTGTGCATCACTTACTTCACCGAATGCTACTGTTCTTGTAATATCTGAGCAATAACCCTCGTAAATTACACCAAGGTCAAATAAAATCATATCGCCTCGTTTAATTTGGCGATTGCCTGGTGTTCCATGTGGAGATGCCGATTTTTCACCAGCAAGCACCATCGTATCGAATGACATTGAGTAGCCCTTAGCCTTTATTGCAGATTCAATGGCATTTAGTATTTCCATTTCAGTTTTACCTTCAGCAATTTCGTCACAGCCCACTCTAATAGCAAAATCTGCAAGCTCTGCTGCTTTACGCATTAGAATAAGCTCAGCTTCGTTTTTAATCACACGCATTGCGTTGATAGTATCATCTAAACGGACAAATGATGCTTGTGGGTAACGGTCCACTAATGCTTCTAACCGTTCGACAGTTAGATGAGACTTTTCAATCGCCATTTTTGAAATCGTAATATGGCGTTTTTCAATTGTTTTAGCTACTATATCCCATGCATTTTCTGTATCTAAATGCCCGACTACTTCAAAGGACCATCCTGCAGCTGCTGCATCAGGCACTTCCATTTGCGGACAAATTAGAAATGGCTCGGCATCCGGAAATACCATCACACCTAATAAACGTTCATGTGGGTTACTTTTAAAGCCAGAAAAGTAAAATACATTATCTGGTGTTGTTACCAACGCAGCATCTAACTGCTGTTCTTTTAAATAGCTTTGTAGTTTTTGAAGATTTGTCAAAAGAATGCCTCCTAGCAATTGTAAGTCAATTGCAATTAATAATATGTTTAGCTTATCAAAAAAAAGGATTTCGTGCATTCGTATCGAATTGAATTTAAAGAACAAAATCAATATGAGGGGGATTTACAATGAAAATTTCATATCATGGACATTCTGTAGTTAAAATTCAGACAATTGATAACGTCATATTAATTGACCCTTTTATAAAGGGGAATCCTGTCACAGATTTAGTTGTAGAGAATGAAAAACCAGATGTCATTTTGTTAACACATGGTCATAATGATCATGTTGGTGACACGGTGGAGTTAGCAACGAGAAATAATTCCCTAGTCGTTGCACCGAATGAATTAGCAGATTATTTAAGCTGGCAAGGTGTGAAGGTGCATAATATGCATATCGGAGGCTCGCGTCAGTTTGATTTTGGTAAGGTAAAATACACACAAGCTTTTCACGGGTCATCTTATGTTACGCCAAATAATGAGATTATTTATACAGGGATGCCAGGGGGAATATTATTTACAGCTGAAGAGCTAACAATTTATCATGCAGGCGATACAGCGTTGTTTAGTGATATGAAGCTGATTGGTGAGCGTCATCCGATCGATGTTGCCTTCCTACCTATTGGTGATAATTTTACAATGGGTCCAGAGGATGCAGCGTATGCGGTATCTCTATTAAAGCCAAAAATAGTCGTTCCTATTCATTACAATACGTTTCCACCAATTCAAGTTGACCCAAGTCTATTTGCTGATCTTGTCAAAGATGCAGAAACACAAATATTACAACCGGGTGAGTATGTAAACTTATAATATAAGGCAACAATTTCAATATACTTGGGATTGTTGCCTTTTTTTGATTTGAAACAGAATTATGTCGGATATTTTTTAGTAGCAATCATCTTTTTAAATATTTTTAAACACGATGTAGAAATATGTTACACTAATGGCAGGAATGAATGATGAGAAACAGGTGATAATATGTCAACAAAACATGAAAAAATTCTACAATATATTGAGTCCCTCCCAGTAGGTGACAAAATTTCTGTACGACAAATCGCCAAAGAAATGCAAGTGAGCGAAGGGACGGCTTATCGTGCAATAAAAGAAGCTGAAAATCGTCGGTTAGTCAGTTCAATTGAACGAGTAGGAACAATTCGTATCGAAAAGAAAAAGAAAGAAAATATTGAACGATTAACCTTTGCAGAAATTGTCAACATTGTGGATGGACAACTACTAGGTGGTAAAGCGGGCCTGCATAAAACATTAACAAAATTTGTTATTGGCGCAATGAAGCTCGAGGATATGATGCGGTATACGGACGCTGGAAGCTTACTAATCGTAGGAAATCGAACAAAGGCTCATGAAAATGCATTAACTGCTGGTGCAGCCGTACTGATTACTGGTGGATTTGATACAACTGAGGAAAATAAGGCTTTAGCAGATGAATTAGAGCTACCAATTATTTCGACGAGCTATGATACGTTTACAGTAGCGACAATGATTAATCGTGCTATTTATGATCAATTAATAAAAAAGGATATTTTATTAATTGAAGATGTGTATATTCCACTTGAAAATACGGTAGTCCTTAGAAATGATCAATCCATTATGAGCTTCCATAAGCAAAATATGCGGACAAGTCACGGGGCTTTTCCTGTTGTCACAGCACAAAATAAGTTAGTCGGCATGGTTACTGTAAAGGATGTTATTGGAAGAGAAGAAGATGAGTCGATTGAAAAAGTAATGACGAAAAATCCGATTGCTGCTTCTATGAAAACAAGTGTCGCTTCTGCGGGACATCGCATGATTTGGGAAGGCATTGATTTACTGCCAGTAGTAAATGATGATGGCATACTACAAGGTGTGATTAGCCGTCAGGACGTGCTGAAAGCGATTCAGACAGCGCAACGACAGCCACAACATGGGGAAACAATTGACGATTTAGTAAAAAATGAAATTAAAGTAATGGGCGAAGAGGACATTTTTGTTGAGTTTGCTGTAACACCACAAATGACAAATCAATTTGGTTCTTTATCGTATGGAGCTTTTACGACATTACTTTCAGAGGTAGGCTCATTTGCATTAAAACGTAGAAAACGTGGAGATGCGGTAGTAGAAAACATGACGATCTACTTTATTAAACCCGTACAAATGGAAAGTATATTAAAAATTCGACCTCGTATATTAGATATGAGTCGTAAGTTTGTAAAAATGGACTTTGAAGCCTTTAATGGATCAGTTCTAGTTGGTAAAGCGATGATGATGTTCCAACTTTTAGAGAGATAAAAATTAGCGGACAATAGAGTGTTTAAGTTAATGTCCTCAATGGCTAATTTGATTAAAATATGTATAAAAAAAAGACATGATCTCGCCCTTTTTTAGAGCGAGATTTGTCTTTCTAAGCTTATTTATTTAATTCGTATTCTTCTTGAATGTATTTTCCTTCATGACGGACCCTTTTGTAATTGTTAAATGCTAGACCAGCACCAACGATGACAAAAACTGCTGCAACGCCAAAGCCAACTCCTGTTGGATAAATAATTGTAGCATTACATCCGAAGAAAATCATAAATACACCTAGAGCAACTCCAGCTTTAGCTGTGTACCATTTTTTTCGAATTGGTAGTGTTGCACGGAGTTGTTTCGTCTTATAATAAAAGTAGAATACGAAAGCAAATATAATACAAGCAACAAAGAAATAATTAAGTATATTCATAGTGAACCTCCCGTTAAAAGCCAAGCTGTCATTATTGTAACGACTTTTTTAGAAAAATGCGAACGGAATTCACTAAACAGCAGGAGGAAAAGGCATTGAAACGACAAATCATCGACACAATTGAGCAGTACGACAACATTATTCTACATCGCCACGTACGACCTGATCCGGATGCGTATGGATCACAATTCGGTTTGAAAGAATTAATTCATCACAATTACCCAAATAAACATGTATTTGCGGTAGGCGAGCATGATGAGTCGTTAACTTTTTTACAGCAACCGGATGTTATAGAGGATGAAAGATTCAAAGATGCATTAATTATTGTGACAGATACAGCGAATACGGAGCGTATCGACGATCAACGCTATAAAAACGGTGCAGAGGTTATAAAAATTGACCATCATCCAAATGATGATCGGTACGGCAATCTACTATGGGTAGATACAAATGCAAGTTCATGTAGTGAAATGATTTATGAGCTTTTTGAAGAAGGGAAGACGTATAAGGGTTGGACACTTTCAGATGAAGGAGCCCGCTTATTATTTGCAGGTATTGTCGGAGATACTGGACGATTCTTATTCCCAAGTGCCACATTAAAAACATTTGAAACTGCAGGTCATTTAATTCAATACAATTTTAACCGTAATGATGTATATGATGGAATGTATGAAATGGATCGTAAGCTGTTGCATTTACAGGGCTACCTATATCAGAATTTTATAATGGATGAGCACGGAGCAGCGTATATTAAAGTAACAGCCGATATACTGAAAGAGTTCAATGTAACGCCTTCAGAAACGTCCCTGCTTGTTGGTTCTCTTGGAAATGTAAAGGGGATTTGTGCATGGGTAATCTTTATTGAAGAGGGCGATACAATTCGTGTTCGCCTACGTTCAAAGGGGCCAGTTATTAATGAATTAGCGAAAAAATATAGCGGTGGCGGTCATCCTCTTGCTTCAGGCGCAACAGCAAAATCATGGGCTGAGGCAGACAAAGTAGTAGAGGATCTAACAGAGATTTGTAGAAATTATAATAAATAATTTTAGGAGGGATCGAGATGTCAAGGGCTGTCGTTTACCCACAAATACGGACGAGTGCAGATGTATTAAAAAGTACAATTCGTATGGAAGCACTCATCCCTTTTTTACAAAGGCAAAAGGCAGAAGCTTGTGCAATGGTCGGTTCGAAATTGTATGGGCTGCTGCCTTTTTGGCATGAGATGAAAAAGGCGGGAATTCATCCGGTTATTGGACTAGCTGTCAACGTCCAATATACAGAGGAAACAAGTTTACCGCTTATTTTATATGCAAAAAATAATAGAGGATATAAGAATTTGTTAAAAATTAGTAGTTCTATTGAAATACGAGAAGATAAACAGCTTCCATGGCGCTGGCTAGCGGGCTATGCAGAGGGCTGTGTGGCAGTTATACCAGCTATGGATAATAAGTGCTCATGGCTTCGAATTGAACATGAGCCCTTTGCTATTAGCTTAAAGGAACTGTTTGCGAGTCGCCTTTTTGTCGGTATTTCTCGGAAGGAGCAGTCGGTGCCTGAAGAGGAGCTAGCAATCTCCCTTAGTAATCGTCTACAAAATAAAGTTATTGCCCTGCATGAAAGTACGTTCCTGCAAGAGCAGGATCATTTTGCGTATGAGGTAGCCCGTGCAATTGATACAGGCATTAAGTTGGGTGAATCGTTGCATCGACATAAAACAAAGCATCAATATGTACCGACTGCCGAGAGGTTACATAACCTTTATGAGAAAGAATGGCTTGATAATACACGACTAGTTTTATTAGATTGTCAGGTAGAAATGGATTTTAATCATGTTTATATGCCAAAGTATCCCATAGCAGAAGGGCAAACAGCCTCCAAGGTATTGTATGAGCATGCTTTTGAAGGGTTACAATCAAGATTACAAACCTCGCAGGTGCCAGAAGCGTATTTGCAGCGCCTTCGTTATGAGCTCCAAATTATTGGCTCAATGGGCTATGAGGATTATTTTTTAATTGTTGAAGATTTTATGCGCTTTGCTAGAGAGGCTAATATTTTAACAGGACCTGGGCGCGGTTCATCCTCAAGTTCACTTGTGGCGTATTCTTTGCAAATTACACATGTTGACCCATTACAATTCGATTTGTTATTTGAACGATTTTTAAATCCTGATCGGGTATCCTTACCTGATATTGATATCGACTTTATTGATACAAGGCGCAACGAAGTAATAGCCTATGTTGCTGAAAAATATGGCAAGCAGCATGTGGCACAAATTATCACCTTTGGCACCTTATCGGCAAAGGCGGTTGCCCGCGATGTTGCCCGAATGTTTAATTTTGAAGGTGAAGCCCTCGAGATGATATCCAAGCTCATTCCTAATAAGCCTGGTATTACACTACGGCAGGCTTATGCAGAATCAGAAAACTTACGACAATGGATTGGCAAGGAGTCTATTCGTGAAAAATGGTTTCACACAGCTCTTCAGCTAGAAGGTTTGCCACGAAATGCCTCGACTCATGCAGCAGGTGTAGTATTAAGCCCGATGCCACTTGTGGAGGTTGTGCCCATAGAAAAAGGTCATGATGGTGTCTACTTAACACAGTGGCCTATGGGAGAAGTGGAGCAGGCAGGGCTTTTAAAGATGGATTTTTTAGGCCTGAGAAATTTGACGATACTAGAGCAAATTCGTCGTTCAATTCAATTTACGCACAATATTGAGGTCGATTTACAGCGAATTCCGATGAATGATCAGAAAACATTTCAACTATTGCAGGAAGGTGACACAGCGGGGATTTTCCAGCTTGAATCAGAGGGGATGCGTCAGGCATTACATGAAATTCGTCCAACTCATTTTTTAGATATTGTAGCGGTCAATGCCCTTTATCGCCCCGGCCCGATGGATTTTATACCGGTATATGCAAGAAGAAAGCATGGTCAAGAGCCAGTTATAATGCCACATCAGGTCCTGACACCTATATTAAGTGAAACATATGGAGTAATCGTTTATCAGGAGCAAATTATGAGGATTGCCAGTGTATTTGCAGGCTTTACAATTGGGCAGGCTGATTTACTTCGTCGAGCGGTAAGTAAAAAAAAGCGAGAAATATTGGAGGAGCAACGAGCTGCGTTTATACAAGGTGCACTACAGCAAGGCTATAATACAGAAATAGCAGAGGAAATTTATGCATTAATCGTTCGCTTTGCAGATTATGGGTTTCCTAAAAGTCATGCGGTTGCCTATAGTATGATTTCCTATCAGCTTGCGTATTTAAAAGCGAATTTTCCAGTTAATTTTTATGCTGCCCTTATGACGAATGCCACAGGTAATAGTGAAAAACTAGCACAAATAATGCAAGAGTCAAAAGCTAAAGGAATAAAAATACTGCCACCATCTATTCAAAGAAGTGTGCGACATTTTTCAGTCGAAAACGGTCAAATTCGGTTTAGTTTAGCAGCGATTAAAGGGGTACCGCAGCCATTTTTACAAAAGCTACTATCGGTTCGTCAGGACAGGGGTCAGCCTTTTGAGGATTTGTTTGATGTTGCGATCTCCTTGAGTGCGTCTGTTTTTACTCGTAAGGTAATGGAGCCACTTATTAAGGCTGGAGCACTTGATGACTTTGGTCGTGACAGAGCTGTACTACTAGCAACGATTGAAGCAGCAATTAAGCATGCAGAGCTTGTACGACCAAATGAAGAGGTAGATTTATTTTCAACAGCTCAGTTTACATTCGGTAAACCAAAGCATGTGAAAGTAGAGCCAATGCCAGAAAAAATAAAGCTACAATATGAAAAAGAGGTTGTTGGCTTTTATTTATCAGAGCATCCTGTAAAAAAGCTTCGAGCTAATTATCCACAAGTAGATACAACGCTGCATGCAATAAAAAGAAATCCTGCGAATAGCGCTGTAAAATTAATCGGCATCATTCGTGAAGTACGTCAAATTCGTACAAAAAAGGGAGAGCTAATGGCTTTCGTACAGGTCGAGGATGAGTTCGGTACGATTTCCATGACCTTATTCCCAAAAGAATATTTACAAGCTGTAGGTGGGATGAAAGAAGACGCTTTCGTATACGCAGAAGGGATACTTGAATTCCGTTTTGGTAAACCACAGCTTAAGGTAAAGAGTATTAAAATTCACTAATATATATGGAAAAAGAGAAAGCCGTGCACAAGTTGTACGGTTTTTTCTTTACTTTTTATTTTAGATTTTGTATGCTAATAACAAAACTGGTCAGACCACTTTTGTTAATTAACGATGATTGCAGGTGAAAGCGATGGAACAGAAGCAGTCAAAGAAAATGTTTGTTCAAATTGTCAAGCAGTTACGTGAGTTAATTGCTACGCAGCAAATCAAACCAGGAGAAAAGCTACCATCTGAACGTGTACTATGTGAGCAATTAAATGTAGGTCGTTCGTCAGTACGAGAGGCATTACGTAGTTTAGAGCTACTAGGCTTAATTGAAACTAGACATGGCGGTGGAACATTTTTAGCAGATGTAGGGCAGCATAAGCTGGTTGAAATCCTATCGTCGTTTATTTTGCAAGGAACAAAATCGGTAGACGATGTTAATGCAACGCGTGAAATGCATGAACGTGAGGCAATACGAATAATTTGTAGAAATGATAGTTTACGAAACTTACCGATTTGGGATAGTTTGTTTATATCAATCGAGTTACAAGATGAGGTCATTCGAGAATATTTATTGAGAGAATGTATTATTGCATCAGGTAATCGACTAGCTTTAAAAATATGGATGCAGCTTGTTGCATATAGTATGAATATATTAAAAAATTACGTTACTGAAGAAGAAAAAGAGGTACTTCAAGTGCTGCTAAAATCTATTCAAATGGGCTATGAGGAAGAAGCAATTGAAGCCTACGATGATTGGATGCATCACTTACAGACAATAACGTAATTATAAGGGGGATGAAAAATGGCAATTCGAGATATATTTTCAAAAAATAAAAAGAAGACGGGCGTTCTTATTGAAGCAAGAAATGAGAAGGCATTTCCGGAAGGGTTAATGTCAAAATGTCCTGAATGTAGAAAAATCCATTTAACGAAGGAAGTAGAACAAAACTTAAAGGTTTGTCCAAATTGTCAGCATCATTTAAAAATGACAGCTCAAGAACGAATTAATTGTTTTTTAGATGAGGATAGCTTCTTTAGCTTCGATGATCATTTGCAAACAATTAATCCATTACAATTTCCTGCCTATGTGGAAAAGGTACAGACAGATGTATTAAAGACAGGATTAAATGAAGCTGTATTAACAGGTGAAGGAACACTTAAGGGTGAGTTAGTTGTCGTAGCTGTCATGGACTCACATTTCCGAATGGGCTCTATGGGATCGGTTGTTGGAGAAAAAATTACAAGAGCGATAGAGCGTGCAACTGTATTACGTGTGCCTTTTATTATTTTTACTGCTAGTGGTGGTGCGCGAATGCAGGAGGGAGTTCTATCTTTAATGCAAATGGCAAAAACAAGCGTTGCCTTGAAGCGCCATAGCGAGGAAGGTTTGCTTTATATATCAGTTATGACGCATCCTACGACGGGTGGTGTATCGGCAAGCTTCGCGTCCATCGGTGATTATAATATTGCAGAACCACAAGCATTAATTGGCTTTGCAGGAAGACGTGTTATAGAACAAACTGTACGTGAAAAATTGCCAGATGATTTTCAAACGGCGGAATTTTTACTCTCTCATGGGCAGCTTGATGCAATTTTCCACCGACATGAAATGCGCGATAAATTAGCAACAATTGTAAAGCTTCATGTAAAAGGGGGAAAGGTGAATGTCTAAAGCAATGGCATTTGAGGAGCCTGTAATAAAGCTTCGTGAAAAAATAGATGAATTAAAAAATATTGCCCAAGAAGCTGAGGTGGATATGACCGGTGAAATCGAAAAACTAGAAACCCGTCTTGCACAGCTTGAACAAAACATCTATAGCAATATGGAGCCATGGGACCGTGTGCAAGTAGCAAGACATCCCGAACGTCCGACAACATTGGATTATATTTCCTCTATTTTTACGGACTTTATTGAATTGCATGGAGATCGTTGCTATGGTGATGATGAAGCGATTGTTGGCGGGATTGCTTCAATAAATGGGCAGGCAGTAACAATTATAGGACATCAGCGAGGCAAGTCGACAAAAGAAAATATCCGAAGAAATTTTGGGATGCCTCATCCAGAAGGATATCGAAAAGCGCTTCGTCTCATGTATCAGGCTGAAAAATTTGGTCGTCCAATACTGTGCTTTATTGATACGAAGGGTGCCTATCCAGGTAAAGCAGCTGAAGAGCGCGGACAAAGTGAAGCGATAGCAAGAAACCTTTTTGAGATGGCGGGTTTACGCGTACCGATTATTAGTATCGTCATCGGTGAAGGTGGAAGTGGTGGAGCACTTGCTCTAGGTGTGGCGAATAAAATCTTCATGCTTGAAAATTCTACGTACTCAGTTATTTCTCCAGAGGGAGCTGCTTCGATCCTATGGAAAGATGCCACACTTGCGAAGCAGGCAGCTGAAGCGATGAAAGTAACAGCGATGGATTTGAAGGAAATGGGCATTATCGATGGGATTATTCCAGAGGTTGCTGGCGGAGCACACAAAAATCTTGAAAAGCAGGCGATCGCATTAAAGGAGTGTATTTTAGATACATTCACTGAGTTAAGTGAATTATCTGGTGATCAGCTTATTGAGGAACGCTATCATAAATTTAAAAATATAGGGCAATTTATCGAAGAATAAATATGAAATATGATTTATTCGCTGTGGAAGAATGTGTAAATTGCATTCTTCTTTTTTTATTCTTTTGTAAAAGTATTATGATTAGTTGCCGAGAATACTTACATAGTTTGTTTATTCATGTTAATGTGAATAATAATAGTGATTTTAGGTAGGGGGTACACAAGGATGAAAAAAATTGCCGTTTTAACAAGTGGTGGAGATGCACCTGGTATGAACGCAGCTATTCGTGCTGTTGTTCGTAAGGCAAACTTTCACGGCGTTGAAGTGATGGGCGTTTACCAAGGCTATAATGGACTGATTAAAGGGAAAATGGAGCTGCTAGATTTGGGCTCGGTCGGTGGTATTATTCAACGAGGTGGTACGAAATTGTTTTCTGCCCGCTGTCCTGAGTTTAAAGAGGACCGCTATCAATTCGAGGCGATAGAAAAAATGCGACAGGCTGGAGTTGAAGGCTTAGTTGTAATCGGTGGAGATGGGTCATATCGTGGTGCGATGGAGCTTACAGAAAAAGGTTTTCCCTGTGTAGGTGTGCCAGGCACGATTGATAATGATGTACCTGGTACAGAATATACAATAGGCTTTGATACGGCACTTAATACAGTAATTGACTCCATCGATAAAATTCGTGATACAGCAACCTCACACGAAAATTCGTTTATCGTAGAGGTAATGGGGCGTGATGCAGGGGATATCGCGCTATGGGCTGGTTTAGCGGCAGGTGCTGAATCTATCCTTATTCCAGAAGAAAAATATGATTTAGAAGAAATAATCGCTCGAATTGAGCGTGGTGTTGCACGTGGCAAGCGACATAGTATTATAATTATAGCGGAAGGTGTTATGCCTGGTAGTGAGCTGGCGAAGATGCTTAAGGAAAAAGCAGGCATTGAAACAAGGGTATCTGTTCTAGGGCATATTCAGCGAGGTGGTTCACCGACAGCGCATGATCGTGTATTAGCAGGGCGTTTAGGAGCCAAAGCAGTGGAAGTTTTGTTAGAAGGTCGCGGTGGTCGAGCAGTTGGTATTAAAAATCATGAAGTGATTGATTATGATTTGAAGCACGCTTATGAAAATAATCATAAGGCAGATTTAAGCTTATACACACTTTCAAAAGAATTGTCCATATAGACAACGACGAAAACGGAGAGAACAAGCATGAGAAAAACAAAAATAGTATGTACGATTGGCCCAGCAAGTGAAGCACCAGAAATGTTAGAAAAGCTAATACAAGCTGGTATGAATGTAGCGCGTTTAAATTTTTCACACGGAAATCATGAGGAGCATGCAGTTCGAATTGCGGCTATCCGAGATGCAGCTGATAGAGTCGGGAAGCCTGTAGGGATTTTACTTGATACGAAAGGTCCTGAAATCCGTACACATTCTATGGAGAATGGCGAATTACATCTGGTTACTGGGCAAGTGATTGATATTTCCATGACAGAAGTAGTTGGAAATGAACACTGTTTTTCTGTCACATATGAGCAGCTAATCGAGGATGTTGATCAAAACGATATAATTTTATTAGATGATGGATTAATTGAGCTTAGGGTTTTAGCGAAGGATGTAGAGCGTGGACTTATCCATACAATTGTTGAAAATGCTGGTGTATTAAAAAATAAAAAGGGTGTAAACGTTCCGGGTGTATCGATTAAACTACCTGGTATTACGGAAAAGGATGCACAGGATATTTTATTTGGTATCGAGCAAGGTGTTGATTTTATTGCTGCTTCGTTCGTTCGTACAGCAAAAGATGTACTTGAAATTCGAGAGCTACTAGAACAGAATGGCGGAAGTCATATTCAAATTATCCCTAAAATTGAAAACCAAGAGGGCGTTGATAATATCGATGCAATTATCGAAGTATCAGACGGCTTAATGGTTGCACGTGGGGATCTTGGAGTTGAAATTCCAGCTGAGGAAGTACCACTTGTTCAAAAATCTTTAATCAATAAATGTAATCAAGTTGGTAAGCCGGTAATTACTGCTACTCAAATGCTTGATTCGATGCAGCGTAATCCACGTCCTACTCGTGCGGAGGCAAGTGACGTAGCCAATGCAATTATGGACGGAACAGATGCTATTATGCTTTCTGGTGAAACAGCGGCTGGTCTATATCCAATTGAATCTGTTCAAACGATGAATAAAATTGCAGATCGAACAGAAAAAGCATTAGATTATCGTGGTATCGTTAGTCAGCGTAGTCGTGAAAAAGAAGCAACGATGACGGAGGCGATTTCTCAAGCTGTAGCCTATACATCGATGAATCTTGGTGTTAAAGCGGTCCTTGCTCCAACGGAAAGTGGTAATACTGCAAAAATGATTGCCAAATATCGACCAGGAGTGCCGATTGTTGCGGTAACAGGTTCAACGAATACTGCGCAAATGCTAACACTCGTTTGGGGTGTACAGCCAATCGTATGTCAACGTGTACAAACAACAGACGAAATTTTAGAGCTTGCTGTTGATGAGTCTTTAAAGGCTGGCTACGTAGATCACGGAGATGTAGTTGTGATTACAGCAGGAGTTCCTGTAGGTGAGGCAGGCACAACGAACTTGATGAAGGTTCATGTAATTGGCGACCTGCTAGCGCGCGGTCAAGGTGTTGGTAAAGCATCTGTAATTGGAAAAGCGGTAGTAGCCAAAAATGCTGGTGAAGCACTTGCCTATGATACGGAAGGCTGCATACTTGTAACAATTGGCTCAGATAAAGATATGATGCCAGCGATTGAAAACTGTGTAGGTATTATTACAGAAGAGGGTGGCTTAACAAGTCATGCTGCAGTGGTCGGTTTAAGCTTAGGGATTCCTGTTATTGTTGGGGTGAAAGAAGCAACGACATTAATACGTCACGGTCAAGAAATTACAATGGATGCAGAAACAGGCGTTATTTATAAAGGTCATGCAAGCGTTCTATAAAAATGTGGCAAAATCATTCCGGTGATTTTGCCTTTTTTCGTATGTGTCTAGCTTCAGCGCCCAGCCCCTCGAGGTCGCCCCGTCCCCTCGGTCGAAAGCTGAAAAGATGCTTTCGATTCGTGGACTCCAGCGCTTGTCGGGGCAAAACGGGGCGCTTGCGCTTTTCTTATGTGTCTAGCTTCAGCGCCCAGCCCCTCGAGGTCGCCCCGTCCCCTCGGTCGAAAGCTGAAAAGATGCTTTCGATTCGTGGACTCCAGCGCTTGTCGGGGCAAAACGGGGCGCTTGTGCTTTTCGTATGTGTCTAGCTCCAGCGCCCAGCCCCTCGAGGTCGCTTCGAAAGTCTCTACGCGTGACAAGCACGCTAGGATCCTTTCTCCAGCGCTTGTCGGGGCAAAACAGGGCGCTTGCGCTTTTCTTATTGAAACTTTATCAAATTTTTATCGTATATAGTATTAGATATAGTAAGGGGGGATTAGATGAGAGCCATATTATTTACCTTTATTGCAAGTGTTTTTGCAGAAATTGCACTGTTCATTCTAGTAGGTAATGCTATTGGTGTTATGCCAACATTACTTTTCATTATAATATCGGGTGCACTAGGTATTGGGATTGCCAAAAAGTATGGTGTTAAATCATTTCAGGCGATTCAAACGAAAATTGCACAAGGACAGCCCCCAGGTGTTGCGCTTATTGAAGCCTTTATGATTTTTGTAGGTGCAGTTTTATTAATTATTCCTGGTTTCTTGACGAGTATCATTGGGCTTATGATGCTTACTTCATTTACGCGAAATTTATTTAAACCACTTATCTTTATGTGGCTTCGTAAAAAGATGAAAAAAGGTCAAGTGATTATCGTGCAAAAATAGATTTTTCCTTAAGTTTAACTGCTAATAAAAGGAAGAATGGGCTTAGCAAAATTCCATAAAAACCAAACACTAATACAGAGGCAGCGCTGATGACAAATGAGTGGACCGTTCGCAAATGAAATGTGGACGCCCATAAGTAAGATTCAGTTAGCTGCCTTGTTGTTTGAATAATAATATAAATAACAATTATGGCTACACAAAATAGTGTATTGCCAGTAAAGAAATAATAAATTGCTAATGGCACGAGCACAAATCCTATGCCGAAAAACGGTAGAGCGTCACAAACTGAAATTAGGAATGCCTTTAAGATAGCATGGTCAAACTTAAGCAGCATGAAGCCGATGCATAAAAGAATAAATGTTAAAAGGAATAATCGGACTTCTACAAACAAAAATCTTGTAAATAGATCCATTGCCTTTGAGAAATATCGTTTCCAATCTTCACGAACAAGCTTTGGCGTATAGAGAAAGAACCAAAATCGATTACGTCTACTTTCAAATAATGAAAAATAAAACGCCATAATAAAAATAATTAACTCTAAAAAATACTGAAACAATTGTTGTACAAGCTGAAATACATATTGGACGAGCTTATCTGCCATCGAAAGTGCATCGTTAAAAAGTGTAGAAAGTAAATTGGAAGGCTGCTGATTTGTATATTGAACGAGTGTGTCTTCTAAAAGGGGCAATAATAACATACTACTTTGCAGGGTTAGATGAATTAAAACATAGATTAAGTAGAAAAATGATAAAGATATTAATAATACACTAAGAGCAAAAGGAATCTTTAGTTTTTTGTTGCAAAAATTAACAAACGGGTACACAATATAAGCACAAAAAATAGCAATAGATAGCGGTGAAACGATAATTGTAAGAAGTAAATAGCCGATTAAAATGAGAATTTTCATAGTACTTTTGGATACAGAAAAGGGAATATTATTCATTTAAAAGCAGCCCACCTTTGTTTTATGTAATGTATATCTCGTTTGGAACTCAAATTTCTCTTTAAGACCCTTTTTTGATTTATAATGCACTTTTTTCCTAAAATATTCGCTTTTCATTCACAAAGCCGTCAAAATTGATTATAATGGTCCATGTAAGCGATTTACTTATAGGTTCACCTGAGCAGAACGAAAGTGTTTTCTCTTTAAAAAAGAAAGCACTTACAAAAAAATTATAATTTATGAAGGAGCGATTCATAATGACAGCAACTAAAGGTTTAGAAGGTATCGTTGCAGCAGAGTCAAAAATCAGTTCAATTATCGATGACACACTTACATACGTAGGTTACAACATCGATGATTTAACAAACAACGCTACGTTTGAAGAAGTAATTTATTTACTATGGCACACTCGTTTACCAAAAGCGGACGAGCTGGCTGAATTAAAACAACAATTAGCAGACAATATGTCAATTCCTTCTGCAATTGCAGATTTATTTAAATCGATGCCATTGAATACAGTTCATCCTATGGCTGCATTACGCACAGCAGTTTCAATGTTAGGTACATTTGATCCTGAAGCTGATGTAATGGACCCAGAAGCGAACTACCGTAAAGCAATCCGTTTACAAGCACAAATTGCTACTGTAGTAACGACATTCTCTCGTGTACGTAATGGTTTAGAGCCAATTCAACCAAAACCAGAATTAGGATATGCAGCGAACTTCTTGTACATGTTAACTGGACAAGAGCCAGCACCAATCGCAATCGAAGCATTCGATAAGGCGTTAGTTTTACATGCTGATCATGAATTAAATGCTTCAACATTTACTGCACGTGTATGTGTAGCGACATTATCTGATGTTTATTCAGGTGTAACGGCTGCAATCGGCGCATTAAAAGGACCTTTACATGGTGGCGCTAACGAGCAAGTAATGAAAATGTTATCTGAAATTGGTTCACTTGATAACGTTGAGTCTTATATCCAAGGTAAACTTGATAATAAAGAAAAAATCATGGGCTTCGGACACCGCGTATATCGTAAGGGTGACCCACGTGCTCCACACTTACGTGTAATGTCACAAAAATTAACTGAATTAACTGGAAAGCCAGAGCTTTATGAAATGTCAGTTAAAATCCATGATATGATCGTAGAACAAAAGAACCTACCAGCTAACGTAGACTTCTTCTCTGCATCAGTATATGATTCATTAGGAATCGAACATGATTTATTCACACCAATCTTTGCTGTATCTCGTACATCAGGTTGGGTAGCACATATCCTTGAACAGTATGCTAATAACCGCTTAATCCGTCCACGTGCAAACTACGTTGGACCAGGAATGCAAAAATACGTTCCAATCAACGAGCGATAATTTAGAAAATATGCTAAACTTATCTAGGACTGTGTGTATCTACGCAGTCCTAGATTTACGAATATAGGAGGCAATATTCATGACTAACGGTAAAATTTCAGTAGAAAACGGTGTACTTCAAGTACCTAACAATCCAGTAATCCCTTTCATCGAGGGTGACGGAATTGGGCCAGATATTTGGGCTGCAGCTTCTCGCGTTATCGACGCAGCTGTAGAAAAAGCTTATAACGGCGAAAAGAAAATCCAATGGTTAGAAGTACTTGCAGGTGAAAAAGCATTCAACCAAACTGGTGAGTGGTTACCACAAGAAACTTTAGACAAAATTAACGAATATTTAATCGCAATTAAAGGTCCATTAACAACTCCAATCGGTGGCGGTATCCGTTCCCTAAACGTAGCACTTCGTCAACAACTTGACTTATATGTATGCTTACGTCCAGTTCGTCACTTTGATGGTGTTCCTTCTCCAGTTAAACGTCCAGAAGATGTAAACATGGTAATCTTCCGTGAAAACACTGAAGATATCTATGCAGGTATCGAGTTTGAAGCTGGTTCAGACCAAGCTAAAAAAATTATCGACTTCCTACAAACTGAATTCGGTACTAAAAACATTCGTTTCCCAGAAACTTCTGGTATTGGTGTAAAACCTGTATCTAAAGAAGGTACTGAGCGTTTAGTTCGAGCTGCAATCGAGTACGCGATCAAGCATAACCAACCTACAGTTACTTTAGTTCACAAAGGTAACATCATGAAGTTCACTGAGGGTGGATTTAAAAAATGGGGTTACGAGTTAGCTGAAAAAGAATTTGGTGAGCAAGTATTCACTTGGAACCAATACGATGCAATCAAAGCTGAGCAAGGCGAAGCTGCTGCTAACGAAGCACAAAAGCAAGCTGAAGCTGCTGGCAAAATCATCGTAAAAGATTCTATCGCTGATATCTTCTTACAACAAATCTTAACTCGTCCAAACGAGTTCGACGTAGTAGCTACTATGAACTTAAATGGTGACTACATTTCTGATGCGCTAGCTGCACAAGTTGGTGGTATTGGTATCGCTCCAGGTGCTAACATTAACTATGTAACTGGTCATGCGATCTTCGAAGCAACTCACGGAACAGCTCCAAAATACGCTGGTCTTGACAAAGTAAACCCATCTTCAGTATTACTTTCAGGCGTATTAATGCTTGAACACCTTGGCTGGCAAGAAGCTGCAGACATGGTTACTAACTCTGTAGAGAAAACAATCTCTTCTAAAGTAGTAACTTATGACTTCGCTCGTTTAATGGATGGTGCTACAGAAGTTAAATGTTCAGAGTTCGCTAACGAATTAATTAAAAATCTTTAATTCTTATAATTTCTCTGTAATTTCATGTGAAAATTTACACAAATTGCTTAATGAACAATAATTTTTAAACGAAAACTTATGAGTCTTCAGTTAATTATTGACATTGGAATAGTAAAGTATCACAATGAAGTTAATTAAGGGAGGGAAGAGACTTGTCTCCTCCCTCTTTTTTTTATTGAGGCAATGTTAAAATGTTATTGTGTTTTGTAATGTGGAAAGTGTTGAAATCTCTCAGAGAGAAGATTTGCTTACAGAAAAATAATATTACGTAACAATGCTTTAAAAAACCTAAATGTAAAGGGGCATATTCAAATGACTTTGAAACGTAAAAAAATCTCTGTAATCGGTAGCGGGTACACAGGAGCTACTGCAGCCTTTTTAGTAGCGCAAAAAGAACTTGGCGATGTCGTGTTAGTTGATATTCCGGAAGCAGAAAACCCAACAAAAGGTAAGGCTTTAGATATGTGGGAAGCTGCTCCTGTACAAGGGTATGATTCATACGTAAAAGGCACTTCTGATTATGCGGATACAGCTCATTCTGATATTGTGCTGATCACTGCTGGTGTTGCACGTAAGCCTGGTATGAGCCGTGACGATTTAGTTCAAATCAATCAAAAAGTAATGGTTTCAGTTTCTGAGCAGGTTGCAAAGTACTCGCCGAATGCCATTATTTTAGTTTTAACTAACCCGGTTGATGCTATGACGTATACGGTATACAAAACAACAGGGTTCCCGAAAAATCGTGTTATCGGACAATCTGGTGTTCTAGATACAGCTCGTTTCCGTGCCTTTATTGCGGAAGAATTAAATATTTCTGTAAAGGATATTACTGGATTTGTATTAGGTGGACACGGAGATACAATGGTACCACTTACACGTTATTCATTCGCTGGTGGCATTCCACTAGAGACATTAGTTTCAAAGGATCGTTTAGAGGAAATTGTTAATCGTACAAGAAATGGCGGTGCTGAAATTGTCAACCTGTTAGGCAATGGTTCGGCATATTATGCGCCAGCTGCGGCTATGGTCGAAATGACAGAGGCAATCTTGAAGGATCAAAAACGTGTATTACCTTCGATTGCATACTTAGAAGGTGAATATGGCTATAATGATTTATATTTAGGGGTTCCGACACTGCTTGGTGCGAACGGAATTGAAAAAATATTCGAGCTTGAATTAACTGATAAGGAAAAGGCAGCATTAGACGTTTCGGCAGAAGCAGTACGTGCTGTTATGACAGTTTTATCTTAATCATAAATATACGAGTAGGGATATGATATCCTTGCTCGTTTTTTTAACGGTATAAGAAACGGTAAATCTTTGGCGCTTGCGCATTTCGGATGTGTCTAGCTCCATCGCCCAGCCCCTCGAGGTCGCTTCGAAAGTCTCTACGCGTGACAAGCACGCTA
>NZ_JBAFWZ010000031.1:0-33721 GCF_036662795.1 Lysinibacillus sp. 54212
TTTGTGCGGATGGAGACTGCTTTTGTTCGCATACGCAGCCTTTTGTGCGGATGGAAACTGCTTTTGTTCGCATACGCAGCCTTTTGTGCGGATGGAAACTACTTCTGTTCGCATACACAGCCCTTTCATAAGGATGGAAACTCCTTTTGTTCGCATACACAGTCTCCTTTCATAAGGATGGAAACTACTTCTGTTCGCATGCTCAGTCCTTCCACACGAGTAGAAACTCCTTTTGCGCAAGCGCGGTTCTTTCATTAGGATCACTCTTTCGCACGAATAGGCTCGGCTTTTATCCGTCTAGGCAATAAGTTTGGTCGATATTAGAATCCTCTTTTGACTTCCTCAAAAAAAGCGAACCCTATAAACAACCTAGGATCCGCTCAAAAAATTTATTTTACAACCGTTTTATATAATTCTGGTCGACGGTCAGCATATACAGGGATGCGACCGCGCACTTCATCGACAATCGAGAAATCTACATCAACAATTGCTAGCTCTTCATCTTCAGCGCCTGTCCATAATACCTCTCCCCAAGGCTGAATAATCATCGATTGACCGTTGAAATTTTCTACTTTATTCGCAATTCGGTTAACTGCGATAACGAAGCATTGATTTTCGATTGCTCGCGACTGTAAAAGTGTTTTCCAGTGATCAATGCGTGGTGTCGGCCATTGTGCAGGGACAAATAATACCTTTGCACCTTCCAATGCATGAGCACGAAGCCATTCTGGGAAACGAATATCATAGCAAATAACACCCGCTGCCTCAACCTCACCTAAAGCGAAACGGTTCATCTCATCGCCCGCCTCCAAATACAAATGCTCATCCATTAGCTTGAATAGATGCGCCTTGCTATACTCACCAGCAAGCTCACCTTCATTATTATAAACATACATTGTATTGAAGAATTTATCGCCGCGCTTAATTGCCACAGAGCCACCAACAATATGTACACCTAGCTCACGTGCTAATCTACTTAAAAATGCTTGCGAGCGTACGCCGTCTACATCCGCTATCTCCTCTAATTTTTCAAGTGCATAGCCCGTATTCCACATTTCAGGTAATACAATAATCTCGGCGCCCTTACTTGCCGCTTCACGAATAAATTTTTCAGCTCGTTCAAAATTGGCTTCTACCTTTCCAAAACCAACATTCAATTGAATACATCCGATTTTCATAATTCTAACACCGCCTCTAGACTTTTTCTCATAAATATCATAACATGATTCTAATAATTTTTATTATATTCTGAAAAAACAGGTGATTAATAAATGGAATTCTCGAAAAAACTTCAGCAGCTTCCTCCGCAGTTTTTTGCCGCACTTGCTGGTAAAGTAAGCGCAGCAATAGCAGAGGGACGCGATATTATTAATTTAGGGCAAGGCAATCCTGACCAGCCAACACCTCCACATATTATCGAAGCATTACAGCGTTCAGCAATGGATCCGCAAACACATAAATATTCACCGTTTCGTGGTGTACAGGAACTAAAACAAGCCGCTGCTGACTTTTACAAGCGCGAATACAATGTCGATATCGATCCAGAAAAGGAAGTAGCCATTTTAGGTGGTACAAAAATAGGCTTAGTTGAGCTTCCACTGGCGATCTTAAATCCAGGTGATACGATGCTGTTGCCAGATCCAGGATATCCTGATTACTTATCGGGTGTTGCACTAGCAGACGTTCAATTTGATACGATGCCGCTCGAAGCAAAAAATAGGTTTCTTCCTGATTACGAGGCACTTTCAGAGGAAGTAACATCGCGAGCAAAGCTGATGTATATTAATTACCCAAACAACCCAACTGGCGGTACTGCCGATAAACATTTTTTTGATAAAACAGTCGGATTTGCGCGCGAAAATAATATTGCTGTAGCGCATGATTTTGCATATGGAGCAATCGGCTTTGATGGTCAAAAACCGCCTAGCTTCCTGCAATCAGAGGGAGCAAAAGACATCGGAATTGAACTATACACATTATCAAAATCTTATAATATGGCAGGCTGGCGAGTAGGTTTTGCAGTCGGCAATGCAAAAATGATTGAAGCCATCAACATTATTCAGGATCATCTATTTTGTAGCCTTTTCCCTGCTGTTCAGCATGCCGCAGCAGAAGCATTAAATGCAGAGCAGCATTGCGTGGAAAGCTTACGTGCTACATATGAAAGTCGTCGTAATGTATTAATCGAAGAAGCACGGCGAATCGGCTGGGATGTACAGGCTCCAACAGGCTCCTTTTTTGCATGGTTACCTGTGCCAGCGGGCTATACAAGTCAGAGGTTTACCGATCTTTTACTCGAAAGGGCAGATGTAGCGGTTGCTTCTGGGAACGGCTTTGGCGAGTATGGAGAAGGTTACATACGCGTAGGCTTACTAGTTTCAGAGGAACGAATGAAAGAGGCCATTGCCCGCATTGCAAAGCTCGAGCTATTCAAAAAGCAGCCCGTCATAAAATAAGGTTCACCCAGATCAAAAAGGCAGAAGTGTTGTTAGATCAACGTTTCTGCCTTCAAACTTTTTCTATTCTATTACCCCAAGCTCACGGCCTACTTTTTCGTAAAGGGCTAGCGCGTCATCGAGCATTTCCTTCGTATGCGCCGCTGTTGGCATATTACGAACGCGCCCTGTTCCTTTAGGTACTGTTGGGAATACGATCGATTTCGCATAAACGCCTTCTTCAAAGAGGCGACGAGAAAATTCCTGTGTTAGCTTTTCATCCCCAATAATACATGGCGTAATAGGTGTTTCAGATGCGCCAATGTTAAAGCCTAGTTTTTTCAGTCCGGCTTTTAAGTAGTCGCCATTGTCCCAAAGCTTGTCATGTAACTCTGTTGAGTCCATCAGCATTTGTACCGCAGCCGTAATAGCAGCTACATCCCCCGGTGGAAGTGCAGTCGAGAATAAAAATGGACGCGAGCGAACGCGAAGCCAGTCGATTAAGTTTTTCTTCCCCGCAACATAACCACCAACAACGCCAATTGCCTTCGATAGTGTTCCGATTTGGAAGTCGATTTCTTTTTCCAAACCGAAGTGCTTCACTGTTCCCTTCCCTTTTCCTGTCACACCAGAGCCATGTGCATCATCTACATACGTAATGAGGTCAAACTCCTTCGCAATTTCAACGATTTCTGGAAGCTTAGCAATATCGCCGTCCATTGAGAAGACACCATCTGTAATCACCATTACTTTATTATAAAGCCCTGATTCTGTCGCTTCCTTTGCCTTCGCGCGTAAATCTGCCATATCGGAATGGTTGTAGGCGATAATTTTGGCTTTAGATAAGCGGCAGCCATCAATAATTGATGCATGATTGAGCCTATCGGAAAGAATGGCATCATTTTTATCCATTACGGCCGAAATTGCTGCCATATTACAGTTAAAGCCCGATTGATAGCTAATGGCTGCCTCAGTTCCTTTGAATTCAGCTAATTTTTCTTCTAATTTAACATGAAGGTCGAGCGTACCATTGATTGTACGAACCGCACCTGCCCCTACACCGTACTTAGCTATTGCTTCTTTAGCAATATGCTTTAGCTCCTCATTTGTCGCCAAGCCTAAGTAATTATTAGAAGATAAGTTGATTAAATGCTTACCGCGCACCCGAATCATCGGTCCATTAGCGCCTTCAACTGGATCTATTTCATTGTACAAGCCTTGATCACGAAGCGCCTGTAGGTTTTCATCTAAAAAAGTATTTAATGCTTTTGACAAGATGCCTCTTCCTTTCGCTTTTCGAATTTATTTTCATTTTAGCATAAATCAGTAGCCTAGGCTTTTTGTGGATAGGGCGCTTTTGTTGATTCTCTCGTGGATTTCGTAGAATTAATAGACAATTCTTTGTCGATCATAGAAAGTTTTCACAAGATAATAGAAACTTTAGGCTAAATAATAGAAACTTTCCCTAAACTAGCATAAGCTTACTCGTTAAGCGATTCTTTTATTAAGCTGGTAACGAAACTTTGGCAACGTCCATTGAATAATGTAGCCTGAGCCGAGTGCCAAAATAATCGTACCGACACCGACCGGACCGCCCAGTAGCCAGCCTGTCGTTACGGCAAATAACTCCATGATTGTACGTCCTGTTCGAACAGAGAAGCCTTTACTCGCAATAATCATCATAATCGTATCTCGCGGACCTGCTCCCAGATTCGCTGAAATATAAAGAGCACATCCCGTACTCATTACAAAAAGACCGCCAATGAAATATGTAATTTCTAATGGAAAAATTGTTGTATTCGGTAGCAGCCAGTTAAAAAAATCAATAAAGGAACCGACTAATAGCATATTCAGCCATGTTGCAAGCTTCGGCCACTCTCTTAAATAGAGAGAAGTTGAAAGGATAATGATTAACCCAACTAATATTGACCAAGTCCCAATTGTGAGCCCTAGTTGCTTAAACATACCGATATGTAATACATCCCACGGGCTCGTTCCGATAATTTTACCTTTAATCGTCATTGTAATTCCTAATGACATTGTGGCAAGACCAATAAAGAAAAAAGTCCATCGCCATTTATTTTCTTTTGACATGAAGCACCATACCTTTAGTTAAAGTCATCGTCTTGCCATAGTTTACATGGCTACCTGTGCAAATTTCGCCCTTACAGCTTGCGCTAAATCTGTTGGCGTTAGCTTTATTTGCATACCAATTTTCCCAGCGCTAACTATCACATATTCTAACCCTTCTGCGGAAGCATCAATAAAGGTTGGGAGGAGCTTTTTCATACCGATTGGTGAACAGCCCCCGCGGACGTACCCTGTTAAGCCAAGCAAATCCTTCACAGCGAGCATTTCGATTTTTTTCTCCCCGGCTACTTTAGAGGCTGCCTTTAAATTGAGCTCTGCCGCAACAGGCACAACAAAGACATAAAAACGATTGGGACCAGCTGTTGCAATTAATGTTTTAAAAACATGTTCGACTGGCTCTCCAATTTTAGCAGCGACTGTAACGCCATCGACCGCCTCGCCATCAGCTGTTGTATACTCGAATAACTCATGCTGAATTTTTTCCTTTTCGATTAAACGTACAGCATTTGTTTTGATCGGTTTTTTAGCCATTCTGTTGAACCTCCTCCTCTTATAATTATTCCATTATTATATCAAAGAAAAAAGATGAAGAGTTATCCCTTCACCTTGAAACAAGTTGCCTATTTATCTTGTATAGTCTAATGAAATTTAAGCAATTCTTGAAAATTGTGGCTCATCGAATGAGCGGTATCCATTTTTCACCATCTCGATATGACTCCAATACTTAGACAAGGCTTTTTTAAACTGGCGCCCTTGTAATAGATTTTCTAAATCTTTACCAAATACCGTTTGCTTCTGTTCATCTCGTTGGTCAAAGTTTTGAAGGAATCGCTCAGGAATTTCGAATTTTGTGGATTCACCTACAAAAGGCTCTAGTTCACCGGGTTCGGCTAAATATTCCTCGCCATTTTCCTTTGCAAGTGCTGCCTTCGTTTGTTGAATTTGAGCTGATGCACTAGCTGCAACACGTAAATCTTGAGTTGATGGCTCGGCCGGTGCAAGTGCTGCCTGCTTCACTCTTTCTAAAACAGCAATCGTTTCTTCTTGTGCAGAGCCGATTACCTCTCTACCATGAATAACATCTTGATTTTCAGATTCAGCTCTTTGCATATAAGCTGTTGGATCCGTCGCACTTTCACCAACTGCTCTATATGCCGTAGCATCCTTCTCGCTCACCTTTAACTCATGGATATCACGCTGAAATTCCGGTTGGTCTAGTCTCTGTTCCCTGTTCTTTGTAGAGGATTGAGTTTGCTCATGAGCCAAAGCAGTCGCTTCCTGTGAAAGTGGCTCTGCCTCATAGAACTCTTTTTCCGTTTTCCCAGAAAGCAAATTTTCTAACGCTTCTAGGAATGGATTCTTTTTAGTATGGAACTGTGCCGTTTTTTTGTACGCCTCGCCCATTTCTCTTCTCTGTATAGCGCGTTTTCGAACTTCAAATTCTGACGTACGGCTAGTCGTTAATTGAGATACGTTCATGTCTTTCCCCCCATTCCCTAACCTGCTTCATTTATCTATATATATCATTTTTATCGGATAAAACCTCTATTTATTGCAACTTATTTTCTCTATCAGTATTAAAGGACTATTCAAGGCTCACCTTAATAAATCTCTTTTCCCTTTTCACCTAGAAGCTAAACACAAAATTTAAAAAAATTTTACCAAAACTTCATAAAATAACAACAATCGCACTCTAAACTTAAATTAAACTTACCCGACAGAGGTGCTTCTATGAAATCTACTACTATACGAAATACAAAATCTAATAAACTTTCATCCTATTTAAAATATATTCTAGAAAGGCAAAATAAATACTTTCTGTATTGGAAGCAATTATTAGAGTTAAATAAGATCATTGAAAGACAAGAGATTCGAACACTCTTTCAACCCATTATTGATATTCAACAGAATAATACATTTGCCTACGAAGCATTAAATCGCCCAAATAGCACGAAATTATTCCCTAATCCGGACGCCTTTTATGAGTTTGTAGGTCGAACAAATCATGTATTTTACTGTGAATGTCTTTGCCGCAACCTGTCCCTACAACGATTTCAGGAACGCCTAACCGATGAGATGAAAAATGAAAACCCAGTTTTATTTATTAATATTCACCCAAATGTGCTGCTCGATAAAAATTACCATAGCGGCGAAACACGGCAGCTACTAAAGGACCTTGGACTTCAGCCGCAGCAGGTCGTATTTGAACTAACAGAGCGTAGCGCCGTCACCGATTATGATGAGTTTGAACGAGTACTGAATCATTACCGTGCACAGGGCTATCGCATCGCCGTAGATGATGTCGGATCTGGCTACAATAGCTTAAAAACACTTATCTTTCTAAAGCCAGAGTTTATTAAAATTGATCGTTCGTTAATTCAATCGATTGACGAAAACATTCCGCAGCAGCAGCTATTATCTGTGCTGCTCAATTATGCAGAGCAATCCGAAACAAAAGTGATTGCTGAAGGGGTAGAACGCTTCGAGGAATATAGCTATTTGAAGCAGGCAGGGGTTCACTATGCCCAAGGGTTTGCACTTGGTCGACCAGATGAGCGAATACAACGAACACAGATCATTTTGTAAAGGATGATAACTAATGCTAATTATCGGGAAGATTGTTGAAAATGTTCCATGTATTCTTCCAGAAACGAAAAGTAAAAAGGTAAATGAGCTATTTGTTGAAGATGAAACATTACGGGGGATTGTCGTTGTTCACAATAATCAGCCAGTCGGACAAATTCCACGTACACATTTTTATCAAAAGATTGGTACACAGTATGGCTATAACTTATATATGGGTAGGGAAAGTAAATTACTTTTTAAAAATACACCTTTAATAGTCGATTACTCGCTACCGATAACAGATGTTAGTACGCTTGCTATGCAGCGGCCAGAGCAGGATTTATACGATGATATTATCGTAACGAAGAATAGTGAATTTTTTGGCGTCGTAAGCATTCGGGCGCTCCTACTTCATCTAGTAGAAGCACAGGCAGAATTAGCGAGCTTTTTAAATCCTTTAAGTCACTTACCCGGTAATCATCTTATCGAGCAAAAGCTACAGGAAGTATTAACAATGCCCTACTATAGCTTAGTTTATTTTGATGTCGATTTTTTCAAAATGTACAACGATATGTATGGCTTTAAACGGGGCGATCAAGTGTTGCTCTATTTAACAGAAATTTTAAAAGGACATATCACACAAAACGATTACTTCCTTGGTCATGTTGGTGGTGATGACTTTGTTGCTGTCATTCCACATTATGATGTGACGACTATTTGTAATAGTATTATTCATAAATTCGATGACGAAATTGAGTATTTTTATGATAAATTTCATCTACATCAGGAACTATTCGTAACAGGGCGTTCGGGTATTCCTGAGCCCTTCAAAATTTGCTCCTTATCGGTGGCCGTAGTGACCAACGAAGAGCAGCACTACACTTCGATTGATTGTTTAACTGAGGCAGCAGCACGTGTAAAAAAATTGTGCAAGGATATTCCGTATAGCTGTTATTTAATTAACGAAGGAACGCCACTCGATAAATACCTCTCGTCTCAAAATTAGTTAAGGTGATTATTATATGCTTTTAGATAAATAAATCCGAACCCCAATAACTTAAGGTTCGGATCTTTGCATTATAATTTAAATCGAATGACGAGCTCCTGTAATGTTTCGGCCATTTCTGATAAGATCATTGCCGATGCAGTAATTTCCTCTACTGCGGCTAGCTGCTCCTCTGTTGTCGAGGCAACTCCTACAGAAGTCTCTAAATTATGTCCAGCAACTATTTTCATCTCATTCATCGCCGCGACGATTTGCTCTGTTTGTGCAGAAAACTCAATAGCCGTTGCTGAAATTTCCTCCATCTCTGGATTCAGCGTTTCCATACGGTGTAGTATCCGAGCAAATTTTTGTGCTGTGTCTTCTGTCGTTTGAATTCCTAAGGCAACATCTTGATTCACTCTCTCCATAATTGCAACAGAGCTTACAGTATCCTTTTGAATCGCTTGAATTAACCCGGCAATTTGTGTAGCTGACTCCCTAGATTGCTCAGCTAGCTTTCGTACCTCATCTGCTACAACAGCAAAGCCTTTCCCATGTTCTCCTGCACGGGCCGCTTCAATTGCCGCGTTTAGTGCTAATAAATTCGTTTGGTCTGAAATATCGGTAATAACATTGATAATCGAATCAATTTCCTTTGAGCGATTATTTAAACCGCGAATCATTTCGCTCGATTGCTCGACTGTATGTTGAATCGTTGTCATTTGATTCATCGATTGCTCCACAGAATCGTTTCCATCCTGTGCATACCCCATTGTCTCGCGCGTTAAATGGGATACACGATTACTATTTTCTGCTATACGCTCTATACCAGTAGACATTTCATTTAGCGCAATTGTCGTTTCATTAACAGCGGCGGTTTGAATTTCCGCGTCCTTTGACATATCTGAAATGGAGGCTGTCACATGCTCAACAGAGGCCGTTGTTTCCTCTGAACTCGCATTGAGCTCCTCACTAGAAGCTGCTAAGGATACCGCACTAGTCGAAATTTCCTTCACAAGCCCATGTAAGCTACCTACCATTTCATTAAAGGAAGCTTCAATATAACGCAATTCATCCTTTGTCTGTAAATCTACAACCGTTGTTAAATCACCCGCTGCTACATTTTTCGTTGCTGTCTCAAGCTGTTGAACAGATTTTTTAATAGCATAAAATAATCCAGTAAAGATATACAGGGCTAAAAGTATAATAGCGATACCTGTTATGAATACGAATAAGGTTTGCTTGGATAATTTATCCTCTTGCTTTGCCTCTAACTTACTCACCGTCTCCATTCCCTCATCGATAAAGGTAAATGCGCCCTCAATAGATGCGGTAGCCGTTTCATAATATTGATTCGCTAATTGAGCATCAGCCCCTTGCGCACTTATTAAGCTTAAAAACGTAAAGTATGTATCAATATTCTTTTTAAAATCCGTATAGGATGCCTCAAGGTTAGACTTTAAATATGGATCATCAAATGCTATGTCTAAATCCGCTTGTAGCAATTGTAAACTCTTCGTTGTAGGATAGTATAGCTCATACAGGGCATTCTGCTGATCCGTATTGTCTGCCTCTTTATTAAACACGCCCATCCCATTAGAACGAAGTAATTCCAAATTTTCTGTTAGCTGCGGTAGCGTAATAGCCACATTATAAATTAAATTAAAATTCTCTTTGTCCTCTTGTAATAACAGACCAGAATTGTTGCTAATTCCATTCATGACCGCAATAATATCTGCTGTTAGAATCGAATAACTAGAAATAATTTGACTCGTGTTTGTCCACTCTGTGCTCTGTAGGCTTTCCCACTGCTCCACAAGCTTAGGAAGCTCCTCTACTACGTTATAATCATATTTTGCTTCTTCTTCAAAAGTAGCGATACCTTTAAAAAGTTCATCTACATTTTGCGTAGCTTCTTTATATGCTTCTTGCAGTGTTGAATTATCTGCACGTTGTAGAGCAACTGATAGCCCCCTTGTTTGCTGTACATTTTGGAGCAAATCTTTATAAATTAGATTATAGCTAGCCCCTTCATTTCGCATCTCGTTATCTAGCAGCGATTGATAGTTACGATCAACGACCAAAAACGCAAAAATCGATAACGGTATTATGAGTATCATGCCTATGACTGTGAACTTTTGATAAAACTTCAATTTATTCAACAACCAAATAACAGGACTAAATACCTTCATTTTCCCATTCCCCTTTTTATTCTTTCTTCTTATGATAAGATTCTAACACGCCATACTTTTGTAACATATTAACATTAATAGATTATGTATGTTCGTTTCAAGTATTTTCTATTGAAAATAGAATTATTTAAATTCTCTACTGATATTGACAAAGGGCGAATAGTTTTATATTTGGGTCATTTTCATAATCCATATTTTCATAACTAAAATTATTCGCATCGTTACGCTACAGTTAAATACGTTGGCGCGTGAAAAAACGAGCCACTTCCTTTGGTGTTGACGCTTCACTGTCAGTCGCTAATCTAACGGAAAAATAATTCACCATTCACATAGCAAACTAGCAGCATTTATTCAGAAGGGGAATCGAAACGGTCACGATTGGCGAAAGTAAGCGAAGAATAGCATATTAGTATATGGACGTTTGAGCGCTAGGTAAATGACGAAGAAATCCATCAAAGAATTATGCAGATTATACTTGGATAAAATACGAGAGTTCAATCGAAATTAAGTTTTCATTTAATACAGTAAATCTATTAAAAAAAGCGCTGAGACTATATTTTATTCAAAATTCACTTCGTCTTAGCGCTTTCTTATTAATTTTTATTATTTAGTTAAAACCGTTTCGCCAGCAATTCCTGGATGCCCAAACAGATTCTTCACCCCAAAAATCTATTGCCCATGCGAATCATTAATATCCTCCTTAGCATGAGACAAATCGTTTTAAAATTTATACTACTAATGTTGAGTTAATTTCTTTTCTGATAATATCAATACAATCTTCAACCATGACACTAGCAGTCGGATACATACCTGCACCCGGTCCTAAGAAAATTAAATTCCCACTATAATTTGTCTCAATTAAGACGGCATTATTTACTCCATCCACTGCATAAAAGGGGTGTTTTATATCAATCAATTGAGGACCTACTTTAGCTAAAATCGAGCCATCTTTTCCTCTTTCTATTTCTGCAATATGACGATAACGTAAACCTTTTTTATTCGCCTCTTTTACATTATCATTTGTAATATTATCAATGCCCTCAAAATTTATGTTTATATCTTTTGATTGCTTACCAAAAGCAGCTTTACTCAAAATTTTCAATTTATACAGTGCATCTCGACCAGAAATATCATCTGAACAATCTGCCTCTGCATAACCTTTTAACCTAGCCTCTCTTAATGCTACTTCAAAAGTAGCTCCTTCACACATCTGTGTTAGAATGTAATTCGATGTTCCGTTCAGAATACCTTGAATACGACTGATCTCATTCACTTGAAGTATGCTTCTTATCGATCTAATGATAGGAATGCTACCAGCAGTTGTTCCCTCATAACCTATATATACACCATTCTTTTCTGCAAGATTTTCTAGTTCAACACCGTATTTAGAAAACATGTTTTTGTTTGCAGTAACAACATGACATCCATACTCAATTGCTTTTTTCAAATAATTATAAGGAGGATTTTCATTACCTATTGCTTCAAAAACAATATTTAAATTCTCGGTAGCCAAAATATCATCCATATTATTTGTATATAAATGTTTTGTACCTGGAATACGTTCCCATGATAAATCTTTTACTAAAATGCTACTTACTACAAATTCCAAACCATAATCATCTTTAAATTCCTCAAATTTTTTGATTAAAATACTGTATATTCCTTGGCCTACTGTTCCAAACCCTAAAATTGCCACTTTTATAATTCTAGACGTGTTCTTATTTAAATCTCTCGTACTATATAATTCAAACCCTTTCAATTTATATTCACACCCTTCCGCACACTTCTATTTTTACCGTTCTCAATAACCCGAGTAAAACACACACAATTAGTCTATATAGTTTTATAGAGGCTCTTACCATAACATGGGGTTGATTTCCGTTGCGCCAGAGGACAACAGATGTTTTGCGCAGATAAATTGTCACACGATGTGGCGATTCTAGCCTTCGTTCTTCTCTAGACGCTAATCTCCAAGGAAAATAATCTGTTCCCCAGTGAAAGGAACCGATTATTTCTGCATCGAAAGGCGTAGCCGACAGATGCACTCACGCTGGCTCTACTCTAATCAACAAAGGGACCGTCTGAAAAGGCAATTGACCCTACCTAAAAATTAATGCTCTACAGAAAAAGAGTAAAATTTAAGAGATGATATAAACACATATACCATCTCTTCTAATCAACCTACTTAAACCTTTTTTTCTAATACCTTTAAAAAACTAGCTAAATCTAAATACACCCCTGTAAATTCTCTATAATTATTAATTACAAATAATATACCTACAGTGAAAGCCTGAGAATCAACCACTGTATGTTCAATAAATAAATTTTCTCCTACTCCACTTGCAAATATCGTATGTCTAGAAATCTTAAGCGGAATCCTTAAAGAACTAATATTTTGATTGCTAGTAAGCCCTATTTTGTCTTTTAAATATAGTGCGGTACCGGATGGCATATCAGCTTTATCTGAATGATGTACTTCTATTATGCCTATATTATCTTTATCAAATATTTTTGATAACGCGTTTAATGCATTACTTAACGACGCTATTCCTAAAGAAAAATTACTTGACCATAAAAGAAATACATTGTTCTCTTTAGCTATACTAGATAACCTTTCAATTTCTTTCTCATCAATTCCAGTTGTCCCTACAATGGTACTAATTTTATTAATTAAAGCTAATTCAATATTTTTAGGGGCAGCCTCACAAGTGGAAAAATCAATAAACAAATCTACTTCTTGGTTATCGATTACTTCTTGAAAATTCTTATAGATATACTTGTAGTTTTTTTTATTGTGTAATAATTCACCGATATCAGTACCTACAGAATTCTCACCAATTCCAGCCACAATATCGATATGATTATTTTCAGATAAATTTCCTGCTACTGTTCTCCCTGTTTTACCACTTATACCACCAAAGGCGATTCTCTCCACAATATCACTCCACCCCATCTAATTAATTTTAAGATTTGCATTTCATTACTGGAGATTAAAACAAATCACTTTCGGCTCCGTCATTTCTTCAATAGCAAACTTGATACCTTCTCTTCCAATGCCTGACCCTTTAACGCCTCCAAAAGGCATAGCATCGATTCTATAGTCACTACTATCATTGACCATAATGCCCCCGACATTTAAATCCTTTATTGCTACAAAAGCGTGGTTAACATTATCTGTGAAAATACCTGCTTGTAAGCCATAATCCACATCATTAGAGTACTCAATGGCTTCCTGTAAATCTTTCACTTTAAATAACAAAAGAACAGGACCAAAGATTTCTTCTTTTGCTAGATCAGAATCTATAGGTACGTTCTCCAATATAGTTGGCTCATAAAAAGCTCCTTCTCTATGACCTCCACATAAAACCGTTGACCCCTGATTCACTAATTCATTAACTATTTTTTCAACTCGAATTGCTTCATTTTCCGTAATAAGTGGACCCATGTCTGTTTTTTCGTTTAATTTATCTCCTAAGTTATACAAACAAGTACGTTCTATTAATTTACTTTTGTATCTGTCATAAACATCCTCTTCAATAAAAACTCGCTGAACGCCAATACAATTTTGTCCTGCAGCCCAAAAAGCTCCCGAAACAACACTTTCTACAGTTGTATCAACATTTGCATCCTTTAATATAATAACCGGAGAATTAGAGCCTAACTCCATGCTAAATTTCTTGAGTCCTGCTTTTCTCATAATTTCTTTACCAGCCTCCAATCCACCAGTAAAAGAAATCATTCTAATTTTAGAATTTTCTACTAAAACATCCCCGATTTCACTAGCTTTCCCTGGTAATACCGTCAATATCTTTTTAGGTAACCCCGCATGATCAAAGGCTTCTGCTAATTTTAATGCACTTAGTGGCGTTACTGTTGCTGGCTTTACTATAATTGCATTACCTGCTGCTATAGCTGGACCAACCTTATGTGCAACTAAATTCAAGGGATCATTGAATGGTGTGATTGCTAAAACTATCCCCATAGGGAACCTTTGGAAATAGCCTACTCTATTTTCTCCGCCTTCCATTTGGTCGAAGGAGAGGGTTTCTCCTGTTATTCTTCTAGCTTCTTCAGCACTTATTTTTATTGTTTCTATACATCTGGCCACCTCTTTTCTTGCTTCCTTGATCGTCTTACTGCTTTCAAGAGCAAGAATTTTTGCATATTCCTCACTATTATCTAAAATATACTGAGCAGCTTTCTGTAAAATAGAAATCCTCTGATGTACTGGTAACCTCGAAGAAATTAAAAACCCTTCCTCTGCTTCTTTTATTGCCATTTCAGCATCAGCTGCGGAAGCAGATTTAATCTTCTTTATTAAACTTCCATCTTGTGGATTTATCACACTAATGGTTTCATTTTTCAAATCACTAGCTATCATTTCCTTTACCATTTCTACACCTCTATTTGTTTATAATTCTCCAAAAAGAATAGGTCTTACAGGCGATTGAGCCTTTTGCACTTGTTCAACTGAATTAACACCAATTTCTTCTATTAATATATCTCTTAACACAGGTTGACACGTTCTTCCCTGACAATATCCCATACCTACTCTATTACGCATTTTGATTCCTTGAACTGAAGTTGCACCTTCTTTTATCGCTACCAAAATTTCATCGAGACAGACGCCTTCACAGCGACATACTAGTACTTTGTTCAAAATTTTATTCGCCTACCTTTGCAACATAAGTTTCCCACTTCATTTGCATAATCTCTCTTCCATTTCTTATTTTAGGAAGAAATAAAATTGGAGAAGCTCTCCTAGCCTCTTCTACGGATTCATAGGCTTTTTCAACTTCACTCTCATCAACCATTTCAAAATCTTTAAGTAAATTTAAGGCAGCAAGCTTTCCTTGCGCCATTGCAACCTTTGCTCCCTCAATCCCTGTAATATTACCAGCAACATACACGCGATCTTTTGTAGTATTTAAATATTTATTATGAAGAGGGACAATGCCTCCTAACTCTGGGATATCTACAATTTCACAGTTTGCCAATTGTGAGCTGTCCACTAAAGGCAGCAGACCACCTGACAAACAAACTGTATCAATATTTAGCGTTTCCACTATGTTAGGCTGTATTTTTCCATCAACTGAAACTTTGTTAATTGTTACACTTTCTACTTCTTGTTCTCCGTTAATTTGAGTAACTGCTTTCCTTAAATAGAGCGGGATACCATGTATTTTAAGTAGATCTAACGTTAAAAAATTTAATGCAAAACTCGCGATTTTCCCCTTCATCATTTTACCTAATATTCGGAAAATTTTATTTGGTGCCAAATCTGATGCTAATGCTAAATTTTCTAAAGTCTCTCTTGGATTACTTTTATTCAGAGTCAGAATAGTAGGTGATGGCAATACCATACCTTTTACATCAAATCCTGCATTCTTCATTTCGATAGCTACTGAAATAGAAAGAGGATCAATACCTACAAACAAAACTTTTTTTCCAATTTTCACATTGTGAAGGTTAGTAAATGTTTGAGCTGCTCCTACACTTACAACCCCCACTTTTGTCCAACCACTTATTGGTAAAGCCTTTTCTATTGCACCTGTCGCAAGAATTATTGCTTTTGAATAAATTTCTTTAATTTGATTATCTGAAACAGAAATAATAAAATCACTTTCAATTTTCCAAACAGTTGTTTCACATAAAATTGTTACGCCATATTTCAATGCTTCTTCAGTTAGCTGTGTAGCAATCTTTTTTCCATCCCAATGTCTGCTTTCCTTAGGGGCTTTAGGATCGTCATATAGTTGCCCTAATAAGCGCCCACCTGTTCTAAAATATTCATCGACTACAACTACTTTCAAGTCACGTTTGGCAAGTTCTATTGCAGAAATAATACCTGCTGGACCAGCTCCAACAATTACAACATCAACATTCATTATATTCAGCCCCATAACTAATCTCGTTACCACTTGTAACGACCATGCCTTCTTTTAGCAATGTCAAACAAGTTCGTTTACTTGGAGTTCCATTTATAGTAGCTCTACATTCATAACAGTGACCAATACCACAATATATTCCTCTTGCTTCTCCCGTTATTTCACAATTTCTAATACTACGAATACCGTTTGCTATTAAGGCAGCTGCAACAGGTTGACCCTCTATACCAGTTAGTAACTTTCCATTGAACATAAAGTTAATTTCTATAGCATCATTTTGTTTTTCTTTTATCTCTTCCATTTTCATACACATTCCCCCAACCCCAAATCTACACGGATCAAAATTAAAGTGAATTTTTTACTATAATTATTGTTATTAAATACTTTGTTAATTTACACGTTAACTTTTGAGAACCGATCTATTTTAAATGCATCTAGATTAATGTCTATGTTCTGTCGACTAACCATTTCAGTCATTATTTTTCCAGTAATCGGAGCTAACGCAATACCATCGCCTTCATGACCAGCTGCTATAAATAAACCGTCAACTGAAGGTACTTCACTCAATATCGGCAAATTGTCTGGTGTAAAGGGTCTAAAGCCTGAAAAAGTTCTAATTAGGTTAACATTTTTAAGAAATGGGAATGTATTTACCGCTCTCTTTGCAATTTCACGAATCACTTGACTATTTGTCGAGCTATCAAACCCAGCAAACTCTCTTGAGCCACCAATTAGCAACGTACCACTTTGTGTTTGCCCTATTGCTAAACCGATTCCGTATGGATCCCCATTAGTTTTTTGTAATTTTGAAGCGATGTAAGATCCACTTAAAATATTGCAATCAATAATTTGAGGTAACCTTTCCGTGACTAATATTTGCCCTTTTCTAGGGATAATTGGAACATCTATGTTAATCGTTTCAAGAATTTTTTTTGTCCAAACACCCGTACATACAACGACACTATCCGCATAAAAAATTTCATCAGCAGCTTTAACTCCAATAATACGACCGTTTTTAATGACTAGGGATTGAACCTCACAGTTTAACTTAATTGTTGCATTATTCTTTTGGGCAGCTTTCGCAAAAGCGAAAGCTGTACCCATAGGACTAATCTCTGCATCTTCTTCCCACCAAGTTGCAGCTATTATTTTTTTTGAAAGTGCTGGAATTTTTTTTCTCGCTTCATCTCCACTAATAATAGAGACATTTAGTCCAGCTTGATTTTGTCTTTCTACCATTTCCTTTATGACGTTAAACTCAAATTCATTTTCAATTAATATCATTCCCCCACCCTTGTGGTACTCTAAATCTTCTTCTAGCTCTAATTCTAGTGTTTTATACATCTCTGCACTTTTTAATGCCAAATCTAAATTTGGTCCTGGCTTTTTTGATTGAAGCATAATCGCTCTATCACAGGAACCCGAGGAACCCGCAGCAATATCCTTGGCCTCAAATAATATTACTTCTATATCTTTTTTTGTAAGGTAATAAGCCACTGATGTACCAATGATTCCCCCACCAACGACTATGACTTTTTGTTTCAAATCTAAGCCTCCCAATAGGAACTTAATTACTAACTTTAATTTGTAAGTAAGTTTCTAAACTTTGCAGTATTTTGTTTTCTGTATCTTTTGCACTCATTACTAACGGCAATCGTACCCCGCCAACATCTAAACCTACTTTATTTAACATAATTTTTATTGGAACAGGATTTACATCATAAAATGCCGCATCCATTAATGGTTTTAATACAGAATTAACCTTAATAGCCTGCTCTAGATTCCCTTCCAAGAAAAGATCTATCATTGCTTTCATCTCTTGACCAACAATATGACTAGCTACACTAATTACGCCATCCCCCCCTACAGAAAGAAACGGAATTGTAAGGGAATCATCGCCACTATAGATCAAAAAGTCTTCAGGTACTACATTTCGAATATCAATAACACGTGAAACATCCCCAGTAGACTCTTTTATTGCTTTTATATTATTAATTTTTGCAAGCTGCTCAATTGTTTCAATAGACATATTTGTTCCTGTTCGACCTGGAACATTGTATATTAATACTGGAAGGTCCGTTGAATTTGCAACTGCTTTGAAATGTTCATAAATTCCTCGTTGTGATGGTTTATTGTAATAAGGGACGATTACCATTACACCATCAGCACCCAATTCTTGGGCCTTCTTTGTATTTTCTATTGTGATGCCAGTATCATTAGTACCTGTCGACACAATGATAGATCCTTTATTACCTACTACATTCTTCACTACTCTAAAAATATTTTCTTTTTCTACTTGTGATAATGTAGGAGACTCTGCTGTCGTCCCCCAAAGTACTAATCCATCTGTGTTGCCTTTATATAAGTGCTTTGCTAGATTTTCTACTTGCTTTAAATTTACGTCTCCATTTTTATCAAATGGAGTTACCATTGCAGTCAAAATCTTTCCCCACTCTAAAATTCCCATCTCGTCACCTCTTATATATTTTCTATTTCTAGTTCATTTAAATTTCTTCGATTCGGAAGAACCATTGACACAATAACTGTTAGTAGCATTGAAATTAATACTCCCCATAAAATCCCGAATACTATAGACACAATTGCACCAGAAACTAGACCAATTCTTCCTCCCCAAATAGATACCTTACTATTATGGAAGCCCATTTCAAATTTCTCTTCTCTTCGCGATTTCCATAAAAGCCCAACGATTAGTACAGGTACTACACCACCACCTGCCATCGTATAAGCCATAGAGAATAAGCTAATAATTGATTGAGAATAAATTGCTGCTAAGATCGAAAAAACACCTACAACTACTACTAGCCACTTCGATAATTTAATAAGAGATTTATCTTCTAAACCTTTTTTATAAGGCATTACAATATCATTTACGATTACTACAGCTGCCGAATGTAATTGTGAAGATGCACTAGAAATTGCTGCTAAGAAAATTAAAATAAAGAATAATAGAGCCGCTAGTTCTGACATTTCACTCATAATTAACCAAGAAATAGCCTGTCCAGATTCTAAAGTTGGATTCATCGCCTTTACTATCATTCCAGTAATGGAAGATAAGATGGTAAAAGCAATAGCAACAAAACCACTATAGAACATTGCTCTACTTGCAGCTTTTGGATTGTCAGCCGCGAAACAACGTTGCCAATATACTTGAGCTGCTAAAATCCCGAAACAACCAGTAATAAATAAAGATAAAACTTCCCAACCGGAAATATTTAATTGTGTTAAATAACCAGCATCAACTTCTATTAACATGCTCTTTAAATTCGAATAACTAAAATCAATTTTTGCCAGTACACTAACATAGAACCATATTGCAAGACCAATTAGCAGACCACCCTGAACCAGATCTGTCCAAACTACCGAGTACATACCACCAATCATTGTATAAAGAATGAATACGGCCGAGAAAAAGAAAATTAGTGGTAGAGGATCTGTATTGGTAAATACTGAAAAGAGCGCTCCCATTCCTTTTGCTTGCCCACCGATCCAAGCAATCATAATTCCCGAAGTTAGAATCCCTACGATCGCTCTCGATAACTTGTCTCTCAAAATCAAATCGTTCAGGAGCTCTCCAATACTTTTATAGGTAAACCTTGCTGCGAACCCCGCAAAGAGTAAAGCAAAAATAATTTTTGAACCTTGCTCACCTATAATGAAAGGAATATTTGCTATACCTGATTCAAAACCTTTCGAAGAATGCCCGATAAAATTGCCTACCCCCATGATCGTTGCAATGTCGCTAAATAAAATTAAAAAGAATGGAAGTGTTCCACCGGCTATTGCAAACTGTAAAAAGCTTTCATTGGATTTCTTTCTAAAAACTAATGACATCAGAATAAAAAACAAACTTAAAATAATGGTACTTATCCATGTCCAAGTAGCTAACACATTTTTCTCCCCCTTATTTCTTCTGTCTAGGCGCCTACTAATCTATAAGCAATATTTATGCCAACCTCTAAAAAAACACATAAAAAAATGAATTATTTTGTGTTTTTTTAGAAAATCACCTATTTTTTGTTCGTTTTATTGTAAAAAACAGATAAAAGTTAGGAACTTTTAAAATAACAAAATTCTAAAAATTAGAATTTTCTAAATTTTAGAATCACACATCCCCGTTCATAATTAAAGATAAAACGAGCATATACATGACATATAACAGAAAACGCTTACATTTTTATTTTAAAAGTTAGAATTATGATTCACAATCAATAATTTATTTATTAACTGTTTGGTATCCATACATAAACAAGATTTATAATCCATCACAACGAAAATTTACACCTCTTTTACCCTCTTCAATTTATCGATAATTCTAACTACTTTGAAAGATTCAAAAAAAAAATGTATGCTTATAGAATAATTTATTTGGACAATTTGATGATTCAGGATAATGCATTTTAACAAGGGGCAGATAAAGAGGTAGATTTTCTTACATACTATTGCTCTAAACTAGTTAGCTTTTTTGTTGAGTTAACAAACATGGATGAATAAGAAGAGACTTAGAAGATACATATAAATATTTATAGAGGTGATTAACATGGATAAACCTAAACACTCCATAATTTTTACAGATTCATCTGAAGAATTACTTACATTCGAAAGTATGCAAGAATTAGGATTATTAAATATTATTTATTTATCAAAAACTCATCCAACGTCAAAAGTACAGCAAGAAATATCAGATGTACTTAAAAAGTACGATTCTGTATACATTTTTTCTAAGTTTCCTATTGATTTGAGTGATGATTCGAATAATCTAACTTTAATTAGTGGCAATAATTATTCTCACTACGTTCAAATTTATTCTCTAATTAATAAAACAATTGAACAAAAAAATTTTTACTTTTCAATTTTAGAAAATATCCACCACGGTATACAAGTAATAGACGATCAAGCTGTAGTTAAATATGTAAATCCAGCATTCACGAATATTACAAACATCCCTGCAGTAGAACGGTTAAATAGTAATATTAAAGACTTTTCACCAGAAGGAGCCTTATATAAAAGCTATTTAGCTAGGAAACCTATTATAGGTCTGCGTTCTGGTGGGGCTGGTTCAAAAGTTGAAACAATTTCAAATGCACATCCAATAATAGCAGACAATAAATTTCTAGGAGCTGTTACAACACTTCAAGACATTTCAGAAATAAAATATTTAACACACAAAATTTTGGATGATGATAATTCAATTTTTTTAACAGACGATACAGAAAACTTAGGTTTTAAGGCAAACTACACCTTTGAAAATCTAATAGGGGATAGCCCTCAATTTAGAGAAGTTGTCGAGTTATCCAAAAGAATCGCTAAGTCAAAATCTACTATTTTAATCACGAGTGAAAGTGGTACAGGAAAAGAATTATTTGCACATGCTATACATAATGAGAGCTTATTTAGAAATGGACCATTTATAACAGTTAATTGTGCAGCTATTCCTGAAAACTTGCTAGAAAGTGAATTGTTCGGATATGAAAAAGGCGCCTTCACAAGTGCCAATCGTAAAAAAATAGGAAAAGTAGAGTTAGCAAATAAAGGCACCATTTTTCTGGATGAAATAGGGGAAATGAGTCTATTGCTACAAGCAAAATTACTTCGTTTCCTGCAATCTAGAGAAATTGAACGTATCGGTGGATTAACAAAAATTAACGTAGACTTGAGAATCATTGCAGCAACTAATAAAAACTTGAAGGAAATGGTTAAATTCGGTGAATTTAGAGAGGATTTATACTATAGATTAAATGTAATAAACATCGAAATCCCACCACTAAGAAAAAGAAAAAGCGATATTATTTCTATCACTGAAGATCTAATGGATAAAATCAGTAAACGAGCTAGATTACCAAAGATGCAATTAACAAACAAATCCTATGCTTTGCTTTGCGAATATGATTGGCCTGGTAACGTAAGAGAATTAGAAAATTTTCTAGAAAGGGTTATGAATGAAACAACAGCTTCTGTTATCCCTAAAAATCTTATAGAAAAAAATATATCTAGACTTCTACAGTCAAATACTCAGAAACATTATGTTTTAGAAACGAATGAACATTTACCCTTATCCATAGTTGAAAAATCACATATCATAAAGGTTTTAAAACAGCATGACCATTCTACACTAGAAGGAAAGAAAAAAGTTGCTAAAATATTGGGCGTTTCACTAGCAACGCTATATAACAAAATAAAAAAATACAATATAGAATACTAAAAAAGAAATCATAAAATAGCGTACACGCCAATCAATCAAGTGTATGCTATTTTTATATATCATAATTTCTTCTACACTACATTCTTCCTCTAAACATTCCATTGTATGAACCCTCAGTCAATTGATCATTTCCTTCTAGCTTAAAGACAACAACATAAATATATACATTTTTAATGTAGGCGAATAAATAAATTGAGAATCAAAACGGATAGAAATTGTATACTCTGAATATCTATATAGTAAATAAACCTTTTTCACATTTCCACCTTAAAAAACAAGAAAAATGCACATACCTATAAAAATAAAGATTTTAAGAGAATAAAAGTGTAATAATTGACAATTCAGAAAAAATTAGATTATAGTTCATTTATTAATAATTACTACAGCATGATGAATAGTACCTATAAAATAACATGTTCATTTTTTAGAAAGGAGGTATACGTAAATGCCCTATTCAATGAAAATTTCTCAGCAAATTACGCAAACATTAAATACAGAATTAATTCAGCATTTACAAATTCTCCAATTCTCCACTGATGAATTAGAGCAATACATTTATGAGAAAGGAAACGAAAATCCACTATTGACTATTAAAGATGCTGAAGCAAGGAGTAATTATGAGAATATCATGAAGCTAGCATTTATTCCCTCTAATTCAAATATCCAAAATGGAAATCATAAAGAATTTAATTTCATTGAAATGAAGCTTGAGCAAAAGGAAAGCTATGAGAAATATTTATTTGAACAAATACCATCACACATAAATTTAAATCCAATCGATCTAAATATTTTTACTTTCTTAATTCAATCTTTAGATGAGCGCTTATTTCTAGATGTTGATTTGAATAGTGTTGCCGAAAAATTCAAAACTACATCTTCTCATGTAGAGGAACTGTTGGAGCTATTGCAAACATTCGAACCAATAGGGGTAGGAGCCCGTAACTTCAAAGAATATTTACTTATTCAAATTAATAACGACCCATTTGCCCCCAGAATGGCTTGCCAATTTATTTCGGACGATTTAAAACTTGTATCTACAAACTCATTTAAACAATTATCCAAAAACTACAAATTAACAATGAAAGAAGTAAAGAGCACCGTTGATTATATAAAAAAATTGAGGCCTGTAATAACAGCGGATAAGTTTGAACCAACATCTTATGTGATACCTGATGTTGAAGTTAAAAAATATGAAAGTGAATGGCTTATTCATTTAAACCGCCACTACTTACCTTCTATTTCTATAAACGAGAGCTATGTAAATCTTTTGAAAAATGATGAGAATTATAAAACGTATTATAAGCAGTCCATGCAAGATGCCCTTGCCCTAATACAAGGGATTGAACATCGAGATAAAACGCTCTACCAATTAGTACAGCTACTACTGGATATTCAACAAGGCTTCTTTAATTTAGGAAGATCTGCTTTAAAACCGATGCGTCTAAAGGATGCAGCTCATGAATTAAATGTTAATGAATCAACAATTAGTCGGGCCATAAGAGGTAAGTATATACAAACACCCCATGGTATCTATACACTACAATCCTTATTTACAAAGGGTATAGCTAGTGAATCTGGAAAAATGGATTCTGTAATCTATATAAAAAATAGAATAAAGAGGTTAGTAGAAACTGAGAATAAACAAAAGCCTCTCGCTGATCAACAAATTACTCAAATTTTATGCGAAGAAGGTATTTCAATTTCAAGAAGAACAGTTGCGAAATATCGTGAAGAGATGCATATCTTAAGTTCATTTAATCGAGCTCATTTGTAAAATATGTATTATACGAAAGTCTATTTTATAATAGCTAGTTTATTTATAATCAAAAGTAAAATAATCGAGAATTCCAATAAGCGAAGGTCGGTGGTAGTCAGCAGTTTAACGTACGTGCATTTTGGGAAGAGCAATAGCGTAGCGTTATCTATGCTTATTTGTTGACCTCTAAAACTGTGAATTAGTAGGTGCCAGTTACGGTGCAAATAAACCCGATATGATTCTCTATAAAAAAATGTCAAACTGGAAATACAGTTTGACATTTTTGAGCATTTTCAAATAAAACTATTTATCAAATTTCATCCCTTTTAACAGGTCAGCAAACGCATTATTAATTGGTTCAGCTTCTTTCTCCTGCTGCTTCATATACTTCTGTACACTACGCTTATCCACTTTACCGCCGCCTTCTTTTTTACGACGCGCTTCAAAAGAGGATAATTTTTCACGATGACCGCATTTACATACAAAGATTTGGCCATCGCCTTCACCTCGTAGCTCTAGCTTTTTCTTACATTGTGGGCAGCGAGCATTCGTCACACGCGCGACATTTTTACGGTGGCCACATTCACGGTCTTGGCATACAAGCATTTTGCCCTTTTTTCCATTCACTTCAAGCATCGGTTTACTACAATCTGGACAACTTTTCGTTGAAATATTGTCGTGCTTAAATTTCTTATCGCTATTTTTAATATCAGCTACAATTTCTTTTGTATGCTGCTTCATTTCATTGATGAATGTTTCTTTTTTCAGTTTGCCTTTAGCAATTAATTCTAACTTTTGCTCCCACTCAGCTGTTGTTTCAGGAGACTTTAATTCGTTAGGAACTAAGTCAAGCAACTGACGCCCTTTAGACGTGATATGAATATCTTTACCACGTTTTTCAATTAGGAATGAGTTAAATAGCTTATCGATAATATCCGCACGTGTTGCAACTGTTCCTAATCCACCTGTCGATTTTAATGTGTCTGCAAGCTGCTTATTTTGTGTATTCATATACTTTGTTGGGTTTTCCATTGCTGAAAGCAGAGTTGCCTCATTAAATCGTGCTGGCGGTTTTGTTTGACCAGAAGTTTGAGAAATTAAAGTTACTTTTAGCCCCTGCCCTTTTTCAAGACGAGGAAGTAACTGTTCTTTTACATCTTCATTCGTCTCTTCATCATCAAAACGATTCGAGTATACTTCCTTCCAACCTGCTGTAATAACTGTTTTACCACGAGCGATAAATTTTTCTTTACCGATTTGAGCATGTACCGTTAATTGCTCATATTCGTGTGCTGGGAACAAAACGGCTAAGAAACGTTTTACAACTAAATCATAAATTTTACGTTCTTTATCTGTAAAGTTTCCAAAGTTCACATATTCCTCTGTTGGAATAATTGCATGGTGATCCGATACCTTACTATCATCTACAAACGATTTATTCGCTTTAATTGACTTTGTAAGCACCTTATTTGCTAAAGAGCGGTATTCACCTATACCACATGCTTTTAAACGTTCTGGAAGCGTGCTGACAATGTCTGATGATAAATACCGAGAATCTGTACGTGGATAAGTTAATACTTTATGCTGCTCGTAAAGCTTTTGCATAATATTTAAAGTTTCTTTAGCTGAGTATCCAAACATTTTGTTAGCATCACGCTGTAGCTCGGTTAAATCATATAGACCTGGAGAAAAAGATTTTTTTGGTTTTCGTTCTACCTCAATTACTTTTGCATCTTGTTTATCCAATGAATTTACAATGGCATCAATTTTCTCTTTATTAAAGCTACGAGAGTTACCATTCCCATCTTGCCATGTTAATTTTAATTCTGATGTCTTTGCTTCAATACCATAATACGTTTGCGCTTTGAAATTCTTAATTTCATCCTCACGAGCTGCTACCATTGCTACAACGGGTGTCTGTACTCGTCCCGTATTTAATTGAGCATTAAATTTTGTCGATAGGGCTCGACTTGAATTCAATCCTAAATACCAGTCCGCTTCACTACGGGCTACAGCTGCATGATATAAGTTGTCGTAATTCTTACCCGGTTTTAAATTCGCAAAACCATCCTTAATAGCTTTGTCAGTTACAGATGAAATCCATAAACGCTTAATTGGCTTGTTTACCTTAGCGCGATCTATTATCCAACGAGCTACTAATTCCCCCTCACGTCCAGCATCAGTAGCTATAATGATTTCATTTACATCATTACGTGTAAGTTGAGATTTAACTGCATTATATTGTTTACTCGTTTGCTTAATCGTTGTTAATTTCAAACGTTCTGGTAGCATCGGTAAATCTTCAAGATTCCACTTTTTATACTTTTCATCATAGCTTTCCGGATCAGCTAATGTTACTAAGTGGCCTAATGCCCAAGTAACAATGAATTTATCTCCTTCAAGATAGCCATTTCCTTTTTTATGACACTTCAGCACATTCGCGATATCACGAGCTACTGAAGGTTTTTCTGCTAGTACTACACTTTTAGCCATGTATAACATCCTTTCGTACTTCACTGTGTTTAATATAGCATAGCTACAAATAATTAAAAATTGTCCACTCATTTAGAGTTAATAATTTTTACAATATTTGCTCTCAAGATATGAATATTATGCCTTTATGTATACTGATAGACCTAACGGAAGTTTGGATCGCTTTATTAATAAATAGTTTTTAAACACGTTGTTATCTTTTGTACGCCATTTTTCCGCATCTCTTTCAAAAGCAACCGTTACACAGGTGAGCTTTGTCTCAGCATTTTATTTTAATTTTGGCTCTTCACCCTAACTTTAGGTTGAATTCCGTTGCGCCAGCGTACTTTCCTAGGGGCGTCCGCTCGGAATTTAATGTGCGGTGTATTTAGAGCAACCCCGACTGACGGTGAAGATACTCAATTTTCCCACTAACGCTATATATTCTCATTAAAAAGATGTTAAACTATATTATAAATAGTAGTTTAAAGGCAGGTGTTAATGAGATGATAATAGAGAAGATTATTCACACTTTACTAGAGAGTTTAAAGAAGGACCCCTATATTGAAGCGGTTTTTTAAGAGGATCTATTGGCAGAAATGAGCATGATGAGTATTCCGATATTGATTTGTATTGCGTTGTTCAGGAAGAGCACGTAGAGACCTTTTTAGCGAACAGAATACAGCATATCGAAACATATAAAAAAACACTATTTGTTGATGACATATATATTATTGCCCCTCAATTAATAGCCGTTTACGAGGATATGATTAGCATTGATTTGTTTACAGTGACACCGGCTACTATTGTTAATAAGGACGCTATTAAAGTTTTATTTGATCCGAATGGAATGCTCCTACCCTACCAGGAACGCACAACGTTAGCGTTAGAGTCACATGAGCTTCAAGATGCAGTAGATGATACTGTTTGGTATTTATTTCAATACTATAGAAGTGCTAAGCGAGGGAATCATATTTGGTGCGTCCATTTACTACAGCATGTGTTCATCAATTTCTCAAAGGTACTGCTACACAAATATTCACCTGAGCGTGCTCAACTGGGGCTTAAAACGGTAGACAAAACGTTGCCCTCAAATCTAGTGCAAGAAATAGAAGATATATTTAATACGATTAGTATAACAACACATACGATAGCCTTAGAGAAACTAGTAAAATTCATCAATCGTGAGACCGAGTGGATATTCCAAGCGGTGGATGATAGACATACGATAGAGCCATTTTGGGAAAGGCTGAGAGTTGAATTGTCTACGCTTAACTAGTACAGCTATCATTGAGGAGGAAGCCGATTGTTATCTAAAGAGGAAATAGAAAGGCTGTTATCCCAGCCAGAAACGATAGTTCGCCAAGCAACGGCGGATGATAGACAGCTAATACTTCAATCCTTTGAGGGACTGAATCCAATTCAAAAAGAAATTACAAAACCCCAGCTAGCGCATGCCGACATTGTTGTTTGTGAGGAGACCGATACTTATATTTCTTTTACTATCGCTCCGACAGCTACTGATACCTCTTCAATTTTACAGGATTCGTATTTTATTCTGATAAGAAAATAAATCTTATATCTTTGTTGAGAAACGCGTTTACATGTAAGATAAATTACATATTTTGTAATATGTATTAAATAATGCTAGATATCCATACATTGTAATGTTACGATGATAACGAATTAATTTAAAGGGGGATTTTTGGAAATGAGCTATGATTCAAATTATAATGAGTACGATACATTTTTAACTGACACATTGGGCGCGGGTTTTATACTAGCGGTTTTTTTTATTACTCTTGTATTATTAGTAATCGCCTACGTAGTAACTGCATTAATTTATTTTAAAGCGTCTAAAACAAACGGCTTTAGCGATGTTGCTTATATTGCATGGATTCCGATTGCGAATATATATAGCTTATTCATATTAACTGCTAAAGGACATGATGACTTAGCAGTTCGTGCGGAAGCGAAAAAGAATACGTTAATTTATTTTGGCCTATTTATTGTTTCGTTAATCCCGTTAATTGGGCTTATTGCTTCGCTTGCATTACTTGTTTTCACATTTTACTTTGTATACCGCTTGCTTTATCGTTGGTCAGGGGAAACAGGGAAAGCTATTCTGTATTTAATATTATCAATTATTTCAGGAGGCATAGCTTTTATAATTTACGGGTTAATGCGTATGAACAGACCATTTAAAGCTGCATAATCGATTGTTTAGCCCTATCAAACTTAGCTAGATTGATAGGGCTTTTTTTAAAGCTGTAACAGATGTATACAGCTCCTTTTTATCGAATTGTTTTTAATGCAGTGGCCCACGGAATTAGTTCATCTAGCATTTGATTAACAGAAGTAACTTGAACATCTTTCGGTTTAAATTCTCCGTTTTCAAAATCCGTAAAAATAGAAAGGGCTGGATGCACCCTTACATCTGCTACAAGCAATTCTCCGAGGATACCTCGTAAATGCTCTGCTGCACGAGCACCACCAACGGAACCATATGAAACAATCCCCGCCGCCTTGTTATTCCATTCATCCCTTAAATAATCTAGCGCATTTTTAAGTGCTCCCGTGATCGAGTGATTGTATTCTGCGACAATAAAGACAAAGCCATCACACCCTGCAATAGCAGTTGACCATGCCTGTGCACCAGAAGCATCTCCCCCAGGCTCACCTAGCATCGGGAGCTTATAATCAAGTAAATCAATCACCTCATAGCTCGCATCGCCACGTAATTCAGCTAACCCCCTTACCCACTCCCCAACCTGTGGACTTACACGACCTTCCCTTGTACTACTTAAAATGATACCAATTTTCAACATAATAATAGCCTCCTTTTACAGTTACGCTATTCATTTTGCCCATTATTAATTATTTCAATCTAAATCCCCTTATTAGATTACAAATATATGTGAAAATACATTTTTTTCTTAAAGTACAGCTATAATATCCCAAAAGGAGTGAATCCGATGGCAAAATGGAACCCAGCTTTATACGATGAAAAGCATGATTTTATATCAAGATTTGGCGCAAGCTTATTGGAAGTATTGTCTCCAAAAGCAAATGAAGTGATTTTAAATCTTGGTTATTTAGCACATGATATTTCGGATTATGGAGCAAAGGCGCTCGGCATAGATGCTTCTCAAGAGATGATCGAGCAAGCACAGCGGATAGCTAGCCTAGAATGTTAAACGCTAGCAAAACCAATCCAACAACACTCAGCGGTATATAGACGAGCCAGCGCTTCATCCGTTTTTCCGCAAGTATCCACCGCTCATCCCCTACTTTATAAATAGTGAAAATCTTATGCTCCCTCGTTACCATTAGCACAGACTCAATCCAGGATAATAGAATAAAGCCTAACAGCCCGAAGACAATAATATCGACCCAGCCAGGTAAAAAAATATACATTGGAAATGTAATAACTAGTAGGCGGAGGTATCCCCATCGATAATTGGGATTCCGCACGATTGTTTTTACGAGAGTTTCCTCAAGCATCCAATCTGTGCGTTTAAACAATCGAGAGGAGTTTCGCCAAAATAGTGGCTTATTTTTTTGCTTTGGCGGCGTCATGCTACGAAGCTCCATACTTAAAAAGAACACTAAGGATTGAAGTCGATAAAAACGCTCTTGATCTAACGCCAATTGCCGCTCAAAAAATCGATTTGATTCTACATAATTTTTTATATAAAAATAGCCTTGAAACAACACGATGCCAATACATAGTAGAATTACAATATTTGCTGGTAATAACATAAAGGCAGCCGTAAATGCTACTGCTACGATTACATCCAACAACATTTGAGCCCATTTTGAGTAGGACTTAAAATGGATAAATGCTAATGAAAAGCTTGAGCAAATATGTAATAGAATAAATGCTATTAGCTGCAACCATGACATCCCATATACTTTTATGAAAATGGGGGCTAGTACGCTAATAAGGACTCCACTTATAATAAATTGAATTATCGCAGAGTACAAAAATCCATTTAGCTTAAGCCTTGAAAATATACGGTTGCTTTGTATTAAAAATAATCGATCCGCTGGCTGAATAAACGTACGAAAGCTTTTTAAATGGAAGAATAAGAGTAGTAAAAAAACAGGCAGCCATAAAGGTATTTTTGTTATTATACTATTTTCTATTGTCGGTAAAACCTCTCCGTATAGAAATAAACTGAACACGATTGCGAATATAACTAAGTAAATACTTGTCGTAACATCAACAACACTGCGAATTATATTTATATTAAATTTCCATTGCAGGCGCAGTCGCTCATTAAATAGCCCCATGCTCACCATCCTCCAAAAACCGATCAAAGATATCGAGTAAAGTGGCAGAATGGTCGTGCAATTTCTCTCTAAAGCTCGATAGTGTGCCCTTATGTAGTATCCGCCCAGAATCCACCAATACAAACGCGTCACATATTCTTTCAGCCGTATCTAAAGCATGCGTGGACATTAAAATAGCCGCGCCTCGCGTTTTATACTCATCGATCATTGTTAGAAGCCTACGAATTGCCTGTGGATCTAACCCCATAAACGGTTCATCTAAAATATACAGCCTTCTATCCGGTAGAAAAGCCAAAATAAGCATTACCTCTTGCTGCATCCCCTTCGAAAAACTCGTTGGATATTCATACAGCTTTGACTCTAACCGAAACGTACGGCACAAATCCATTGCACGTTCCGTTAACTGTTCTTCGTCTCCATCGATTGTGCGAATCAAAAAATCAATATGCTCCCACAATGTAAAGTACTCATATAGTATCGGGCGCTCCGGTACATAACCATATGAAGCGCTATGAATCTCGCCGTCCATTATAGGAAGAGTCCCCATGATCGCCTGTAGCGTTGTACTTTTCCCTGCCCCGTTTGCACCAATCAAACCAACTAACTCCCCTGGTTGAACCTGAAAGCAAATATTTGATATAATCGTTTCATTTTCTGCATAACCGCCACGTTCAATTTGCACTGTCAACATTTCATTCATTCCCTTCCCTTATTTCAAGTACGAACGGGAAGGAAGGTCGGTTTCATTTAATTTACTTTAACAGAAGGATTTACTAGCCTCATTTTTCGAAATACTAGCCGAAATTTTTAAAATACTAGCCGCTTTTTCCCAAATACTAGCCGGAATTTTTAAATTACTATCCACTTTTTCCCAAATACTAGCCGGAATTTTTAAATTACTAGCCTTATTTTTCGAAATACTAGCCACTTTTTGAAGTTTACTCGCCAATGTGAAAATTCTCGGCTGGAGTACTCGCCATTCGCGATGCTTACTCGCCAATGTGAGTACCCATTCGCCGAGGCGAAATCACAGCCCAAAGAAAATGTACCCTTCTACGTAAGAATTGGATGCTGGATTTACTAGCCTCTTTTCCCGAAATACTAGCCGAAATCTTTAAATTACTAGCCATATTTTTCGAATTACTAGCCACTTTTTGAAGTTTACTCGCCAATGTGAAAATTCTCGGCTAGAATACTCGCCATTCGCGATGTTTATTCGCCAATCTGAACGCCCACTCGCCTATTGACTTCCCTATAAAAAATTAGTGGTAAAGATTGGATTAAAACAACCGACATAAAAAGTAAATATTTTACTATTAGAGAGGATGTATTAATAATGAATGTTCATTTTGGAAGTAGCAATTATCTTCGCACGTTAAAAACAGAAGGATCAATTCAATTATCAGACGATTTGTTTTCTGATAAAGCTAAACAACAAAAAACAGCCTATGAAATAAAAAAAGAGAATGGGTATATACGGCATTACATCACAAAAGCTAATGGCGAAAAAGTCATGATTAAAGAATCAAAACTACCTAAATCGCAAGAAAATGAACGAAGCTCTGGCCACGTGAAGGATATGATTACCGAAATACTAATGCATAAACTGGCAAATGTGTTGGATAAAAAACAGTTCAATACAACTGGCATTTCAGCTCAAAAAGAAGAACAAATTAAAAAGTATATTACAAACATTTAACCTTTCATCATCTACAAATCATCTGGAATGGTATATACTCTATTTTTAAATTCACCTTGATATGGGAGATCCAACCGTTTTAATATTTTACTAGCTGCATGAATGGAAGGTATGGAAAAGAAATCTCGGAATTGTGCATTGGTGATTGTTGGCTGTATTAATAATTTGTAATCATGAAGCCCCTCTATTAATGCATGCCTGGATTTTTCACCACAGCTGCATTTGAATTTCCCTTGAGCATACTGCATCACATGACCGTTTTTACATAAGGCACCTTTTTGGATTGGGATGTTTTCTATCATTGGGCGTCTTATTTTTGAGCAGTGCTGGTGTAATAGCTCTTCCTTTAGTAAAGTGAGTTGCTCTACTGAAATTTTCGTAGGAAAATGTTTTTTGAGTTGTTTCATTTTTGAAGAGAGTCCTGACAGCTGAAAAATTAGTGCATCCTGTGGGACATTTTGAATGACAGCCGACTGTTGGGTGATGATTACGCCTGAAATGACAGGAAGTTCAAGGCCGACCTTCCACACGATTGATTGAATATATGCTTGATGACGCTCTACTTGATCGAAAGGATTTAAAAAGCTTTCTAGCTGACCATCCTTTTTCATTCGTGTAAATTGATGCGTTTGCTGATCGAATTGTAGAATACCTGAAATATGCTTCAGTTCAGTAATAAAAACAAAATTTTGGTTGAGGAAAATGGAATCTATTTGATGTGAATAGCCACGAGAGTTAACTGTTTCATAATCGTGAAAAAGAAAGTGAGGTTCCGACCATGCTAGATCTTCCCAAAACTCATCCGCTCGACATTCTCCAATATAACCAATCTCCACACGCCATAATTGATTTTCGAATAATTGTTTTTGATCTTCATTTAGTTGACCTCTCCTAAGCAAACTTTCTAGAACACGTAGCTTAGACGGGATGCCTCTTTTTAAAATAATCATTGAATCTCCCCCCTTGCTTATAATTTTAAGCGCTATTATGTGCAATGAGAATAGGTCAAACTTTGTGAAATGTGCTGTTCAAAATTTGAATTTAGAAGTTTGCTATGATAATTTTTTTACTAGCCACTTTTTCCGAAATACTAGCCGAAATTTTTAAAATACTAGCCATATT
>NZ_JBAFWZ010000032.1:0-30768 GCF_036662795.1 Lysinibacillus sp. 54212
TGTGCGGATAGCTACTCCTTTTGTTCGGATAGACCTCGCTTTTGTGCGGATAGCTCCCCCTTTTGTTCGGATAGACTCTCGTTTTGTGCGGATAGCTACCCCTTTTGTTCGGATAGACCTCGCTTTTGTGCAGATAGCTCCCTTTGTTCGGATAACCACCGCGCTTGCAAACAAAAATCCACAATCAACCGAAAGTTCTGAAGGTAAATAAAAAAGCAGCTTCTACAATAAACATTGTAGAAACTGCTCAACTATAATTATTCTTTTTTCATCCAGCCTAAAGCTAGTGCACCTTCACCTAGATGCGTGGCAATTACTGGACCGAAATAGCTAAATGTAAAGTCGACTGTTGGATAATCCTTTTGCAGCTGGGCCATCCAAGCTTGTCCCTCTTCCTCACAATTGGAGTGAATGACTGTTGCTTGTAATGATCCATAGTTTTCCACTGCTGCAGCAATCAATTCCTCCACACGACGCAATGCTTTTTTGCGTGTACGGATTTTTTCGAATGGCACAATTTTCGTATCAACGAAATGTAGAATAGGCTTAACTTGAAGAAGTCCACCTATTAATGCCGCTGCTGCAGATAGTCGACCGCCACGTTGTAAGTGAGCTAGGTCGTCTACAATAAAGTAAGCATCCATCGATTCCTTTAAATCATCCAGCTTTGCAAGTATCTCTTTTGCAGAAGCTCCTTGTTCCGCCATTTTTGCCGCTTCAATAACAAACATTCCTTGAACTGAACAAGCTACCTCACTATCAAATGCATATACATCAATATTATCAACCATGTCACCAGCTTGTACAGCTCCTTGATACGTACCACTGATGCCACTCGATAAATGAATCGTTACTATTTCATCATAATCTTTAGATAGTTCTTCAAAAAGTTCAACAAACTTCCCTACAGGTGGTTGTGTCGTTTTTGGAAATGCTTTTGCGTTACGCACTTTTTCGTAAAACTCTGAAGCTGTAATCGTTACCTCTTCTTCATAAGTACCGTCCTCTAAATTGACGCTAAGCGGTACCATTCGTATGTTATAGCGTGCGCGTTCATCCTCTGTCAAATACGCTGTACTATCTGTTACGACTGCAGTTTTCATACTCCCACTCTCCTATGCTCATATATTACCGTATCTACAAGTAATTGTGAATGAAAAAATGTAAAAGCGTTCTGTGAAGGAATGGCTCTTTTCATCACAGAACGCCTAATAATAAAAAATATAAATAAAATTAATTATTCCCAATATAATAAACACTCGATACTTTCCATGAGCCTTCTTCCTTCACAAAAACTGTTACTTGACGCCCCTGACTTTTTAACTCAGTGTCAGTCGTTTCTTCTGTCATTTCGATATTTAAATTTGCAAATACTTGCGCTTCTTGTTCGTTATATTTCACAATAGTAACGTCATCCGCTTGACGATTAATCTTGTATTGAGAAAATTGCTTTTTTGCCTCTTGTAAATCTTTTTCGTAATCAAACCCTTTTGCATTTTTGGATAATGTCGTTGCATAACGATCAATATCTTCTGCGTTAAAGGCATCAATGTATTCATTAAACACAGCAACAATGTTTGCTTTTTCAGCTACCGGAATATCCGCAGCTTCTTCAATCGACTCTCCTAGCACTTCAAAGCCAATCGATTCTTTTTCCGTTTCTTCTGGATCTTTGTTACTCTGTTCCTCTTTATTCCCACAAGCAGTAAGGACTAAGCATGCCGCTACTACTAATAACCATTTTTTCATTGAATAACCCTCCCGCGCAATATTGTAGCATAGTTCGCTATTTTAGGACATTTGTTTTACTTTTTCTTTATGACGTTATCGTAAAACGAATTGTTGCATGAGAGGTCACTACAAAATGGTGAAAGGTATTTTAAAGGGCTAAGAGTCTCAGCCAAGAAAAGCGGGAGCGCCCCGTATAGCCCCGACAAGCACTGGAGAAAGGCTCCTAGTGTGCTTGCCACACGTAGAGACTTTCGAAGTGACCTCGAGGGGCTGGGCGCTCGAGCTAGATAAAGCTCAAACAAAAATTCATCCTTTATACTATAAAAACCTACTAAAAGCTCAATACTTTTAGTAGGTTTCATTCATTTATCGTACTTCTACCCAACCATTTTTGATTGCTGTTACAACGGCTTGTGTACGGTCGTTTACATTCATTTTTTGCAGAATGCTTGAAACGTGGTTTTTAACTGTCTTTTCTGAGATGTATAATGATTCACCAATTGTACGGTTACTTTGACCATCTGTTAAAAGCTGAAGCACTTCACATTCACGCTTTGTAAGTAAGTGGAATGGGCGGCGGATTTCCGTTTGATGGAAATTACCTTTATTTTCATGCTCTGATAATCGACGGAATTCGGCAACTAAATTTTTCGTTACTTTCGGATGTAAGTAAGACCCTCCGTTTGCCACTACTTTTATTGCCTCTACAATCTCATCGGCATCCATTTCCTTCAGCATATAACCTAGCGCACCTGATTTAAGTGCATGCGTCACATACGATTCATCATCATGAATCGATAACATAATTACTTTTGCATCTGGGTGCATGGCGATTAAGTCTGAAGTTGCATCTACACCATTTTTTCCTGGCATATTAATATCCATTAGGACAACATCTGGCATATTGGCATTATACAAATTGATTACGTCTGAACCGTCATCCCCTTCTGCTACGACTTCAAACGTATCTTCAAAATCTAAAATACGTTTAACTCCTTCACGGAATAATTGATGATCATCCACGATAATAATTTTTGTCATTTCATTTACCCCCTATACAATAGTTCGACTTTTTTAATTATTCTTCTACTACTCTTTTACATCCGAATAAGGAATTTTAAATATTACAATCGTTCCTTTATCAATAGCACTATGAATTTCCATTCGGCCATTGAGTAAATCAACACGTTCTGTCATGCCAATTATACCAAAGGATTGCTCCTTCACAACGGATTTATCAAAACCTTTCCCGTCATCCTTCACAACAATATTTACGCACTCTCTGATCCACTCAAGCTTTACGGATATTTCTTTTGGCTTGCCATGCTTGATGGCATTGGTTACACATTCCTGCACGAGACGAAACATGGCAACCTCGTGCTCTGAGGAAATTCTTTTTTCCTGCCCTTGTGACAGAAAATGAATTTGAACTCCAGGATTATATTCCATAATTGTGGATAAATATTTCTTCAACGTCGGAACGATTCCTAAATCATCTAATGCCATAGGTCTTAAATCATATATTATTCTCCGTACTTCGGAAAGGGCATTTCGTACCGTTACTTTTAAATCATATAGCTCATTCATAGCTTCCTGAATGCCTTTTTCGCGATATGTACGCTCAATTAAATCAGAACGCATTAGTACATTTGCCATCATTTGAGCTGGGCCGTCATGAATTTCTCTCGATAATCTTTTCCGTTCTTCCTCTTGTGCAGCAATAATTTTTATACCGAAGTCCTGCTTTATTTTTGCTTGCTCTAATGCTAAACTAACATTTTTTAAATCAGAAGTTAAATAATTTATAACTACATTCACCTGATTGACTAAATGATTCGCACGTTCAATTGTATCATATAACGCTTTCAGCCGACGTTCTAAATCATCTCGTTTTTCACGCAATTGCTTTTCACGCTCACGAACTATAGAAAGCTTTAATTGAAAATTATTTGCCGTTTCATATGCATCTCGTACTTGTTCTTCTGTATAATTATTAAAAGCTTTACTTACTTGGACGAGTCTTTGCTTAGAAAGTTGCGCTCTTGCTTCTAAATGGTCCGCTTCATCAATTAAAAGAGAAATTTCTTGTCGAACAATTTCAAGCTCTTTTTGCATTTCCTCGAAGCTTCTACGGCTTTGTTCGCTTATAATGAATATATCGTCTTTAGAGTTAGTAATTGTTTCGAGCATTCGATTGAATATAACATCGAGTGAAGCAATATCAAATTTTTCATTCGAAAACATTAGTATTCCCCATTCTTCTTATGTGTGACGATTCCAATTTATAAATTGGAAATTACACCTTTTTACGACTAAGCATAATAGTTCTACTCTATTATAGCATTTTCTAAACATATTATAAGTATTTACTCTCATACTGAACAGTATATTTTTTGTTATTTTAAGGAGTTTTAATAATGCGAAAAGACTATAGAACCGTCAAAGGTTACGGTGAAAAAGAGATCATCATTTCTAAATCTAAATTTATATGCTATGTGAATCGTGCTGAAACTGAGGAAGAAGCACTAACATTTATTGAAAAAATTAAAAAAATGCACCCTAATGCAACGCACAACTGCTCATGTTATATGATCGGCGAGCATGACCAAATTCAAAAGGCAAATGATGATGGGGAACCTAGTGGTACTGCAGGCGTTCCTATGTTAGAGGTCTTAAAAAAACAAGGCTTAAAGGATACGGTAGTTGTTGTTACTCGCTATTTTGGTGGCATTAAACTCGGTGGAGGCGGCTTAATTCGAGCTTATAGTAAATCGACTACGGAAGGAATCCGTGCTGCACAAGTTGTCGAACGAAGGCTGCATCATTTAATGAAGGTATCTATCGACTATACGTGGCTAGGTAAAGTAGAAAATGAAATTCGTAATTCGAGCTATACATTACACGATATCCAATATACAGAAGGAGTCGATTTGTATATTTTTGTCGAAAAGGTGGCCGAATCGACTTTCACTAATTGGATAGTAGAGCTAACAAGCGGACAAAGCACAATATTATGCGAAGATACACAATTTATAGAATTTGTCTTATCACAAAGTAATTAACATTTACGGTACTGATAAAAAGTTGTATAATAAACTTTATTAATTTTTTACTGTACGATTTCTATTAATATAAGGAGAATTACTATGAAAAGAACCTTTGGGAAAAAGGAGAAAGGCTCTTCGAAGCTGTCACTTTTTCTAAAAATAACATTAATTTTAGCAACGTCCCTCCTTATTTGCGCGACAACATATGCCGTTTATTTAACAAAAAAAGCGGAGCAGGCTGCAAATAATGCATACGAAAAGATAGAGAACAGAGATATTTCAGACAAACGCGAGGCTAAAGTAGAGCCCCTAAATGATAACATCTCTATTCTATTTATTGGGATTGATGATAGTGAAAAACGTGGGCAAGGGGCGGACACTTCTAGGTCAGATGCTCTAATGCTTGCCACACTAAATAATAAAACAAAAACAGTAAAGCTACTAAGTATTCCACGAGATTCGTATGTTTATATTCCTTACAGTGGTTATAAGGACAGAATTAATCACGCTCATTCAAGGGGCGGCACACTCGCGACAATTGAAACGGTAGAAGAATTATTCGATATTCCAGTTGACTATTACGTTCGCATGAATTTTAATGCATTTATCGACGTGGTAGATGCACTAGGTGGAGTAGAAGTTGAAGTACCGTATGATATAGTGGAGCAAAATGAATCTGATCAAAAGACAATTAGTCTAAAGGCTGGCTTACAGGAGCTAAACGGAAGTGAAGCATTAGCACTAGCCCGCACTCGAAAAAAGGATAGCGATATCGAACGAGGCAAGCGTCAGCAAGAAATCATAAAGGCGATTACAGCAAAGGTCGCATCCTTTTCATCCATTTCAAAATATGATGATGTACTCGAAGCAGTTGGCGATAACATGAAAACAGATATGACATTTGATGAGATGAAATCTATTTTTAGCTACCTATCTCAAGGTGTTCCACGAATTGATTCGCTAACATTAACAGGCGATGATGACTGGTCTGCAGGTCCTTATTACTACAAGCTAGATGAAGAGGCCCTAGAAGAGACAAAGCATATTTTACAAAGTCATTTAGGTATCCTACCAGATTCCTCAGATGTATCTGGTACTAGATCGAATGATCACACTGAACAAACGCAAGTTGAATCAAAGTATTAATTACAAAGCTATGCCCGCTTACGATAACATGTAAGGGGGCTTTTTTATGACGTTTTTAGTTTAAATAGGCATTCTCACCAAAATTTATTTTGCAACGACAGAGCAGCCCCTCTAGGTCGAGGTCACTTCATCTCCTCGGTCGATATGATAGCAGGAATGATGCTTTCTTTCGATTCCGGGCTAAACAGAGCGCTTCTGCCCTTCTCACCATTATCAAAATAGATGATTGCTCCCCATAACAAATCACCCCATAAAAAAAGCTATCATTCACATAGAATGACAGCTCTCTTATATCCACTAGTCTTACTTATTAAACATCCGAACAAAATTGATGAGTGGTCGATAATTCTTACCAGCTAGTCCAATCACTTCAACGAACAGCTCTACTGCCACTAGAATAACTGTAATAAGTAAAATCGCTCCCCAAACCTTTGCCATAGAGAAAATAATAGCACATAGCCCGAACATGATTGCGATACTATAAATAAGTAGCACCGTTTGACGATGAGAAAAACCTAAATCAAGCAAACGATGATGCAAATGTGACTTATCAGGATCCGACCATTTTTGTTTCATACGTAGACGACGCACGATGGCAAAGAATGTATCAGAAATTGGTACACCTAAAATAATAACTGGAATTATAAATGATACCATCGCTAGATTTTTAAAGCCTAATAACGATAGGACTGCAATCATAAATCCTAGGAATAGTGCACCCGTATCACCCATAAATATTTTGGCTGGGTGGAAATTATAAAATAAAAAACCGAACGAGCTTGCTGCTAAAATCGCTGCAGTTGCAAGTACAAAAGGATTGGCCATAATAAATGCCATGATAGCAAGTGATACTAAAGCAATAGTAGAAACACCAGCAGCTAGCCCATCAAGACCATCAATTAAGTTAACAGCGTTTGTAATAGCAATAATCCAAATAATTGTAAAAGGAATACTTAAAAAACCAAAATCCAACACACCATCGAAAGGTAAGTTAATTTCTTGAATTTGTATATCACCTAGGAATACGATGATACATGCCGCTACTAATTGCCCAATCATTTTTGCTTTCGCAGACAATTCATACATATCATCTAAAACACCTGTAATGACAATAACTGTAGCACCTAAAATAATCGCTAACAGATATTCACTATCAGGTCTTAATACAGCTATTCCAATTAAAAACGCACCAAAAATAGCTAAGCCACCTAAACGAGGCATAATGCGTGCGTGCACTTTCCGATAATTAGGCGCATCCACCGCCCCAATTCGAAATGCTAAACGCTTTACTAGTGGAGTTAGTAAAATGGCAGATAGGACCGCCACGATTAAAGACACGTAAATCATGTCTCTCCTCCTTAAGAAAATTAAATTCATTTATAGTGTAGGAACATTGTGATTCATGTTCAAATTTAAATAGCACATCTGTTCAGGTGTGCAATATATAAGCGATTTAAATATCATTCAACATAATTTGGAAATCGAATGAAATCAATCCGAGTACATTATAGCACGTATGCTTTATAAAACATAGCTTTTCTCTCACATTACCGAAAGAATACACAAGATATTTATTTCCATAAATTCAAAATACTAAAACAACGATATTTATTTGGTTTCTCGACTATATGTCATAGATGCTTAAGCGAATTTCAAAGCTAGTTAATTAAACTAGCTTTTCAGGCGTCCCTAGAAAAGCAGGCTAGCGCAACGGAAATCAACCGACAGTGGCTGAGTCCGCCCTATCCTTCAGTAGTCATACCTAGCAAAATTTGATAGAATAACAAAGTGTCTACTATATGTAGGCAAAGGTAAAGGAGCGTAATATCATGTTCTCAATGTTCACTCGTAAAAAAGAGCAAACAAGTGCTCGTGAATTAAAAAAATACTATAAAATAGTAGATCAAATTAATAAGCTAGAAGCAAACTTTTCCACTTTGACAGATGAAGAGCTTCAGCACATGACAATAATTTTTAAAGATCGTTTAGAAAAGGGCGAAACAGTTCAGCAAATTATCCCTGAAGCTTTTGCTGTTGTCCGTGAAGCATCGAAGCGAGTGTTAAACATGCGCCATTTTGATGTTCAATTAATCGGCGGTCTCGTGTTAACAGAAGGAAATATCGCCGAAATGCCTACTGGCGAAGGGAAAACATTAGTAGCTTCCCTACCGTCCTATGTACGTGCATTAGAAGGTAAAGGTGTCCATGTCATTACGGTAAATGATTATTTAGCTAAGCGTGACTTCGATTTAATCGGACAAATTCATCGATTCTTAGGTCTTACTGTTGGACTAAATGTACCAATGATGGAGCCCGATGCAAAAAAGCGTGCGTATAATGCTGATATTACATATGGTGTGGGTACAGAATTCGGCTTCGACTATTTACGTGATAATATGGCACATTCAATCGCAGATAAAGTGCAGCGTCCTTACCATTTCGCGATTATTGATGAAGTCGATTCTGTATTAATTGATGAGGCAAAAACACCCCTGATCATAGCCGGAAAAATGGCTGCTAATGAAGAGTTACATCGTATTGCCGCTCTACTAGCAAAACGCTTTAAACAGGATGAACATTATGAATTTGATGATGAAACTAAAGCAACATCTTTAACTGATAAGGGCATCGAAATGGTTGAAGCTGCGTTTAACGTCGACAATCTTTATGATTTAGAGCATCAAACGTTATACCACTACGTTATTCAGGCCGTACGAGCACATGTAATGTTCAAGCGAGACGTAGATTATATTGTACGTGACGATAAAGTCGAACTTGTCGACATGTTTACAGGTCGTATTATGGAAGGACGTTCACTGTCAGACGGACTTCATCAAGCGATTGAAGCGAAAGAGGGCGTCACAATCACCGAAGAAAATAAAGCCCAAGCACAAATTACGATTCAAAATTATTTCCGTATGTACCCAAATCTTAGCGGGATGACGGGTACTGCCAAAACACAAGAGCAGGAAATTCGTGATGTATACGGAATGGGCGTTATTCAAATCCCAACAAATCGTCCACGTCGTCGTATTGACCAACAAGATATTGTATTCAATACAATCGAAGCTAAGTACGAATTTGTCGCACAAGAAGCCCTACGCCGTCATGAAAATGGACAACCTATTTTAATTGGCACTACGTCAATCTTACAATCGGAGGCCGTTTCTAAGTATTTAAAAAAATACAGTTTACAGCATCAAGTATTAAATGCAAAAACGGTGGAGCAAGAGGTAGAGCTCATTTCTGAGGCTGGTCAAAAGGGACGTATTACTGTTGCAACGAATATGGCAGGTCGTGGTACGGATATCGTATTAGGTGAAGGCGTTGAAGAGCTTGGTGGCCTTTACGTAATCGGGACAGAAAAGCACGAAAGTCGCCGTGTAGACAATCAGCTTCGTGGCCGTTCCGGTCGCCAGGGTGACCTTGGTGAAAGTCAGTTTATTCTGTCCATCGAGGATGATATGTTCAAACGATTTGCAAAAGATGAGGTAGAGAAGTTTACTAAGAAAATGACTGTCAATGAAATCGGTCGTATTAACAATAAGGAAGTACGTGAGCTTATTGATCGGACACAACGAATCGTTGAAGGTGCACATTTCTCGATGCGCGAATATAACTTAAAGCTAGATGATGTTATTAATGACCAACGAGGTGTAATTTATTCATTACGAGATAGTGTTCTACGTCATGAAGACTTAATCGGAATGTTGAAGAAAATGCTAGAGGAAACAGTAGACTTTGCTGTTCGAGATAATGCACCAGAAGAGCTTGATGTAACCCAATGGAATTGGGATAAGATGGAGCGTACTATCAATTCGCTATTCTTAACTCCTGTAACGATCGATCGTCAAGAAAGCAAGGTTTCACGTATTTTAGCAAGCTTACAGCCACAAATTGACGAATTAAAGCAAATGATCGATTCTTATGAGGAAAATGAGCAAATGATGAACGTCATTCCGCAAGTAATGCTGCCTTTCATTGACCGTATGTGGGTCAAGCATCTAGAGCAAATGGCCCATTTAAAGGAAGGTATCGGCTTACGACATTATCAACAAGAGGATCCGATGCGTATTTATCAGCGTGAAGGACTCGAATTATTCGGTAAGAACTTCCAGGAATTACGTCGAAGCATCGTAGAAGAGCTCGTTATATTTATGAAATCATTACAGCTACAGGAGGAAGAAGTATAATGGGATTATTTTCATTTTTCAAGAAAACAGATAAGGTAGGACGAGATAGCGCACTCGACTCAAACGAGCTTGTAAAAGACGGCAAATCTGCTGGTAATAAGCAAGAAGTGAAAACAAAACTTTCCTTCCACCCAGAATGGAATGTACCGCAAGAGCAGCAATATGTGTTCAACTTTTTAGCAAATGACTTACAGCCGTTAAAGCCAAACCAATTATCACTTTCTGCAATTAACATCGAGGAAGACGCTAGGAATGGTGCATGGAACGTCAAAGCATTTTTCCGTTCATCCTTAAACCAAGCCATTGAGCTAGGTGAAATCGAGCTATTTATTTTAGATAAGGACGATAATCACTTAGCGACTAAAATGTTCAACTTTAAGGAACTTGGTGTAATTCCTGCAGAAAGTGCACGCCCATGGGTATTCGTATTCGATAAGGCGGCATTAGAAACGGATACGGTTCCTGAAGAAGGTTGGAAAATTGCATTTAACTTAATTTCATTACGTGGTCATCAACTAGATTTAGACGAATCCTGGAAGCAGCAATTGCCAAAAGAACAGCAAGAGGCTCTAGCAAATATAGTAAAAGACCTACCAAAGCTAGGGAAAAAAGAAGTAAACTTTACGGGTCTTCAGGCAAGATTAAATGACGATAAAAGTCTACATGTGTCCATCTTCATTCGTAATGGCAATGACAAAGCAATCAACCTTGAACAATTACCACTTGAAATCATTGATGCTAATGCTAAACAGGTTGCAAAAGGATCATTTAAAATGGATCCCGTACTAACAGTTCAACCAAACGCGACTAAACCTTGGACATTTATTTTCCCAGCCGAGTTAGTCGATGCAGAAGATGCAGACTTTTCTCGTTGGACAGCTCGCGTTACCCAATAATTTTTCTTGATTAAGAATTGAATCGGATGCTCAGAATATTTTTTCTGAGCATCTTTTTTTGATTGAAGCTGCTTTGATTGTTACGAATTCGGAACGTTGTTTTTAGGGTGTGAGATTCGGGCTCAGTTTTTTGGATTCAATGTGGGTTTTGTGCGGATCGGGGGTGCTTTTGTTCGGATGGAGCTCCTTTTTTTTGCGGATACGTGCTGCTTTTGTTCGGATCGCTCGCCTTTTGTGCGGATAGACCACTCTTTTGTTCGGATGGAGCTCGCTTTTGTGCGGATAGGCGTCCTTTTTGTGCGGATGGCTCGCCTTTTGTGCGGATAGACCACTCTTTTGTTCGGATAGCTCCCTTTTGTGCGGATAGACCACTCTTTTGTTCGGATGAAGCACTCTTTTGTGCGGATGGAGCTCCTTTTTGTGCGGATACGTGCTGCTTTTGTTCGGATGGAGCTCCCTTTTGTTCGGATACGTGCTGCTTTTGTTCGGATGGCTGGGCTTTTGTGCGGATAGAGCCTCCTTTTGTTCGGATGGCTCGCCTTTTGTGCGGATAGACCACTCTTTTGTTCGGATGGCCCCCTTTCGTACGGGTGGACCACTGCTTTTGTGCAGATGGCTCCTTTTTCCTCGGCTAGCCAACCTAACATCCCGTATACATTTTTTCCATATAACGACATTGATACCGTGCGGGGGCTACTATATGTACTCAAGTTGTATTACGAAATGTAGGCAAAATAAAAACTCTCTACCGATTTGATAGAGAGTCAAAATGTTGGATTTATTTTTGAATAATAGAATAGTTAATAGTAAGTTTAGTCTACGTCTGCTACGCGTTTAGCACCTACGTAGCGTGCACCCCAGTAATATTTATCATTGATATTAGTAGTGACAACACCTTTACTTGTTGAAGAGTGGATAAATTTGTTATTTCCTACATAAATGCCCACATGTGAAACAGCACTGCGACTAGATGTTTTGAAGAATACTAAATCTCCTTTTTGAAGATCAGCTTTCTTAACTGCTGTTCCTTTTTTATACATTTCTCCAGAAGAACGTGGTAACGATACACCTAACTCCTTAAAGACTTGACGAACATAACCCGAGCAGTCAAAGCCTTTTGATGTTGTTCCACCGTATGAGTATTTAACACCAATATACTTTGAAGCGATAGATGTTAATTGTGAAGAAGTAAAGTCAGCTGCCTCCGCTCTCTTTTCTCCAACTGGCGAAAAGAAAATCCCAAAGGCTACAAGCATTGATAATATACCATTTCTAAATAACGTACGTTTATTCATTAATAAACCTCCAACATGTATAAGTAATTTTCTGAAAACTTAACTGTTATTAGATTAACACGACTTTTCCAGTTATAACATTACAGTTATGTAACAATAGAGTTACATAAGACCTCATATGTAATATTGTTACAACCTTCGACAAACCCTTTTATACCAACGTTTTGTAATAGTTATACAAATTGCCACCTAAATATTATTTTTACAAGCCAATATAACGATATATTACATTTGTAACATTTGTAATATAAAATCATGTAAAAATGACCACTACTAACAGCGGATTTACGAACTATTTAAGGAACTCTCCCTATTCTGAGTAAGAAAGACATAAAAAATCGACTCCTCGAAAGAAGAGTCGATCTCTGTTCACTTTATTGAATTAAAACGCTTAAATGCAACCATTCGTGAATCCCAGTATTCATAAGACAGCTTTGAAATTTCTACTCCTTTTGAGCCTGCGTGTATAAATTCATTATTTCCTATATAAATACCCATATGTGAGATTGTTGGAATATAGGTATTTTTGAAAAATACGACATCGCCAGGCACTGGATTCTTCACAATCGTTGTGTCGGCTAAGAAATAATCAAGACTACTTTTTCTTACGATACCCATGCCTGCATTCTTATAAACATAATTGACAAACCCACTACAATCAAATCCTGCTACAGTATTGCCACCAAATACATACGGTACCCCAATTTGCTGTTTTGCGACCTCGAGCACTTTAGTATACATTGCTTGTCCATTAGAGGAAGGAGCCTTTACTATTGGCGTTTCACTAGCAAGCTGACTTTCGATCGCTTTATCTACTTCAGACTCAACTTGCCCACTATTTTCCCCATTTGAAGAGGAGTTATTATTTCCTGTAATAGGCTTTAAGTTGTCGCTCGCTATCAGTGTTCTCTTGCTTACGACTAATGATTGACCAACAAAAATGGAATCTGACTTTAAGTTGTTCCATGCTGTTAGCTGTGCAACAGTTGTTTTATATTTTTTAGCGATTTTTGTTAAATTATCTCCTTTTACCACCTTATACATAATAAGCTTCGCAGTAGTACCATTAGGCTTAATCGTGTCTGAAGGATTGATCACCTGTCCTCCATTTTGATTGGACTGCTCACTTGCAATAATTAGCTTTTGGTCTACAAAAATAGAATCATTCTCTAAATTATTCCACTCTTTAAGTTGGGCTATGGATATATTAAATTTCGACGCAATTTTTGATAAAGTATCACCCTTTTGCACAACATAAGTAGACGCCTCTGCTACAGGTGCTACAACAACAGTAGATGCTAGTGTAACCGCTAATAAAGCCTGCCATTTTTTCATATGTAAATCGCACCTTTCTTTATAAATCTTTTAGCTTTATTTCCATTTTACAGAAAATTACCCATTAGTCACATCCTACTTTATTACTGTAGTTAAATTTAACTATACACCCTATTTTATTTAACTATCATTTTTTAAAAAAATGACAAAGAAATTACTCGAAAACAGTATCCTTTGCAAGATTTTTATGATAGAATCCATTCTTGTACACAATGAAAAGTTTTTAGAAAGTTTCGGCTTTTTCAATTAAAAAGGAGAATTTTATTCAACATGAACAACAATAAAGGCTTTATTCGTGAGAACCTTGCCGTTGGATTTATGCTATTTGCATTATTTTTAGGTGCAGGAAATATTATTTTCCCTCCTATATTAGGGCAGCAGGCAGGAGAATCATTTTTAATTTCCATTATTGGATTCTTAATTACTGGTGTAGGACTACCACTTGTTGCCATCGTCGCTGTCGCAAAAAACGGTGGAGATTTACAAATATTAGCGAATCGTGTCCATCCTAAATTTGGGATAATATTTACTTCTATCGTTTATTTATCGATTGGACCATTTTTCGCGATTCCACGTACTGGAGCAGTTTCCTATAATATTGGGGTTACATCATTTTTAACTCCAGCGCAACAAGAAAGCTGGGTTCCCCTATTTATTACGACACTTATCTTCTTCAGTTTGACGCTTTATCTAGCATTCAACCCTACCAAGTTAGTGGATCGCATAGGGAAAATATTAACACCGGCTTTACTAGCTGTTATTTTATTACTAGCTCTAAAAGCATTTATTACGCCTATGGGTGAATTTGGAGAAGCACAGGGAAAATATATTGAAAATGCATTTTCCGAGAGCTTTATTCAAGGGTACTTAACAATGGATGTCCTTGGCGCGCTAGTTTTTGGAATTGTTATCGTCCAAGCGTTGCAGGCACGTGGTATTCAAAGTAGTGCAAGGCAGGTGAAGGTTTCAATTTTTGCTGGAATCGTTGCAGCTATCGGTCTATCGTTCGTTTATGTTTCATTAGCGTATATTGGAGGCACAAGTCCATCCGCTATCGGTTATTTTGATGATGGTGGACATATCATCGCTGCCTCTGCAAAGGTGTTATACGGAAACGCTGGCAGTATTATTTTATCGGCAACGATTATCCTAGCGTGTTTAACAACCTCTGTCGGCTTATTATCTGCCAATGCATCTTTCTTTTCACGATTATTTCCAAAGTTTTCATATCAAACTTTGTTAATTATTTTTACGCTGTTTAGTTTGGCCATTGCAAACGTTGGCCTAGCAAAACTAATATCAATTTCACTGCCCGTATTACTAACGATTTATCCAATCGCTATTGTATTAATGGTTATTGCATTATTCTCGGCTCGCTTTAACCATGCACCGATCATATATATTTTACCGTTAATCGTCACAGCATTCGTTAGCCTTTATGATGGGTTAAAGCAGGCAGGATTAGAAGTTACAGCGTATAAAAACGTATTGGCCTACTTACCATTACAAGAGCAAAGTCTAGGCTGGTTAATTCCAGCAATTATCGCTACTACAATCGGGATATTCTTCCATCTGATATCAAAAAAATAAAGCGATCGCCTCCAGGGTAATTCAATCCTGGGGGCGATTGTTTTTTCAAGAAGGTATATAATAGAAATAATCTATAAACAAGGGGTGTAGCTTGTGAAAAGGTATTATTCTATTCTATTTCTAATGTTATTATTTTGGATTGTTCCTCATACTGTATTTGCCGAGCCACTTCAAGAAGTAAAGGCAATTGTGAAAGAAAATTATGTGGGTGAGATAAAAGGAAACATAAACGATGCAAAATCAATTGCAGACTTAATGAAGATGCTCGATCCGTATTCTACATATTTTACAAGAGAAGAGTTCGAAGCTTATTTAAATGCCATTGAACTCACATCTGTAGGAATCGGGGTTGTCATTGAGGAACATGAGAAAGGGATACGTATAACGGAAGTAATCACGGGGGGGAGTGCACAAAAGGCAGGGGTCAAAACCGGCGATATTATTCTTTCGATTAATGGCAAATCTACTATGAATATGTCTACATCTGAAGCTTCTACTCTTATTATGGGAAAGGAAGGCTCTTCCGTTTCACTGACACTATTAAAGGAAAATGGAGAAACCTTTACAAAGTCGATTGTACGAAAGCCATTTACCCTACCGAATGTCACAACGGAACTCCTATACGGTAACGTAGGATATATCGCTCTATCATCATTTTCAACTGATGCAGCTTCACTAGTCCAACAAGCCCTACGCAATTTATCGGCGAAAGGTGCTACCTCATTTATCTTGGATTTACAATACAATGGTGGGGGCTATGTTTCATCCGCGGAGGATATCATTGGTTTATTTCCAAATGCTAAGGTGGCATATCGTTTAAAGCTTGCATGGGGCAATGAAATCGCTTATGCAAGCAGGCAATCCATGCAGTTTCCTAAAAATACGAGACTTTTAATTAATCGATATAGTGCAAGTGCCTCTGAAATGACAGCTGCTGCCCTTTTAGATCAAAATGCAGCTATTTTATACGGCGAAACCTCTTATGGAAAAGGCACGATGCAATCCTTTTATGAGCTGTCTGATGGGAGCATCTTAAAGCTAACAATGGCTGAATTCAGCGGACCAAAAGGAACAAAGGTGCACAAGGTTGGGGTTACACCACAAATAAAAACTAACAATGACCCACTATATCTCGCCCATTATGATGCGATTATCGCTAGTCTAAAAGGTTACAAAGAGCGACCAGCCTTAACAAAGGTACAGACTACAAAAACATTTACACTTTCATTTAATCATGCTCTATCCTCGGTAACGATTCCAAAAGGTACAGTGGAGTTAGTGACTCTCGGTGGCAACACTGTGAATGCACAAATTCAACAACAGGATTCAAAGCTAATTGTAACACCTCAAAAGCCGCTAATAGCAGGTGCTGAGTACATGCTTATTATTCATCCAACATTAAAAAACGAGAATGGAAAGCGATTAAAGCAAGGCTCCTATTTACGAATTACAGTGGCACAATAACTCATTGTTCCCGAAATAAATGAAGCCAGGACCATAAAGTTGGCTCCTGGCTTTTAAATTTAAACTAGTTCAAGCTGCTCTGTAAAGTATATGTTGATAATATGTGAGGCCAGCTTTTCAGGCTCACATTGTTTAGTTAGTAACGTCGTTAGGGTGAGTCGTTCAACTGATCCTAGAATGCTCTCTGCAAGGATTGTGGCACCAACACTGTCTAGCACAGTAAAGTTACTCTGCTCTCGTTCTAATGCGGAAGAGAGTGCATAGACCATCTTATTTTTAATGATAGAAGACCCTTCACATTCATAAAAACCAATTTTCGTTAAATTCGGATTTTCTACAAAATAATTAAAAATATTTTTAAAGTTTTCAAATAAGCGGGCCTTTATATTCTTTGTCTGTTGAGAAGATTGCAGTAAACCATCATCCATAATTTCCATCAACTTATTTTGGAATTCTTCATTTAAATCGTTAAATAAAGATTCCTTACTTTGGAAATATAAATAAAATGTTGGCTGAGTTAAATTAGCCGCTTTTACAATATCACTAATTTTTGTTTGATGATACCCGTGTGTTGAGAATAGTTCTATCGCTTTCTCTAATAATAGTTTTTTACTCTTTTCTCCACTTGAATTTACTCTACGTCCTCTTGGCATTTTACTCCACCTTTATCTCTCTGTCTTGGATGCTTTGATAACATATGTATTACCAATTATTTCACATTCATTATATATTAATTATTTTTCAAAATAAAGCTTATAATCATAAAAATAACATTTTCACTAATGATTAGTAGTGCAATTATATTACTTATTAGTAATTAATGCAGACTTTATAATTTTACTTTATAGTAACAAAGTAGGTATAAAACAGGATAGTACAAAAAAATAAAACTGTTAGGAAACAAGAATGTCTCCTAACAGTTTTGGATTATTTTTTATAATATTGTGTAATGCCGTTATAAATAGATTGAGCAAAAATATCAACATATTTGTCATTTACTAGTTTTGCACGGTCCTCAGAGTTACTAACAAATCCTAACTCTACAAGTACTGACGGCATCGTTAGCCCTTTAATAACAACGAAATCCGCACGCTTTACTTTGCGGTCATTCATATTAGCATTTTTGACAATTTGACTATTAATATTTGTCGCTAGCGCAAAATCCTCTTTTTCGTTCTCATTATTTGTCACACTATAATAAGTTTCAGTTCCTTTTGCACTTTCACTGGATGCTGAATTAACATGAATACTAATGAAAATCTCACCATAATTTTTCTTTGCAAATGCAACACGCTCATCTAACGTTGGGTACGTATCACCTGTTCGTGTCATCTTTACAATTGCACCGGCAGCCTCAAGCTTATTCTTTAGCTTCGTTGCTGTTTTTAATGTAATGATCTTTTCAATAGCCGATGCTTTAGATGCTCCTGGATCCTTCCCGCCGTGACCAGCGTCGATTACAATAATACGTCCTTGAATAGCTGATCCAGTTTGATTGATTAATCGTAGGTATGTTTTATGAATATATCCTTCTGTTCCGTTATACGATACCTTTGCCCAGTACCCTGAAATCGAATGTACTTCGACTAGTGTTCCACGGTTGATTTTTCCAACTACCGCGGATGATGTATCTGCTTTGGCACGAATATTTAAGTTATTAACCGTAGCACTACCAATCGTTTTAGTATTTAAAACGGGCTCTTCTGGGTCCGGTTTTTGTGTTGGCTTTTCAGGCTCCTCTGGGTTTATCCCATCAATGATTTCTACATACGCTTTGTAAACATATGCATAGCGACCGTTATACGCTATTTTGTACCAATCGCTGCTCATATCAAATACTGAAAGAACAGTTCCTGTATGAACCTTCCCTACAATATTGCTACTTGTTGCTGAGCTTGCTGTCGAGCGAACATGCAAATTATCTGTTGTTACTCGAACCTTTGCTATCGCGTCGTTTTCATCCGGAACTGTTACTCCCTGTACCGGCGGATCTAGACGATACTTATCCGAGCTAGCACGAGCTACGAATAGCGCAAATTGCTCTCGTGTTACAGTATTAGTTGGGCTGAAATTTTTAGAACTTGTTCCAACTGCAATGCCGCTATAGTAAACAGCTGCAATATACTTATAGTAACTATTCGATTTTGATATATCTGAAAAAGGTAATTCTAAATCTTTATATTGATCTACATCTAATTTATAGGAGATTGACAATACTTTTGCCATTTCATTACGAGTTAAACCTAGGTCTGGTGCAAATTTATTCCCTGTATACGTTGTAAAATAACCAAGTTTTACAGCCTGCTCCACATAACCAGAAAGCCATGAATCGACTTTTATATCCCCGAAGGAAGATTGCGACACCTTAAGTGGCTTATGACCAGTTGCCAGTACGACCATTTTTGCAGCTTGTCCACGCGTAACGGTCTGAGCTGGTCGATAATAAGTCTTACCATTTTCTATAATCCCCGCTATAACACCTTTTTCTACTAAGTAGTTAATTTCTTCATAGGAAGAATGACTAGTAGGGATATCAGCAAAGCGCTGACTAGCATATACACTATGTATATTAAACATTGACACGATGAACACGATAAATACGACAACAAATCTCTTAAAAGACAATGTCCTATTCCTCCCTTCAATATAAACAACTACTATTTTACCAAATAAATACCTCGAAAAGAATCAGCCTATTCTACCTCGTTTTGTAGAATAAAGTAAATGAGAGGGCTATTAGTAAGTCTTTTGTTGTTTGCTAGTAAGTAAAATCTATCTATATAAAGCTAGCTCTAACAGCTCGACATATTTTTGTCATCTATAATATTACACTATTCGATACTAGTAATATATTACAAATACATGTCAAAAATATTTTCGTCATTACATTTATGTATAAAATTACGGGTACTGATTACCTATTATTGTTCATGTTATCGTGTGAAACGTTGATTACTGCTACATCCGGCTCGCTTTCCACGAACATGGGTCGAGCCGTTTCCTTCGCTCCTCTTACATATTTATGAATCTTCTTAGAAAAACTATTTATGACATTGACCAATGTGTAAAATACTTCGGTGTCAAACTAAACCTCTCCTTACGAAGGTGATTAATTCCCACTAGCTAATACTCGTCTAATTTACAAGCCGTTTATTTTCAAACTGAAAACACAAAAGGAAGAGGTGCATTAGCAGCCTCTTCCCTCATTGAATGATAACTAACTTTATTTACAAAAAGTCTGTTACCTTATTATTTATTTTTTGCACGATCAATAAATGCAGATAAGTCTACTAGCTTCACTGAATCATTTACTCCGAATGTACCGTCACCTTGTCCGACTGTAATTTTGTTTGATGCTAAGTTTTTAATATCCTTTGCTGCCCAATGTGACGATTTTACATCAGAAAATGTAAGCGTATTTGACTGCATTTGTAAATCAAAGGCTTTTACTAATACTTTTGCCATTTCCGCACGCGTTAATGGTGAGTTTGCATTAAATTTTCCGTTTTCGTCACCTGAAAATACACCAATCTTTTTAAGAGCCGTTGTTGCTCCAGCATATTTCGAATTGGATTTAATATCTATAAAAGATGAATTTGTATTCGATGTATCTAGATTTAATGCTTTAGCTAACTGTAGGGCAACTTCGCCACGAGAAGCATAGTATGAGAAATCGACTGCTGCATCCTTAACTTCATCCGCTGCATTTTCTGTGCCATTTGTAAAGCTTGCAATACGTTTTGCTCCCGTATAACGTTTAGCCCAATAAGATTCGCTTAAACTAGCTGTTATAACACCTGTACTTGTGCCTGCGTGAGTGAATTTATTATTTCCAACGTAAATCCCTACGTGAGAAGTGGGTTTCCCTGTTGTATTGAAGAAAACTAAATCGCCAACTTGTAAATTACTTTTAGAAACCGAAGTTCCTTGACTGTATTGTCCTGATGTTGTTCGTTGAATAGGAATATCTAATTGCTTAAAAACTAGTTGTGTGAATCCTGAGCAATCTAATCCTGAAGATGTTGTACCTCCATAAGCGTATGGTACACCAATATATTTATAAGCTGTAGCTGTTAGTTCTTTTTGTGATGCTGCTTCTGCAGTGTCTGTGCCCGTTCCCGCCATAATCATAAAAGACGCAAAAACCGGTAGTAACCATTTTTTCATAATCGTAAATAGTACCCCTTTCATTTTCTATCCTGTTTAATTCCTAGTAAAAGATTAACATAGAAATAAGGGCTGTAACTTTTCACTTGTGTAACAGATTGTTACAAAACAAGAAAACACCAGATTCCTTAGTATTCATAAGGAATCTAGCGCTTTTTGTCGAGTATTATAGATTTTTAGTATGTTATTTAGTAACCCTACTGTAATATTTCATACTATTATTTTCCATTATATTTCACTAGAAAACATCTGGACCCAATAAAACTTGCCATTTCCATCACGTTTAATCGCGATGCCAATATTGGTGTAACTTTGATTTAAAATATTGTCTCGGTGTTTTTTTGAGGATAGCCAAGCTTTACACACTTCCTCTGGTGATGTTATATAGCGAGCAATATTTTCCCCAAAGCTCGAAAATTCATAATCAAATAATGCCGCCATATCCCATGGGTTTCCATAGTACGGGGATTTATGCTCGAAATAATTACGTTCCAGCATATCCTGAACTTTGATTACTGCTAACTGATTAAGGGCTTTATCTTCAATCAATGGTTGTAAACTGTTCTTTTTACGCTCCACATTGACTAAAGAAATAACATCCTTTATCCACTTCTCATGCTCACTTGGCGTTTCAATATAAGACTTTGCTAAAAAATCATATGCAATCTGATAATTATCCACGCCCTCTTTAAATAGTAGGGATCTTGATAATACTGTTGCTAGCTCTGCACGCGATACTTTCCCATGGGGATCAAATATCAGACCTTGCTTACCGTAAAATATGCCAGCATCAGCTAGTGACTCGATATAGTGCTTAGCCCAAAAGTTCTTATTATAATCTGTAAAGCTGGACTCGTTACGCTTGTCCACCTCAATTTGAAAAGCTAATGCGATGACTTTCGCTAATTCACTTCGAGAGATAGGCTGCTCAGGATGAATTTTTTCGCTATTCGCTAAAATCCCGAGTTCTACTAGCTTGCGAATTTCCGCATAATCGGGATGGGAGGATGCCACATCCTTTGCACGAAGCATAGTATCCGATTCCAGTGATAAATGTAACGTCTTTGCGATTACTTTCGCAGTCTCCGCGCGAGTAATCAATCTATTAGGTTTAAATGAACCATCCTCGAAGCTCGTCATATAGCCTTTATTGACAATGAGTTCTATTGCATTTGAGGCCCAGTGCTTGTCATTAATATCTGTGAGATTGGATTTTGCCTCGACCACGGGCTGTGCTAAGGTATCTAATGGAAGTACAGGTAGAAATAATAGAATGGATAAGAAACTAGTCATCAATACTTTTTTTATCAATTGTTGTACCTCCTTGATCAGGATAAAAACACGCCTCCCACAATTATGTGAAAGGCGATGAATCAAATATATCATACTGAATTTTTCACCACGAATCAAATGGATGAAGCCGGCTATTAGAAAAGCGCAAGCGCCCCGTTTAGCCCCGACAAGCGCTGGAATCTCCGAATCGAAAGCATCTTTCCCGCTTTCGACCGAGGCGATGAAGCGACCTCGAGGGGCTGGGCGCTGGAGCTAGACAATGCTCAAGCTCGAACTACCAATACCATAATTGCTTTTCATATTCCTCAAGCATGAAGTAATTAGATACCATACGTTTTTGCTGCGCTGTTAGCTTATCATAAGCCATCCGTGCTGCTTCTACTTTTCGATCGAAGTAATAGGAGCTTGGATCAATTTCTGAAATTAACTGACGTACTTTTTCAACAGCCGCTACTTCCTTCTCGGCCTCTTTTAGCACAGAATAATTAGTTACAAGCCTTTTCATAGCAGCCGGTAAAGAATTATAAGCCGCTAGTGCTGCCCGTACTTGAGCTGCATAATTTTTCGATGACGGGGAAATTTCTGAGATTTTATCAATTACTGCAGAAACTGCGTCCGTATCCTTTCTTGCCTGCTCAAGCTTAGAGTAGTTTGTAACATAGAATTTTTCAGCACTTGATAAACGATTATATGCTGAGATTGCGGCCTGTATGCTACCCGCGTAAGCAGGATCTGAAGGCTTTAGCTTTTCAATCATTTTATAAACCTCAATCGCTGGTCCTATGCTTGCTAGCTTATTTAAATTCGGAATCATCGCTCGCTGTTCTGCCGTAAGCTTCTCAAGCGCCTTCACTACTTTATCATATTGAGCAACAAGATTAGTTGAATGTTGTAAACCATCAATCAAATCAATAGCAATTAACACATTTTTTACGCCTTTTTCGTAGCTAACAAGCTCTTGATACAGCGTAACAGCGCGTTTCTCTGCTACGGATAACGCATTATATGCAGCTCGTGCATCCTTAATAGCCTGCATATATTGATTGGCAGATTTTGTAGGAATCGCGCGAATCAATTCATCTACTGCTAACCCACCAACTACGGTATTTTCATAAGCAACTAAAGCCTGATAGTTTGAAATGAGTGCCTTATCTGCAGGAGATAGTGCGTCATATAAAGCTCGAGCCCTTAGTACTTCCTCAGCAAATGTTTTACTTGTTGGCTTTATTAGCGAAATAGCTTCCATCGTTGAGGCTACTGGATAAATTGTTGATAATAATACTTCGCGGTTTGTTACAAGCTGACGACTATCATAATCAATTTTTTCGTAAGCCTTCACTGCTGTAGTGTATTTTCTTACAAAGCTTAGCGCATCGTTATATGGTCTAGTTAACATTTCCTGCAGCTCTTGAATTTGATAAATTACTGTCGTTACAGGCTTTAATGCTTTTTCACGATTTGTTAAATCTTTATAATTTAGTACAAGCTTTTGATAAGCAGAATTAATACGTGCTAATTTATCGTACGCAGCACGTGCCGCTATCAGCTTCTCTACATAGTTTTCCGCACCTGGAACAGCAGCATCAATGAGATCCATTACTTCGGTTACTGTTGCTAAACCAGACTCAGCCGCTTCTATTTTATAAAGAATATCTGCTAAATAACCTTGTTCAATCTGTGATAAACGCTCATACTGCATGCGAATTTGCGCAACATCCTCTAAATAAGTTCTACTTGTTGGCTTTAATGCATTAATTTGCGAGACAATATCAGCGATTTTTAAATATGGCTTTAGGCCAGCATCATAATTGTACACATAAGATTTTTGACGACCTGTTAGTCTGTCATACGCTTTTAGTGCTGCTTCGACTTTTCGTGCATAATCTCTATGGGCTACATTGACCGTAATGATCATCTCATCCCGGATTAAATCTACAACCTTCAATGCTGTAGTACCATCTTTTTTCAACGTTGTAAAACTCTTATAGTTTGTTACTTGCTTTTTTGCGTCCGCTGGTAATAATGCATAGGCAGCTTCGATTGCTTCAATTTCTTTTAAGAAGGCAGTGCCTGTTAAAAGGCTAAGCGAATCAATTCGCGCTACTAATGTGCTACCAATTGTAATGGCATTTTCGTGAGCCGAAATTGTACTTTCATATATTGATAATGCATCCTTTAATTTGTCCTTTAGTGTAGACGCAAAAGGCGAACTATCACCCGTAAGCTCAATATATTTTGAGCGGGCTTCTTCAACAAGGGTTTTAAAGCCTTCTTTTGTAGGCGTTAACGCTTTAATTTGATCCATAAAGGCTAACGAAATTTTAAAGTCTTCAATACGTTTTTTATTTTCGTCAGAAATATAGCTCTTTTGAGAAGCTGTTAATCTAACATATGCTGTAATGGCCGATTTCGCCTTAGATGCAAAGCTTGAATGCTCTGGATCCACTGCTTCAATCGTCTTCGTTACTGTTACCGGCTGACTAACTGTTCTCTCTAGGTCTGTTAGCGTTTTTAAGTTTGTTACAAGCTTTTTTGCCTGCGCATCTGTCATGCTGTTATAAGCTGCACGTGCATCTAATATCGCCTGAAGCTTTGCACTGCCAGTTAATGTTTCTTTTGCTGCTTCATTAATTAAATTTATAACGACCTCTGCTACATCTAATTGATTTTCTAAACCCGTCACAGAAAGCTTCAGTTCTTCTTTCAGCTTCGTTAGTGAGGCTGCATCTGCTTCACTTGCATTTGTGTCAACTGTTAGCGCTTCTAGTGCAACAAGAAGATCCTTCACCTGCTTCTTATAATCTGTAGCAGTTGATTTTAAATTGTAGAAAGTACCCGTGACCTTTGCAAACGGCAATAAATATTGTAGACGAGTAGAGTTGGAAACGAGTTGTTTTTCATTTTCAGTACCTAATTTTTCATAGGCTTTTTCTGCACTTGTTACAGTCGTTTCAAACGTCTTTTTATTTTCAATTTTAATTTTATTAATTTGATCGATCACTCTTAAGCTATTGCTTGCTGTCTTTTCCCATGCCTGCAGGTCGCTATAATTTTGAACTAATTTTTTCTGATTTGATGATAAGGAGTTATATGCTGCACGAGCAGCTTTAACATCCTCTGCTGTTTTAATATTTTGAATGTCATTTTCAACAGGAATTGCAGCATCTATATCCGTACGTGCTGTTGCTAATAAGTTAAGGTTGAGGACATATTTTTGCATGCTTGCATCTAATTCTGCATAAGCATCCTCTACAGCCTCGACAGCATTTCGATAAGCATCCGTTGAACTAGCCTTTAGTGCTGTAATTCTATCTACAACATTTAATGCATGCTGATAGCCATCTTTTTTAGTAGCATCCCCTAGAACTAAACTATACTTCTCAGCTAAATCCTTTTGACGCGTATTTAGCTTGCTGTATGCCAGATTGATGGCCTTTATTTTAGAAGAAAATGTAGCAGCTGTTTTAAACTCTGTTGTTGCAATCGTAGCGATTTGAGCGTCTAAAGCCTCTGCCGCCTTTATATCAACCTGTGCAGATTTCATTAGAGCGGTCACGGTTACACCATTTGACAGCAGGTGCGAATCGACAATTTTCTTCTCATTCGCTGTAAGACGACTAGCATATTCGCCATTCAACTCAGCGACTAGGTCTTTAAATTCTAATATTTTGTCCTTAGAAACTCCGTTGAATTTTAATAGTCTTTCAATATAGCCATCTGCGGAAGTTGTACCATCAGATCCATAAATAAATTTTTGAGGCTTTTTAATATCTTCAATATATGTTTTTAAAGTCGAGGCATTTTTAATATATTCCTTTTCAAAGCCTTCGATATCCTTTAAATAGTCGAGCATTGTTGAGAATGCTTTTTGCTCAAAATCTGGCGTAGAATAGCTGCTATAATCATTGACAGCTAAGTCTAAATCCGCTCTTACTCCTTTAAAGGATTGGACTAAAGTTTCGTATTTCCCCTGCATACTCGGCACTGAAACGAGTAAATCTGGGTTTGTCAATTTTAATAAAGAAATAGAATTTGTTAAACCCGCTGCTTGGCTTTTTAAATCCTTTAATGCATTTAAATAATCTAACTTAGCAGTTAGTAATGCATATTCATCAGGGGTTAATTTGTTGTTATAATCCAAATCGTTTAATAAATCATAATAAACTTCAATATTTGTCAGCGCGCTCTTTTCATTCAAGTCCATAATTTCTTGTAAACGAATTTGGTCTACATCTAAATCCGCTAGTGTGTTGTATGGAATGTTACTTTTATCCTCTTTTTCAATTGTGGCAGGGTTTACGTTTTCATTTGCACTCACGATAGCCCCTGGTGCTAAAAGTAATCCTGTTAATACGCTAATTCGTACTTGCTTTTTCATGTAGATCACCCTTTCTATACCCATAAATCCATCATTTTTATACAGTCTTCTAAACAGTTTATCGGTATTCTGCTATTTTTTTCTACCCCTTCAGGAAAAGATAACAAAAATACACGATAACCGTTATTTTCAAAAATAAAAAACTACCTATCACCTATTAGATACGGTAGTTTCTATTGAAAATATATATTTTGTGAGGAATGTCCTAATTACTGTACATCGACTAATTCAAAATCTTCACCTTTCGCAAGGAGAGCTTTATGTAAAAAAGTTGTTAGCTGACCTCTTGTAACAGTATTGTTCGGACTAAATGTAGTGTTAGAAGTCCCTTTCGTAATATCATTCTGCACTAACGTTTGGATATAGCGCCTTTCATTTACATTTTGTAGCTTATTGACATCGGTAAACTTCGTAGTAGAGGCGCTCGACATTTCAAATTCAAAAGAGAGAACGATCATTTTTGCAATGTGAGAACGTGTTAAGGTTCCATTGGGATCAAACATTGTCGGGCTTTTCCCGTGAATTATACCTTTCTCATATAGTGCAGCAATCGCCCCATAATATTTGCTCGATGTCGGAACATCTTTAAACCCAGGATCCTTTACATTTACCGTATCAAGCTCTAGGGCATTTGCAATAAACAATGCGGCTTCAGCACGAGTAGCCTCTTGTCCAGGCTTAAATTGTGTAGCTGTTCTCCCTTCAATTATGCCTTGATTATACAATAGAATGATTGGCTCATAATAATAGCTTTGAATGGGGACATCCGTGAACGGAATGCTTGCTGCTTCAGTAGGCACTTCTGCTACAAAAGCAACAGTCATCACGCCTATTGCTGAGGCTATAGCAAATTTTTGTCTAGACGTTTTTTTATTCATTTCCAATCCTCCTAAAATCTTCTATTCTTCTCTCTAGTATACGTTTTATAAAGTACTCTTGTCGATGCTTCTCCGTCCACAAGATTTGAACGTTTTGCTAACTTCTAGATTGGCACTTTGAACTATTTTCTTACATTAGTAACGATTCAGTATTCCTTCACAATGTATTTGTACTATAATGGTAAAATGAGGCTTGAAAGGGTGGGTATTTATGGTATTTCAATTTAAATTTTGGCATTCGCTTCTTAATCCTTCCTCATTAACGTATGCACTCGAGCACAAGGATGAATATGAAAAAATACGAGGGTACCGACGTAGCTTTTGGCTCGTATTCTTTTCTGCCCTTTTACTCTTTGCACTACGAAATATTTGGGGAATGAATACATCAGCATTAACAACACTTTTTGCAACAGGTTTAGATGACCGCTACATATTTGCACGCTATATTTCGCTAGGGAGCTCAGTATTGTGGGCAATTGGATTTTTCCTCTTCCACTATTTTGCTGTAGCGTATTTCCTGCATTTATTAACAGAGTTGCCCTTCAAATGGATTAGGAAGGTCCAGCTTTATGTTATTTCTTTCATAGTAGTGGAAAAGGCTTTAACTTTTATCGCATTTATCATTGTTGGCTATGCAACGCCCTACACATTCTTTTCGCTAGCACCAACACTTTTCCAATTCGTTCAGCATGATTATTTATTGTATTTTGTCAATCAATTAACAGTCGCAACGGTTGCTACAATATGGGTTCAATATCGATTTTTATCGCAATGGGATGAAGGCAACCGTAAAGTGTTAATGGCAAAAATCATTGTGATTCAAATCATTCTGGCACTGATTGTCGCAGCAATTAGTATTCTTCCTGTTTTTAACTGGCTAACAAGGGGGGCGAACTAATGTCGAAAAGAATTTGGGTCAGACTAGCTGGCTTACTCTTGATGAGTTTAGTCATAATCAATGCTTACCTGTTATTTAATGAGGATAGTAAAATCACAAAAAAATACTATATTAGTAGTTTCCAAGAAGCTGTAAAAGGGACTAATGTTGAAAAGCTCAATAAAGAGGGCATTTTGGCTACTAATAATGAGGTTCGAGTTTCGGCTGATGTAAAATCGCTTACTGAGGTTAGTGTAAAACGAGGACAGCTTATTAGTGCAAACGAGGAGCTAGGGGTGTACAAGCAGGATGACGCCCAAAAAGAAATTTTACGCTTAGAGGTTGAGAAAGAGGCTTACGAGACAGAATTAGATACACTCGAGGACCTGCTGGATGATATTGAGGATGACGTAAAATCGTCTAAGCCAGCCTCAACAATAGATTCAGAGAAGATAAACGACTTATTAAGTATCACTTTAGGGCTAGAGGTTCATGAGCAAACATACCCTGCTGAAGCTATTGCTCGACTAGGTGAAAAAATCGCCGAAGTCGAAAGGGAAATTGAAATAATAGATGGTCTTATTACACAACTAGAGACAAACGATGTTTTAGCTAGCCCGATTGATGGTGTGATTGGAGACATTACCGAACAAGGTGACACCATTACATTTGTCATTTATGCTACTGAAAAAAGTATCGTTGCCTATGTGACGGAGGATCAATGGCAAAGAGTTCAAGTTGAACAGGATGCCGTAATTACCATTCATGCCGGAGAGGAAAACGAACAAACTGTCGAGGGAATTGTAATTGAAAAACAGGCAATTCCTGCCCGGCAATCCCTATGGTTCCATGAATTAGAGAAAAATGAAAAGGTCGATGATTCGAAAACTATTTATGAAATTCGCATTCAACCTTACGAGCTTTTGCTTGATTACCCATACGGACTTGTTGTCGATTCAACAATAACGACGAAGGAAATTGTCGAAAGCTATAAAGTGAAATCTGATTGGGTCATTTCCCAGGAAATCCCCAATATCGGCAAAACTCATGTTTATACGCTAGGATACGACGGTAAAACAAGACTAGTGCCGATTACTGTCGAATTTAAGAAAAAGGACAGTTTAGCAACAAGAGCTAAGAAGAAAAACAAGGCTTCGGATGGGAACAATGCAGACGATGAAGTGGCCTTTGATGAAGATAGTAGTGAAGCTTCCTTGTCTAGTGAGGAAGAGGATGCCCTTGCTGATGATACTGAAGATGCGGGTTTCACGGGAGAGGACGACTTTGCTGATGAATACAATGAGACTGACTTCTCGGAAGATGCAGATTTTGTAGCTGAATTTGAGGATGTGGAATTGACGGGTGAAGAAGATTCGAACGGAGACACTGAGCTAGTAGATGAAACTGGTTCGGATGATGCCGATGAAGACATTGGTTCGGTCGATGCTGAGGATGAAGCGCAGGGTGAAGAGAATGCATCCGAAGCAGCCCAAGGTGACGATGCCCAAACAACTCAAGGTGCATCACTTATTAATCCACTAAAAAAGGTAAAGAAAAAGCAGCTACCTCAATATGATGTAACAGTTTTCACTGCTGCTTTCGATGAGCACACATATATATTAGATAATAAGCTTAAAAATATATATGCCCCTACCTTCCTCCCGCTGCCAATGAAAAAATTTGAGTGGGAAAAGGTTGGCGAAATTACTTGGCAGGATATTCTGCTATTTATGAGATATTAAATGACTCCACACGTTCTATTAATTGAGAGCGTGTGGTTTTTTGATCTTAAAAACCACACGTTCTAGCAATCTTGAAAATTTCTTTTGTTGGGATGGGGCTGGCTTTTGTTCGGATAGGCGCTTCTTTTGTGCGGATGTGGCTGCTTTTGCTTGATGGGTCACCTTTTGTGCGGATGGGGCACTTTTGTGCGGATACGCTTCTCTTTTGTTCGGATAGCTCCTGCTTTTGTGCGGATGGGACCCTTTTGTTCGGATAGGCGCTTCTTTTGTTCGGATGGCTCCTGCTTTTGTGCGGATGGGACTGGCTTTTGTTCGGATAGGCGCTTCTTTTGTTCGGATAGGCCTCGCTTTTGTGCGGATGGCTTCCTTTTGTTCGGATGGGTCCGCTTTTGTGCGGATAGGCACTTCTTTTGTTCGGTTGGCTTCCTTTTGTGCGGATAGCCACTTCTTTTGTGCGGATACGGTCGGCTTTTGTGCGGATAGGGCTGGCTTTTGTTCGGATGGGTCACCTTTTGTGCGGATGGGTCCTGCTTTTGTGCGGATGGCTGCTCCTTTTGTTCGGATACGCCTCGCTTTTATGCGGATGGAACCCTTTTGTTCGGATAGGCGCTTCTTTTGTGCGGATGGGACCGGCTTTTGTTCCGATAGCCACTTCTTTTGTGCGGATACGCCTCGCTTTTGTGCGGATGGAACCCTTTTGTTCGGATAGGCGCTTCTTTTGTGCGGATGGGACCGG
>NZ_JBAFWZ010000033.1:0-28680 GCF_036662795.1 Lysinibacillus sp. 54212
TCGAACTAATAAAAACAGGTCAAACCCTTGATATATCAATATTTATAGAGGGAGGTTATAAGGTAAAATGCACCCTAATCATAGATTAGTGGTGCATTTTTTTCTCGGTTATTTAGCTTTAATAAGCAAATTTTGATTTTTTATAGTGACAACATTAATGACTACAGCCCAAAAAATCAGTACAGGAAATGTTGTTAAAAGGTGAACGAATAGTCTTATCGGTATCGAAACAAAAGTTAAATAGCTGTTTATGGCATATAAAAACGCGCTTAAAATAAAAATCCCATTTAAATATGTGCTTATTGAGGATTTTTTCAATAAACGAAATAATAAAAAAGGAATAATCCCAGTAAAGTATAAATAATAGGCTGGTAAAAAAACAATGAACGTTAAAAGATCTGTTAAAAACGGGAACTCATTACCAGTATAATCTGGCATAAAAACTATAACAATATACAATAGTATTAGACTAGCTGCAAAAAGTAATATGTTTTTTCTCAATCGATCACCTTTTATCCTCTTCCGTCTACCACCACTATTCAACCTCGATTACTCTCTAACCATTATTTGAAAACCGTGGAATGCAATTCCTTTAAATTCGTCATCATAAATTGACTTTACCACATAAGTGTAAGTTCCATTTTCAGAAGGGATAATAAAGCTATTATCGGTAATAGGCACAGGGGCATATTGATCATCTTTCACCAGGTAAAGTTCAAGTGTATTTGGGTATGGTAATGTTTTTTCTTTTGCTGGATCATAATCAAAAATAATTTTAATCGATGTGTTAGGTGGTAATTGCGATTTTTGATAGGTTTTTATCTTTTCCTCTGGAGAGTAGTTTAACTCAGAAAAACATTGATTGATATCCTCATTCCAGCAATGGCCTAATAAACCTACAAACGATGGTGTTGTGTCTATGTTGTTTTCGCCAAGGTCTAACCTAATGCCTCTTGGCTTACTATTCGATTCATAGACTGTTCGATTATCTACATAGGGCTCAACCTCGGTTTCCTTTTCTTTCGGCGAATCCTGGCATCCCACAAGTAATAGACTAGCCATTATCATTAACATGAATTTTTTCACAGTCATTCCCCCTGTCATTTACAACACATTATATTTAACAATTAGAATATAATCAATAAAATGTAAAAATACGGTTAATTATGCTAATATGCAAGGAAAGGAGGGATGATATGTTTCCGTTATTGCGTTTTGATTTTATAAAAATGAGACGGTCACGTTTTACATTCATCTTACTGTTGCTATTGCTTCTAGTGGTTGGTGGATATTATTTTTACATCGATAAGAAAGAGATGCCAATGGAAGAGGTAGAGACACTCATTCTATCCAATCTTGAGCTTAATAGAGTTGAGTATGAGGCTGCACAAAAGGAAGTCGACGAGAGCGATGGATTTATGGGTATGGAACTGAAGCATAGGTTCGAGAATTCAGAGCGACAGTATCGTTCATATCAATTAATGCATGAAGGATTCACGAACGAGGATTGGGCTGTATATTGGCAAGGAGAGCTGATGAACATTGGAAATATGGAAGAAACAAAGAGGAAGGAATTACTTCATGTGAAAAATAGTTACACATGGTATACCCCTTTTACTGTTTTTTCTCATATGGATCAAATGAGGTGGATGGAGGAACGAGGAATTCAACCAGTTTTTCCTACTCACTGGGGTAGTTGGCTAACCCTATATGACCAAGAGTTTTCAGACCCTGTATTAGAAAAAGTGGTCAATAAAGGATCCGTAAAATATTCTTCCTCTGGCTTTCACTTTATATATTATGTATTTCAATACGGATTTGGCCTAATGGGTTTGTTGTTTTTCTTATTCCTTTTCGCTGATATAGTAACGAAAGAAGGCTTTGGCAGGAACGGACCAATCTATATGTTACGTACGCAACCCATTCGAAGAACATCATTTTGGTTGTCGAAGAGTATTTTTGTCATGGTAGGATCTGCTGCTACTATACTATTCGTTGCCCTAATCGGCCTAGGATTTGGCTTAGCATTTAATAGAATCGGTGATTGGGATTATCCTATACTCATATATGGAACGGATCGAACGTATTCCTTTTTAACGATTGCCGAATTTTTAGGAAAATCCTCTGTTATGTTCTTACTTGTTTTAGCTCTTGTATTTTCACTATTGTTTTTATTTTCTCTACTAACGAATCGAGCCATCCTAGCAATTGGATTAACGAGTATTGTCATTTTTGTTGGGCAAATGCTTACGGACCAGGCGATGCTACTAAGCTTTGCACATTGGATACCGTTCAATTATATCGAGGCATATCCGATTGTAAATGGCGCGTATGCAATTGAAAAAAACAACGCACTTTTCACCTATAACCAAGGAATTTTATCCCTAGCATGGAGTACAAGCATAATTCTTCTTATAACAGTTGCGTTAGTGAAATTGAAAAAAGGGGTGAGAGTATGATTATTAATGTGCAGGGATTAAAAAAACAATATAAGAAACAAGAAGTATTAAAAAATATTACATTTCAAATTGACCAACCTAAAATTGTTGCACTTGTTGGGCCAAATGGATCCGGAAAGACGACGATGCTCAATTGCTTAATGAATTTATTACCGTTTCAAGAAGGGGTAGTGACGATACTAGGAAAGAGCTATAAGGATCCGACGCTCTTTTATGAAGTCTCCTACCTGCAAGATAATCGTGTGTTATATGGTGATCTTACGGGGGAAGATCATCTTAAATTTATTTGCTATGCACAAAAGCTACCTGTGAAAAAAGCAAAGGAAGTAGCAGAATACATTGGCATGACGAGTTATGCAAAGAAGAGAGTTCGTAGTTATTCCCTCGGTATGAAGCAGCATTTACTGCTTGCGATGGCTGTACTTAATAATCCGAAACTCGTCTTACTTGATGAACCGATAAATGGACTCGATCCGACGAGTGCCATTCATATGCGCAATATTTTGTTGGACTTACATGCTAAAGGGACTACAATTATTATTTCTTCCCATAATCTTGATGAAATTGATAAGATGACAAATACGATTTTTTTCATGAAGGATGGAGAAATTTTAGAGGAATCTTTAAAGGATTTAAACATTCCGCATTATACGCTTACTGTGTCAGATCCGACGAAAGCAAATGAAGTTTTTAAATCGGCTGGCCTGGCTTTAGAGTATCAGGAAGATAAAATGACATTTAGTGAAGCTTCGTTGCCTCTACAACGAGCGATTGATGAGCTTAATCAAAATGGGATACAAATCTCTCATATTGAAAACAGAAAAATTGGTGCTGAGAAACGATACATGGAGCTGTTTGAAAGTGAGCTGAAATTATGAGACTTTTCATTTTTGAGCTAAAGAAAATCTTATTAGGCAAACGCTTTTCATATACTATGTTGTTGTTATTTGCTTTCATTATTGGGCTTTATTTCCGCAATGTAGCATTCCAGGATTTGGTGTTAGAAGAACAAGAAAGGGGAGTGATTGAATATACACAGGAAGCACAAAGCATGTTAAGAGCTCTTAATCAATCACCTGAAAATGCTGAAATTAAAGAGAGGATTAATCATCTCGCAACTGCTTTAAATGCATTGTATGAGTGGAAGCCCCTTATCAAATCAGACGATTGGCAAATGCGTCTGCAAAAAGAAAATGCTTTTTTAACGTCAATGATCTCCTATAAGGAAGCTAACGGAGAATTTTCAATAAAATCGAAAGAGATGCAGCAAACGCTTGCATTTAATGAACGATTACTTTCGCAAGGGATTCAACCAAATTCAGAAAACTATAGCATAGCTCTGCCTAACTTCATGAAGGGGATAACCGACTTGTTTGTAAATGTTGGTGCCCTATTAATTCTTCTGCTATTGGTTGGCGATATGATATCGATGGAGTATGAACAAGGTAGTATTCGTCTCTTATATACGCTGCCGATAAAAAAATCTTCCATTCTCCATGCAAAATGGGCAAGTGCAGTTGTGACCTATTTATTAGTTACCGTTTCCATTTACGTGATGACGTGGATAGCAGGAACTTTAATTGGAACAACCGGTACCTTTTCATATCCAGTCTTTATGGAAAATGAAAAAGGAATCTCTTTTATTTCAATCGCTGAATATATGCAATGGAGTCTGCTATGTACAACAAGTATCGTACTATTTGTATTCTCGCTTTGCTTATTAATTAGTCTTTTTGTTAAGAATTCAATTGTTACCTTGCTAATACAAGCAATTATCCTAATTGGAGGTTTTTTTACACTACAGGCGATGCCAATCCCCGCAAAATCTTGGGTAGATCCATTCCAATTTGTCTTTGCTGGGATAACTGTACAACAAGTTGGTGCGGATTGGTACCAGGGTGTGCCTATTATTATATTGCTGACAGTTATCTTTTATATGTTTTCCTTAGTGAAAATAAATAAATCGAGTGGATTTTAATGGGAGGAAGTAAATGAATAAAGAAAAGTTAATGAAGATGATGACAATTGGGGTTGCACTAACACTTATCAGTATTTTCCTTTTCGTTTTTGGTGTTGAAATAGGTACTGGCTTGACAGATATGTGGCGGAGAGGAAATGCGGGTGTTATTGATAGTGTTTCATATACCATTCGATTAGAGGGTACAATCAACAATTTTTTAGTAGTAGGCGGTATTTGCCTCTTTATCGGCTTGGTGACAATGATTATTACTTATTATAAATTGCTATGTTTGGAAGAAAAATAGCATGATAGACCTAAAAAAATCAAAGTTGTAGATTTAAAATAAAGCTCGATAATTTGTAAAAAGGTATGCTACTATATGAATATTTTTTGTACCTTATTTTAGAGATAATAGAAATGATTTTCGGAATGTTTTAGACCATATGTGAAAGTGACTTGTCTTAGGAGAGATAAAAAATGATTGAATTACGAAAAATAACAGGGGATAACATAGAGGAAGTAATAGCACTTGAGGTGGAAGAAAACCAGGAAGTCTTAATAGAAACTACTAACCTTAGAAGCTTTGCAGATGCTCATATGTTGAACGGTGAAGGGATACCAGCGACTCCTCTTGCTATTTATGCTGATGATGTTGCGGTTGGATTTTTGATGTACATTTATGATACCTTGGATCATGAATCATTTGAACATGAAGTTTTTTACGGGAAAAAGAGCTATTTTATTTGGCATATTATGATAGGGGAGAGTTACCAGGGGAAAGGATATGGCAAGCTTGCCTTTGAAAAAATGTTGATGGATATTGAAGCTATGCCAGATGGAGAAGCAGAATTTGTAACACTCTTTTACCATAAAAGTAATGTCAAAGCTAGAACATTATACGCTTCATTTGGTTTTGTAGATACAGGCATCATTCAGGGTAATTCGATATTGGCGCTTAAAAATCTAGATAGGAAAATAACGGAATTATTAGTAGAATAGAATCCCACGGAAAGAAATGTAAGCAATCAACGTTTCGCCCCATAATATGATCAAACTTTAGTTGAAACCAACAATTATCTTTCCTTGGGTGCGCAATTAAAAAAACTTCATTGAGTACCCATTTTTAATATATGATAAGATAAATACTCGAGCCAATGTCATAAAAAGTGTTTCCAAGAAGAATTACGAACATTTTATTGGAGCGGAGGGCGGCGACTCCAACGAGAAAATCAAGCGAAGCGTCAGCAACAAGAGCAGTAGCTCGGTGCTTGCCCGCGAAAAGGTTAGCCTGTAGCGTAACCATATGAATGATGGTCATTTATCTTTGTAGTGTTCTGATTTTTTGATGAAAATTTGAAATTAACGTACGTACATAAAAAGCAATGAGAAGGATGAAAACGATGAAAACGATTGAGAAATGCATCGCTTTAGTAAAAGAAATCTATGACGGAATGGATGCTAGTCATGATTTTCAGCATATCGAACGGGTGTATCAAAATGCACAAGCAATACTGAGGACCGAGCCGACTGCCAATGCAGAAATTGTAGGGCTAGCTGTGCTCCTACATGATGTAAGTGATGCAAAATATGCACAAAATAAGGACGCTGAAGAAAGAATTTTAAATGAGCTAGCTCTACCTGATGAGGAACGAATGCATATACAAGATATAATTGCTTCGGTTTCATTTAACGGTGGCAATGAGCTAGAAGCGAAGACGATTGAAGCAAAAATCGTTCGTGATGCTGACCGTTTAGATGCCATTGGTGCCGTTGGGATTGCGCGGACGTTTGCTTATGGTGGGGCAAAGGGGCGTAAATTGTATGATCAAGAAGAGGAAGCTCGAGTATCGATGACTGTTGAGGAATACCGAACTAAATCAACGGCATCTGTGACACATTTCTACGAGAAGCTACTCCTTTTAAAGGACCTCATGGTGACAGAGAAAGGAAAGGAAATGGCAGAAGGTAGACATGCATTTATGCTATCCTTTTTAGAGCAGCTAAAAAACGAAAAGAACGGGAAAGCCTAATTGTAAGGGCATTCCCGTTCTTTTTATTTTTTAAGCATATCATTTTATTAACACATCAAGATGAATTATGATGACTATAGGGAGGTTAATTTTCTTATTTTTAATGATTATGAAAAACACAACAAATGAGAAATAGAAAATATGCAAAAGCATGAAAAGATAGAAAAGAAAATTATACTATTATCACTATGGACCGGAATTTGTTTTGTTATTTTTGAATTTTTTGCGGCCATCTATACTGGCTCACAATCTGTATTAATGGATGCTGCCTATGATGCCTCTGAATTACTAATGCTTGGATTAACCTTGTTTCTGATGCCTCTTTTTTACCGACCTATTTCAGAAAAACGCCCTTTTGGATATGCCCAAATAGAATCCTTTTTAGTTATTATTAAAGGGTTTATGATGCTTTCTGTAACGATAGGCTTATCTGCGAAAAGTGTGGAAATCGCCCTTTCAGGAGGTAATCTTGTTGATGGTGGTTTAATTTCCGTTATTCAATTTATCATCGCCTTGGCCAGCCTACTAGTACTAGTAGCGATGCAACGGTTGAATCGTTCTATTTCTTCTCCAATTATTGATGTCGAAATTTATGGCTGGAAAATTGATGTTGCTTACAGTTTAGGTATGGGAGCAGCATTCTTTGCCTCTACTTTTTTCGAAGGAACTAAACTAGAAATCTTATCCCCTTATTTTGACCAAATTATTGCACTTCTTATTATAATTTTCATGTTACCAGAAGTAATTAAAATGTTATTTAGAGCTATTAAGGATTTATTTTTATTCTCACCAGAAACAGAAACAATGGAAACGGTGAAGGATATATGTGGAACTATTTTATCGGAGTGGAAGATAGAGCCAACCTTTTATGATGTAACACGAACGGGACGTCGAATGTGGGTAGTCGTTTATTTTCAGGTGCAAAAAGAATTTTTGGAGGTTGCCGCATTAACTAAAGCAACAACTGCAATCAATAGAGCCTTGCATGAGCAATTTGAGCACTGTGTTTGTGAACTAATCCTGGATACTGATCCATTAAAAAATAAAAGTGTGGATTCACTCAATTCAAATGAATAGTCCATTTGAAGAAAGCCTCCGATCATTATGGAGAGCTTTTTTCGACTTAAATCGACTTATTCTAGTTCATCAAAGTGCATTCACACGACAAATCAACTATAATTGAAACTATAAGCTATTAGAGCTGATATGCATTTTATAAGCATTACTAGCTAATAATTGAAAGAGACGTGTTCTAATGAGTCATTTAATCTTATCAAATTTAACAAAAACAGTGGGCGATAAAACGCTATTTCAACATATTGAATTTACAATTTATGAAGGAGAACGTGCTGGTTTAATCGGAATAAATGGTACCGGAAAGTCTACCTTACTTTCGATTCTCGCCGGAGTACAGGAGGCAGATACGATTAGTATGGATTGCCCCAATAAATATCGTATTGCTTATTTAGAGCAGGATCCAACTTTTACAGATGGGGAAACGGTGTTGCAGGCGGTGTTTAGTGGAGATGCTCCAAGTCTACAGTTGAACCGAGAGTATGAGAGAGTGCTTGCGGACCTATCTAAAGAGCCAGAGTCTGAAAGCCTGCAAAATAAATTATTTTCCCTACAACAGCGAATGGATGCTGAAAATGCATGGGATGTGAATGCATTAGCAAAACAGGCACTAACGAAGCTCGGCATCGATATGTTTGATGCCAATGTAACCGATTTATCTGGCGGGCAGCAAAAGCGTGTCGCTCTTGCAAAGGTACTTATTGAGCCAGCCGATTTGTACTTGCTGGACGAGCCGACGAACCATTTAGATGTCGAATCGACAGAATGGCTACAGGAAATGGTATCTCGACTAAAGGGCGCTGTTATTTTCATTACACATGATCGCTACTTTTTAGATGAAATGGCCACTCATATTTATGAATTGGCAGACGGTACATTATATCGCCATAAGGGTAATTATGCTGATTATTTAGAGGCTCGTGCAATTCGTGAGGAAATGAATGCCGCATCGCAGGCAAAGCTTCGTAACCGATATCGATCTGAGCTCAAATGGATTCGTCGTGGGGCAAAGGCAAGAACAACAAAGCAAAAGGCTAGAATTCAGCGTTTTGAGCATTTAGACGAACAAATTGATCGTTCGCAGGATGACGGGAATCTAGAGCTAGCACTTGCCACAACTCGTCTTGGTCGGAAAGTATTAGAGGCGGAAAGTATTTCAAAATCTTTCGGTGATCGTGTTATTTTAAAGGATTTTGCGTTCTTACTTCAGCAAGGAGACCGGATTGGGATTATTGGCGGAAATGGTTATGGTAAATCAACGCTGATGAATATTTTAGCTGGAGAGCTAGAGCCAGACGAAGGTGAAGTACTTGTTGGCTCAACTGTAAAACGTTTACACTTTAAGCAGACACCGCCTAAAATGAATGAAAATGAACGGATGATTGAATATATTCGCGAGGCATCTAATGATATTACGGATGGAGAAGGCGTGCGTTATTCTGCAGCCCAAATGCTAGAGCGTTTCCTTTTCCCGTTACATACGCATGGCACACCTATTAGTAAATTATCAGGTGGAGAGCGTAAAAGATTGCATCTATTACGGTTATTGATGGAGCAGCCGAATGTTCTTTTATTGGATGAGCCGACGAACGATTTAGATATAGAAACGCTCGGTGTTCTAGAGGATTTTATCGAGAGTTTCCCAGGGGTTGTTATTACAATTTCCCACGATCGCTTCTTCTTGGATCGTATTGCGAAAAAGCTTTGGATACTAGATGGTAAAGGTCAAGTTGAGGAAAGCTTAGACATTTATACGGACTACTTAGCGAAGAAAGAACAGCGAGTGAAAGAAGAAGTAAAAGAAGTAAAGCAGGACAAGCCGAAGCAAGAAAAATCAAAGGCTGAAAAGAAAAGATTAAGCTTCAAGGAACAAAAGGAATGGGAAACAATTGGGGATAAGATTGCCCAAGTAGAAGAGGCAATCACACAAACGGAAGAAGGCATTTCTACAGCGGGCGCAGATTTCACAAAGCTACAAGAACTTACAGCAAAGCTGGAAGAGTTAAATGCCGAGTATGAGCATTTAATCGAGCGCTGGAGTTATTTAGAGGAAATTGTAAACGGATAGGAGAGATACTGTGAAAATATTATCAATTGAACCAACACCAAGTCCAAACTCGATGAAGATTATCATTAATCAGGACCTTCCGTTTGGCAAAAGCTTCAACTATACGAAGGACAATATTACCGAAGCACCAAAGGATATTAGAGCGATTTTCTCAGTTGAAGGTGTAAAAGGAATCTATCATGTATCGAACTTTTTAGCCGTTGAGCGAAATGCGAAATACCCTTGGGAAAATATTTTATCGAGTATTCGTATCGCCTTAGGGGAACAGGGTGAAGTATCACAGGTTGAAAAAGAGGCAGATGACCATTTTGGTGAAGTATACGTACATGTACAAATATTTAAAGGCGTTCCGCTCCAAATTAAAGTGTTTGATAATTCTTCAGAAATTCGCATTTCGACGGGGAATCGCTATACAGAGGCGTTTCATGCTATTCAAGTAAAGGAAGCGGATGAAAACTATATTTACCAACGAAAATGGGTAGATTACGGAATTCGCTACGGAGAAAAAGAAGAAATTGCACAGGCTGTTTTACAAGAGGTGGAAGCAACGTACCCAGAGGAGCGTATTACACACATTGTGGAAGCAGCAAATTCTCAGAAAAAGGTGATTCCAAAGGAGCGTCAAAAACTGACGATCGAGGGGTTTTCAGTACAGGATTGGCAGCAGCGATTCCAACTGCTAGATCAAATGCCAGAGCCGGAGTTGGACGATATTCCCGTTTTAACATTGGCACTGGATGATGAGCAAATGGCTATTCGCCGTTTAGCTACTGTGTATTTAGGGATGATTGAGGATGTAGCAGTAGTACCAGCTTTAACAAAGGCGCTAAAAGACAAAAGTGCAGCTGTTCGTAGGACTGCCGGAGATTGCATGAGCGATTTAGGCTTACCAGAATTCGAGCAGGCAATGATAGAGGCGCTAAAGGATAAAAATAAGCTAGTAAGATGGCGCGCGGCGATGTATTTATATGAAACAGGTACAGAACAAGCTCTTTCAGCATTACATGAGGCAGCAAACGATGCAGAATTTGAAGTAAAGCTGCAGGTGAAAATGGCAATCGCCCGTATTGAACAAGGTGAGGAAGCAAAGGGCTCTGTTTGGAAGCAAATGACAGAATCGAGATTGAATTAATTTTGATTCATAATAGAGAAAAAGGATTCGGGTTCTGTCGCCCGAATCCTTTTTTAATCCTGATAATCCGCATTCGTAAAGAAAATAGCGACCGTACCAGAACCAACATGTGATCCAATTGCTGAGCCAATTTGTGTAATGTCAAAGCCTTTTGGCAAAAATCTATTTTCAATCGCTTGTTTCACATCCGATAACAGCTTTTCATCATTACTATGTGAAAGACCAATAATTTTATTTGAAAAATCTCCACCTCGTTGCTCCATTATATCAATCATGCGAGAAATCGCTTTTCTATGTCCTCGTATTTTTTCTAGAGGCACAAGCTTGCCATTCTCTATATTTAAAATAGGCTTTATATTGAGTAATCCTCCAAAAAAAGCACTCGTTCTTGAGAGACGACCACCCCTAGCTAAGTAATCTAAATTTCCTACCGTAAAAAGATGCTCCATACTCTCGGACATTTCGATTATCGCTTCTATAATTTTCTCATACGGAATACCCTCATCACGAAGAGCTACAGCCTTTTTGACTAAAAGCCCTTGTCCTAGTGAAGCACATTTTGAATCGATAATCGTTAGTTTTAGGTCGGGATCGCTTTCAAGCAATTGCTTATGAATCATGACAGCGGTATTATATGTTCCAGAAAATTCGGATGAAATTGAAATATAAATTCCTTCTTCATTTTCCTTTCCTAATTGACCAAAGTGCGTTAAAAATACTTCAGGAGACAATTGTGAAGTTTTTGCTCTAGCACCCTGTTCCATCGCTTCGTAGATTTGCCTCGCATCAATACCAAAAACATCCTCATAGTCTTGGCCATTTAAATGTACATGAAAGGGGAATAGCGTAATCCTATTTTCGCTATAGTATTCTTTCGGCAAGTCACAACTGCTATCGGTGAATATTTTCATAAAAATTGCCTCCTACTCGAAATAGTTTCAATTATATTTAAAAAAGAGCTAAACTTTGTCAAAATATGATTATGATATTTTCAGAAAAGATGCAAATTATTTATTATATTAGAGATATGAAGAGGAGAAGGAAATTATGACTATAACAGGAGATTCAAAAGAAGGAAAAATAATTAGCGTTGTTGTAAAAGGTCTCGTTTTTAATAAGGGGCGGCTGCTTATTGTACAACGGGCTCCTGATGATGAATTTGGTGCAGGAACGTGGGAATCAATTGGTGGCAATTTGCAATTTGGTGAAACGCTTGAAGAAGCCCTGCAGCGAGAGTTTTTAGAGGAAGTCTGTTTAGAAGTTACTGTAAACAAACTATTGTACTCATCAACATTCTATACTTCGGCACATCGTCAAATAGTGCTGCTAGTCTATTTATGTCAGAGTGAGAAGGAAGACATCGTTTTATCTGATGAGCATAGTCAATATAAATGGGCGACAAAGGCCGAGCTGAAAAATCTATTACCCGCTCCGATACTTCAAGATTTTAAAAGGCATCATATTTTTAACATACAAGACTTCGTACAATAAGCAGTGCCAACAAAACTATGTTTGTGCCTCTTAAATGTTGGAGAAGAAAATTTGAACGAAGTTGGGATTTTTACAGTCTAATATGTAAAGGGATAGAAAAGAGGTGTTCGGGATGGACGAAAAAATAATCAAGAGAGCAATTGCCCGGGATGAAAATGCTATTCTCCAATTACTTGATTTTTATGAGGATACACTATATAGAACGGCCTATGCATACTTAAAAAATGAGCATGATGCACTCGATGCAATGCAGGAGCTAACGTATTGTACATTAAAAAAGCTACATACAGTAAAGGAACCACAATATGTACGAACATGGCTTATGCGTGTGCTCTTAAATATTTGTCATGATATGAATAAAAAAAGGAAAGACGTCCCATTTACCGACAGGCTAGAAGGCGAAGCAACACTAGATACGGACATTGAAATTCTTCAAATTATTGAGGGACTACCGTTGCGAGAGCAGGAGGTCATCTATTTAAAATATTTTCAGGGGCTGCAAAACAATGAAATTGCGAAGCTTCAAAATGTCCCAGAAGGCACTGTGAAATCTCGTGTCCATAGCGCGTTAAAAAGATTACGCTCCATAGTAGGGCAAAGGGGGGAATTGTAAATGACTAAATTTCAAGATTTCGAAGAATTAGAAAAGGCACTAGAAAAAATTGAAGTCCCGAAAGAAGCGCTGCGAGAGCGTAAACAATTAGCGTTAACTCAAATTCAAAGAGAACGGAAAAAGAAACGCCGTACAATTCAAAGTGTAGTACTTGTCGCGACGTTAATGCTTGTATTTGTCACTTCAATTCGTGTATCCCCTGCATTTGCTCAAGCTATTGCAAAAATTCCCGGCTTTGCACCACTAGTCGAGATGATTGCCTATGATAAAGGGATGATAGATATATTGGAGTTTGAATATTACGAGGAACTGGGCATTAGCGAGACTAAAAATAATTTAACCTTAACGCTAGTAGGAGCTGTTGCTGATGGATCGGGTATGGTTCTTTCATATAAATTGGAAGCCCCATATGATATTTCAAAGCTTGAAACGAAAAAGCTAGAATTAATGCATAATGACGAGGGGATAATGGGGGCACTTATGTATAGCTGGCCTGTTAAAGAGCCAACCAAAATCATCGAAGACAAAATTATTGTCACTTCTAAGGAAGGATTGGATTATTCAAATAAAGAATTTCAGCTCGATATAGGATTTGATGATCCTGCGGAAACTACATTCTCAATCCCTTTTACGTTAAGAAAGCCGATTGCTGAAACGAAAATCTATGAGCTGAATAAAGAAGTGAGTCTTGAAGGGCAAAAACTGATGATTGAACGTCTGCTTATTTCACCACTTCGAGCAGAACTTAAAATAGAATTGCCTGAAAGCAATTCAATGCAAATATTAAGTTTAGAAAATAATATTAAGCTACTAGATGAACATAACGAAGAGTGGGGACGAATTACTAATGGTGTTATAGGCTTTGGTTCGCTAAGGGACGGTGAATATTCGTATTTCATGCAAAGTAATTATTTCCGAGAGCCCAAAAAGTTAACGCTCGTACTTGAGGATGTAACGGCTTTACAGAAAGGGCAGGATTATATTGAAGTCGATTTTAACAAGAAGGAAGTCATTTCAAAACCAGCGATGATTACGCCACTAATCGAGGTGAAGGAATCAGAGGTTGTACTAACGACGTATACAAAAAATGCTAATGTAGCAGCTTCCTTCCACCATCTAATTGATGCAACTGGAAAAGAATTTTATGGGGACGGTCAGTGGTATCATGAAATTGAAGGGGGCATTGAAGCAGGATACTCCTTTGATACATCACAAATACAAAATCCCGTAAAGCTATATTTTGATAACTACCCCAATTTTTTAAAGGGAAAAATAGAAATCCAAGTGAAGTAATCCCTCTAGGGCAATCGCTTTTCACATAGCGATTGTCCTTTTTTGCTTGAATAAAAATTTTATGAAACTATTTTAGGGATTCATTCGTCTATGCGGTGAAAAAGGAGGTGGCGGCTTGCTGGTAGAAAAAGAAATGAACGAAGTAATGGATACATACAGCGGCTATTTATTGCAGCTTAGTTATTTATATGTGAAAAACTGGGCAACTGCTGAAGATATAGTGCAAGAAAGCTTTATAAAATATTTTAGATATCATGAGCAGTTTAAAGGTGAGGCGTCATTAAAAACGTATTTAGGAAAGATCACGATACACACTTGTCACGACTATTTACGAAGCTGGAAGGGGAAAAGTCAGGTATTTTCACAACTCTTACTAGGCAAAGCACCTTCTACTGGGCTTACTGTAGAGAACCAAATACTGAGGGCACTTGATGAGACAGAGCTTACAAAACAAGTACTCGGGCTGCCTTTAAAATACCGAGAAGCAATTATCCTATTCTATTACGAAGAGTTGACGACAGCCGGGATAGCAAGTTTACTTGGACTATCCGAAAATACTGTGAAAACAAGGCTCAAACGTGCCAGAGAAATGTTAAAGCTCAGATTAAATGAAAGAGACTGGGAGGTGTTACGGTATGAGTAAATTTCAGAGGGAACGTGCCAAAGTATTCGGAGATGTTCGTCTATCGAATAGAAAAAAGCAAGAGGTAATTGAGCAAGTAAAACAACCACAAAAATCACGCAAGCTTTTGCCCATTGCATTAGTTGCTTGTATCTCTATAATAGCCCTGTTTTTTATAGTAAATGGCTTTCAAACATCTCCAGCTTATACAACTGCTAGTCTGAAGGAAGAGTTTGAAAAAATAACTTCTAAATGGGAAGGAACGAAGGTAGAAGTCATCCATACAGAGCTGCCATTCCGAGAAAAGAATGATGCATTGATTATAAGTCTTGTAGATAAAGGGATTGTGCGCCTAGATTATATGGAGTATAAAGATAAGAAGTGGAAGATAGCTTCAACGGGTGAGGGTGCACTATTAAATGATGAATATCCTCGTAAATGGACATCTTCAGTAATGGACGGTTTCTCTATTTTTAGTGGTATTTTAGATGACTCTTCGGAACAACTATATGTTGGAGACGAGGCAGTGAAAACAATCGAAGTGAAAGGGAAAACATTTTGGTACGGAATTGCAAACTCTAATGGAACACCTGTTTTTGCTGAAAAGGACGGGAAGAAAACAAGAATATTTGATTCTTCATTTGGATTTCCTACACTTGTTCCAGTAATTTATAAGCCAGTAGGTGATGATTATGTGATGAGTTTTAGTGGAGATGCAATGAATCTCGGTGGAAATGAATATAGCGAGTTTTCGTTAGTGATTGATCCGGACTATTATTCAAACAATGATTTTAGTGTAGAAGATGTCATTTTAGTGGAGGGAGAGAATGGACCAACTATTACAAGGATTATCGAAGTTAACTCTAGTAATAACTCTTATGACATAACTGTTACAGAAGGCACTATTTTAATAAACAATTATAATATTCCTTCTTATTTTACAACTGGAAAAGTCAACGGAGATGTAAATTACCCTTTCGAGGAAACGATTCATTACGGAACAATAGGAAAAGATGAAGTATTTGTTATGCCTGATAATTGGGGCAGTGACGGGGTGCGTGGTATAATCCCGAAGAGCCAAATTCTTGGGAAGGTGCGCGGCTATCATATTATGGATGTAGAAGTTGACTGGTCGAGTGATGAATGGGCGTTGTATGAACAACTGGAATCGGGAAAAGAACTAGAGGAGGATGTGCCCCCGTTACAGGTTGCACGAGTGCAACTTTTAGCCATGTCCAAAGGTGACTATAAAGTGGCACATTCTTTATATAATGAGTCTATTTCATATGAGCATTTTATCAGCTATATGGAGCAAATAAAAACACAATATACGGAGCAGCAAGCCAAATATTATGCTTATTTATTACAATCAGCACAATTTGATAAAGCTTCAAATGAACTACGAGTAAAAGATCCCTTCAGTGAATCTAATATCTTTGTGTGGGGAATGGTGAATGAGAATGGCTGGAAGGTAAAATTTATATCAACGAAATATTAAAAAGAAATCGGTGAGAACGGAATGTTTTCACCGATGGCTTACTTTTGTAGGATAGTAGACCGTATACAGGATGCTGCCAAAAATAAGCAGGATGCCGGCAATTTGCACGATTGATGGACTAAATGAAAGAATAAGCACATCAAGTAATATGGCGACGACAGGGTCCACAAATACTAAAACAGATACTACAACTGTAGAGAGATTACGAATACTATCGAAGAATAAATAATAAACAAAGCCTGTATGAATAATGCCTGTCCCTAAAATGTAAAGCCAGTTCGTAGTCGTGAGCCCCTCAAATACTGTAAAATCACAAAATGGGAACAGCATAAGGATCCCAACAATCGTTTGAAGAAATGTTAAAGCGTATGAGGAAACCCCTGAAATCGTTTTACTAATAAATACAGTAAGTGCATAGCAAACAGCAGATAGCAATGCCCACCCAAATCCTGAGCTCGCAAAATCATTAAATGAGGAAAAGTTTTCTAATCCAACAATTAAAATACTTCCAATGAAGCAAACAATCGTTGCAAGTATAGCGCCAAAGGACATTTTTTCAGCAAGAAGCACAACACCTAAAATAAGAACGAAAATCGGTGCCAGATTATAGATCGAAATGGCAATTGAGATTGACATTTCCTCAAAGGCTTTAAATAAGAACACCCAATTAAGCACGAGGAAAATCCCACATAGGAGCGTTTTTTCGATCTCCTTTTTATTCCACTTTTCTGATTTATGCCCGCCAACGATTAGCCACATCCCGCCAAGAAATAGGGTTGCACAAATGCAGCGAATGAAAACGAGCTCAACAGCAGGGATGCCAGTATGTATCGTAAAAAATCCAATCGATCCAAAAATAGCCATTGCAACCGTTAACTTTATCATTGCTGCTATATTCATTGATGTCCCTCCAATTACAGAATGAATTTACTATACCAAATTATGGCTAGTAGTACACGCTATATATAATAGACGCTCTCTTTCTATCAACATAATTTTGGAAAGTAAAATAAGCATAAAAGTTTTAACGTGAAGCATACTTTCCTCAAATCATACTATTTTTAAAATTTCTTGTAACGTTTTTAAGCGACATACGTCTAATCCCTGAATCCATAGAAAGAAAGAGGAGAATTTACAATGAAAAACAAATTTTTAACGATGCTGCTAGTCGCGATGGTGGCAATTGTAGTGTCTGCGTGCGGACAATCGGAAGAAAAAAAGACAGCGAAATATGAGGAGCCGGAATTATCGGCAAAGGAAATGATCGATAAAATGCTTGATATGGTTGAGCAGCCAGCACTTATGGAATTACAACCGGACCAGGTGAAGGATTTTTATACTCTGAATACGGACAAGATTGAGGAATTGTCTATTAGAATTCCAATGATGAATATTAAGACAAATGAAATAGCTATTTTTAAAGTGAAGGATGAAAAAGATGTTGCTGAGGTAGAAGATGCCGTAAAAGCAAGAGCAGAGGCTGTGCAAAAACAATTTGAAACTTACCTTCCAGATCAATATGAGAATGCGAAAAACTATAAAGTTGTGACAAAAGGAAAGTATGTATTATTTGTTATTTCTGATCAAGCGGATGAGATTGTGAAAATATACCATAGCTTCTTTGAAAAATAAGCTATGGTATTTAGCAGCCTACTGTTTTTATTTTTCTTCTTACCGGTTGTTTTAATACTTTACTATTGCTCGCCGAGACGAATGAGAAATTGTATTTTATTCTTAACGAGCTTGGTGTTCTATGCATGGGGTGAGCCAGTCTATATCATCATTATGCTTTTTTCCACGGTGGCGGATTATTTTTTCGGTTTGCAACTCGACAAACCGAAGAAAACGCCATTCCAGCGTAAGTTGATCGTTACGCTCTCACTCATAGTTAATTTATTAGTGTTGTTTTATTTTAAGTATGCCAATTTTCTTATTGAGAATATTAATGCATTTTTAGGGACTACGATTCCGATGACGGATCTTCCTTTACCGATAGGCATATCATTTTATACGTTCCAATCGATGTCGTATATTATCGATGTTTATAGAGGGGAGGCTCGTGCACAGCGGAATTGGATTGATTTTGGGACCTATATATCCCTATTCCCTCAATTAGTTGCCGGCCCTATCGTTCGATATAATACGATTGCTGAACAGCTTCATCATCGAAAAGAGAATAGTAAAATGTTTGCTCAAGGTGTTCGTCGTTTTATTATTGGCTTAGCAAAGAAAGTGTTGCTTGCTAACAATATCGGGATGCTTTGGGATACGATCTCGAGCTCTAATATCAATTCGATGCCAATGCTCATGGCCTGGCTTGGTATTATTGCATTCGCTTTTCAAATATATTTTGATTTTAGTGGATACTCTGATATGGCAATCGGTCTTGGTCTTATGTTTGGCTTCCGCTTTAATGAAAATTTTAATAAGCCCTACGTGGCACAAAGTATTACTGATTTTTGGAGGCGATGGCATATTTCACTCGGCACATGGTTTCGAGAATATGTCTACATTCCGCTTGGTGGAAATCGCCAAGGGCTAATGAAACAAATTCGAAATATTTTAATTGTGTGGATGCTGACGGGCTTATGGCATGGTGCAAGCTGGAACTTCCTATTGTGGGGTCTATATTTTGGAGTTATTCTTATATTTGAGAAATGGTGGGGTTTAAAGCTACTTGGTGCATTACCTCGGTGGGTAAGACATGTATATGCTCTTGTTCTCATTTTATTTGGCTGGGTACTGTTTGCCTTTGAAGACCTATCGTCCATGATCGAATATCTGAAGGCAATGGTGGGGTTCAACCACCAATCGTTATGGGATTCTACGACAATTTATCTACTCTATACAAATGCGGTTCTCCTTATTATCTTACTTATTGCATCATTACCGAAAAAACATAAAGTTGTGACAGAACAAATGACGTTTGGTCAAGTTGCTTGGTATGGTTTTCTCTATGTTCTTTCTATCTCTTATTTGGTTGATGCAACGTTTAATCCATTCCTATATTTTCGTTTTTAGGGAGGGGAATTTATGAACTTTAAAGCAGAACGATTATTAATTTTGGGTTTTGTGGGCTCGATGTTTTTGATCCCGCTCCTCTTTTTCCTCTTACCTCAGCAACGTTTCTCAGAGCTTGAAAATAGGTATTTGCAGCGTGCCCCTCAGTTAACGTGGGATAATATTATATCCAATACATTTGCTGAGGAATCAGAGCTTTTTATTACGGATCATTTTCCATTCCGTGAAAAATGGCTATGGCTTAAGTCTGCTTCGGAAAAGGTGAGATTGCAACAAGAAAATAATGATATCTATTTCGGAAGGGATGGGTATTTATTCCAAGTTTTTGAAGAACCAGATTTTACAGAGGTGCTCAAGAATATTGAATCGGTAAATGCCTTTGAGAGAAGTTTTCCAAATGTGAATATGACATTCATGCTTGCACCTACATCGATTGGTCTATATCCTGAGCGTTTACCATGGTTAGCACCGTCGTATCCGCAAAGGGAGGTACATCGATTCATCCATCAACATATGGACAATGAGCTAGCCTTTATCGATGGCTTTGATTTTCTTACAAGGCATGCCGCCCAATCAATTTATTACCGGACAGATCATCATTGGACAACATTCGGAGCTTATTTAGCTTATACTGCCTTTGCAGAACACAAAGGATGGCAGGAGTTTTCTCAGGAGGATTATCAAATACGAACGGTGAGTGAATCGTTTTTAGGGAGCTATCATACGAAAGGGCAATTTATCGTGGTAAAACCGGATACGATTGAACAATATATTCGTAAGGAAGCCGTCAAAACTAGCATGTATATTGCGGATAGCGATCAAACCTTTTCGAGTATGTATGATAGTAGATTTTTAAAAAAGAAAGATCAATATTCATATTTCTTAGGCGGGGTACATGCCTTAATGAAGCTGAAGACGGAGCTTAGCCCGCAAAGGATGGAGCAGGAGAAACTATTAGTCATAAAAGATTCCTTTGCACATAGTGTACTCCCGTTTCTTACAGAGCATGTTGCGGAGATTCATGTGATAGACCTTCGCTATTATAACGGCAGCATCCATCAATATATTGCTGATAATGAAATAAAAGACGTGCTATTTTTGTTTAATACGACTTCGATAACGAATGACACATCCTTGTTAAAATTGAATTAAAGAGGGGCAGTACAGTTCAATGAAAACTGTACTGCCCTTTTCAAATTAGCCACGAGTTTGGCCTTCGCCGTATACGTAGTATTTTGTGGAAGTAAGTGCTGGTAATCCCATTGGACCACGAGCATGTAGCTTTTGTGTGGAAATCCCGATTTCAGCACCGTAGCCAAATTCGAAGCCATCTGTAAAGCGGGTAGAGGCATTATGGTATACAGCTGCTGCATCGATGGAATTTAAAAATAATGCGGCATTATCTGCATCCTCTGTTATGATTGCTTCTGAATGGTTTGTGCCGTATTTGTTAATATGCATAACTGCCTCTTCAACAGATTCGACAACCTTTACACTTAACGTAAGTGCTAAAAACTCTTCAGCATAGTGCTCTTCATTTGCCTGTAATGCAGAAGATAATTTTGAACAAACTTGTTCATCGCCATAAATTTGAATTCCAGCGGCAACTAAAGTATCTAACAATTCTTTCCCGTGAGAGGTAAAGAAATCGCTATGGATTAATAAGCTCTCCGCTGCATTACAAACAGAAGGGCGTTGTGTTTTCGCATTGATAATGATGTTAGTTGCCATATCGATGTTGGCAGCCTCATCAACAAAAATGTGGCAGTTTCCAGCACCTGTTTCTAGTACTGGCACGCTTGCCTCGCGAACGACGGTATCGATTAGCGCTTTACCACCACGTGGGATTAATACATCTAAATACTCATTAAGATTAAATAGCGTTTTCGCTGTTTCTCGGCTTGTGTCTTCTATTAAAAGAACAGCATCCTGTGGTAATCCGGCTTTTTCTAATGCTCGATGAATCGAAGAGACTAATGCGATATTTGAAAATTTTGCTGATGAGCTCCCACGAAGAAGAACTGCATTGCCTGTTTTAATTGATAGAGTTGCAGCATCAATCGTTACATTTGGACGTGCCTCATAAATCATACCGATGACGCCTAATGGTACGCGCTTTTTATAAATACGTAAGCCATTCTCCTTTGTAATATCCTCTAGTACTTCGCCAACTGGGTCAGGTAGTTCAACTAATAAGCGAATCGCTTCACTCATTGCACTAATTCGGTCCTGATTTAGCATAATACGGTCTAGCGTGGAGTCGGAAAGTCCAGTCTCCTTACCGTTTATTAGATCTTTTTTATTCTCTTCTATTATGCCTTCTTTATCTAACAACAGCTGATCAGCAATAGCGATGAGAGCAGCATTTTTTTGTTCTGTTGATTTTGTATTCATATGAAAGCTAGCTACTTTTGCGCGCTTTCCCTTAGAGATTACTTCATTTTCAATAATTGTATTTTCCATTTCTAAACCTCCTTAAATTTTCACCCAGTTGTTACGATGAATAACTTCTATCGGATAGTCATCAAGCTCCCCAGTTCGTTTTCCCATTGCATTTTCAAGTGCCTCACTTGAATAGAGCACTTCTCCACGACCGATACATGTATGACGGTCATACACCTCAACAACATCACCTTTTTCAAAGTTCCCTTCGAATGCATATACACCAGCAGGAAGGAGAGATTTCCCGCCTGACACAATTGCGTTCACTGCACCTTCATCAATAAATAGCTTTCCAGATACTTCAGTGAGGGCTACCCATTGCTTATTGCTAGGTAGGATGGTGCATGTTTCACTTTCAAAATAGGTACCATCTCCGTTGCCCTCTAAAATATTTTGAAGCTTATCCTCACCAAAGCCAGTACCGACAAATACCTTTACTCCGGCATTCATTGCATAGCGTGCGGCTAAAAGCTTTGATTGCATTCCGCCAGTACCTACCTTTGAGCCAGCACCTGAAGCGAATCCAAGCATTTCCTCTGTAATTTCCTCAATATGATCGATACGCTTTGCATCCGGGTTGTTATTTGGATTTGAATCATATAAGCCATTCACATCTGTTAAAATAATTAATTGGTCAGCATGTACAAGTCCACTTACTAAAGCAGAAAGCATATCATTATCCCCAAAAGTTAGTTCCGTAACAGACACTGTATCGTTCTCATTGATAATAGGGATAATCGAACGTTCTAAAAGTTCAGAAAATGTTGAATAGGCGTTTTTATAGCGCTTTTTCTCACTAAAATCTGTACGAGTTAATAGGATTTGTGCAGGTGTGATGTTATACGTACTAAATTCCTCTGAATAGCGTTGAATAAGCACACTTTGACCAACAGCTGCAGCTGCTTGCTTTCCTTTTAAGGTCACAGGACGAGAAGAATAGCCTAGCTTGCGAAAACCTGCAGCAACAGCACCAGATGAAACGAGTAGCACCTCGTGACCCTCCTGCTTGATTCTGGTAATGGCTCTAATATGATCAGTAAATTTCTCTTGATCAATTTCACCCTTTGAGTTAGTTAACGAGCTACTGCCAATTTTTACAACAATTCGTTTTCTTTCCATAAAATAGCCTCCAATAAAAAAGCCCTTTTCATCCTATTAACAATAGGACGAAAAGGGCGACTTTTCCGTGGTACCACCTAAATTGAATGCTTTTTTGCATTCCACTTTATCTCATAACGCTGAGTCGGCGCCTAGTTTTGCTAGGGGCTTACGAAGTAGGTTGGGTGGTTGGTGATGCACGATCCTTTCAGCCGGTGGGACTCGCTCTCTTTTGCAGCCAATAAACACTTAATAGTCTTCGTGATGCTTTACTTATTTGATACTTAGCATGCATGACATTTCGCTTTTTGTCAACTCTGTTTTCTTAATTAGAAGTTGTATATTTTTGGCAGAATCATTTGATTATGTGCTATTTTAAGAAGTTTTATGACGCTTACGGGCTTTTAAACAGAGAATTTCATTAAAAATGCTTTTTGATGAAATTCTAAGCTTTTTGTACGCTAGCGCTACCTAGGAATAACTGATCATGCATGGTCCAAAGGAATTTGGCCAGTGGATAGCTTTGAAGAAGTTTATATTAAAATGGAACCGATCATTCGTAAATTGATCTTCAAATGTAGGGTGTATAAAAATTTCGATGAATTCAAGCAAGTAGCGATAATTGCTTTGTGGAGGGCATGGCAATCCTTTGATCATTCAAAATGTGAGTTTGAGCCTTATGCTTATTGGCAAATGCGTTATGCCATTTTAGATGAATTAAAGAAAAGAAATAGGGACAGCACTCGCTTAGTTTCTACCGAAGACGAAAAGTTGAATTTTTATATTGAACAGGCAGAAGAAAAGCATAGCGTACTAAACATGGATGAAAGGATAGAGGTGCTACTAAATCACTGCTCTCAACATGAGAGGGGATTGTTATATGCGCTATTTATCGAGCAAAAGACAAATAAAGAAATTGCGTTGGAGCTAGGTCTTTCTGTTGAGGCTATTAAAAAGAGGAGGCAACGGTTAATAAATAAATTGAAAAATAAATAAGGGATGCATCGTAGCCCATGAACGTATAATTTTTCGCTGTTCAAACACCAATAATCCTGATGAGTATCATTAAGAAACGGTAGACAAACTTAACATAGGTTGTCTACCGTTATAAACGTATCGTTACAGCTTGTTAGTTTGCATAAACTAACTGTAAATACTTGTCTCGATCTTCAGGTGATTGCTGGACATGGTTTAATAGCATTACACCTACAGTCATATCATCTTTTTCTTCATTTATAATAAATTGAATGTTCACCGGCTGTGTATTCTTCTGGACTGGACATTCGCCTTTAAACTCTACTACATTTTGGCCTCGCTGTGTTTTGAAAAATACCCAATTAGAATCCTTACAATAATTTTTTAGTGCCTTCTCAGCAGATATATCACTATTGTCGACTAGCGATTGCTGCTTCACATAATCTATAAAATCATTTTTAGTAATTGCATCCTTTGGTCCATAAAAGTAATAGAATGCTCCGATTATTAGTAATGGAACAATCCACAATACCGTTCTTTTTGATAGCTTCATAAGAATCCCCCTCGATACTTTATATTCTTATTATAACATTGGGGAACTATTTATTTCTAGATTGGGATAATATTTTCTCTTTTAAACATAAATATCATTTTTCTTTCGTTTGATGTACAATCTCTATGAATCATTAATTGGCCTTCTACTATACTAAAAAACGCTTTATGTAAACGTATGTTCTGGCTTATACTTGCATTGAAGGGAGGGGCTATTTTATGCCAAGAGCTTTACTAATAGCAGAAAAGCCATCTCTAATGCGGGATATTCAAAAGGTATATAAATCCACCCAGTTACCATTTACTATCGACTTTGCAGCGTTTGTTGGGCATCTCGTTGAATTAAAGGAGCCCCATGAATATAACACTGCATGGAAAAAATGGGATCTAAATTTATTGCCGATGATGCCAGAGCGTTATGAATTCCGTGTAAAAAAGACGGCTTATAAAGTGTTTAAGGATATTGAAATGCAGCTTAAATCAAATCAATATGATTTTATTATTAATGCTTGTGATGCCGGCATGGAAGGGGAGAATATTTTTTATTCCTTCTATAAAAAGGTAGGTTGTCAATTACCGGTGAAAAGGTTTTGGACATCACAGACGACAGACGGTGCTATTAGGCATGCACTTCATCATTTAATTGATGAGAATGATATATTAATTCGAAATCTACGGAATGCAGCTATGTATAGAACGATTTTTGACTGGCTAGTTGGTCTAAATTTAACCCGTGCGGCTACAGTAAAGGGTGGACGAACGATAAAGGTAGGGCGTGTAATGACACCTACATTAGCTATTGTAGTAAAACGTGAGTTAGAAAAACAAAACTTTCAGCCTTCACCATACTTTCAACTTGAGCTGAATCTAGGACTGTGTAAAGCACTATGGTTTGATTCATTATCAAAGAAGAACAGGATGGATACAAGGGAAGAGGCAGAATCAGTATTGAAGAAATTAACCCCAACGGCGTTTGTACAGCAAATAGATACGGAACGAAAAACTATGTTCGCTCCTAGTCTGCACTCACTACTAGAGTTACAAAAAGAGGCAAATAAATTTTATAGTTTTACGTCAGCCGAAACATTAAAAATAGCTCAAAGCCTATATGAAAAAAAGCTCATTACTTATCCGAGGACTGAATCAAAGCATTTGCCAACTGCTTTCGCTCAAAATATCTCCTCAAATTTACAAGCAGCTAGCAGTTTGCCTAAATATTCACAAATTGTAAAGGGCATTTTGGGCAATCCTAAGAGAATACAAAAAATAATAGGCTCTAAAAAATATGTAGATGATAAAAAATTAACAGATCATCATGCAATAACCCTTACTGATGTTCCGCTTGGTAAAAAATCATTATCACCCGGTGAAGCTAAAATATACGAATTAATAGTTAAACGTCTCCTTGCTATCTTTCTTCCACCATACCTTCTTGATAAAACAGCAATCGTATTCGAATGCGGGGGAGAACAGTTTAAAGCAACTGGTAATATGGTTATTGATAAAGGTTACACTATTTTATATGAAAGTTTTAAACGGAAAGAAGAGCTCCCACTACCGACGTTAATACAGGGACAGCAGCTACGGGTAAACGACGCACAAATCTTATCTAAAATGACAGAGCCTCCCTCACGCTATACCGATAGCACCCTTTTAGATGCTATGTTTCACGCGGGACGTTTTGTCGAGGATCCAAAGCTTCAGGCTATCCTAAAGGATGCAGAAGGAATCGGGACAAGTGCTACAAGGGCGGAAATCATTGAAAAGCTTCTCGGTATTGGAATGATGCGTCGAGAAGGGAAGTCATTAGCAGCAACTCATTTTGGAATTGATGTAATTCAGAGCTTAAAGGACCATGATGTTGTGTCCCCTATACTAACAGCAATTTGGAGTAAAAAGCTAAAGGACATTGTCGATGGAAACATGAGTGCTCGTCAGTTTTATACCGAGATGCAATCTTATATTATTGACACAACAGCGAAGTTTAAAGCGCTCCAGATGAACGTTGAACAGAAAGAGGTAGTCTCTGTTGGAAAGTGTATACATTGTGGACATTCTGTCATCGAAGGCTATAAAGGGTACTCTTGTTCAAATAAATCATGCAAGCTGTTTATAAGTAAAACGTTAATGAAAGGTAAAATCACCGTAACTGACGCTAAAAAATTATTAGCAGGAAAGCAAACGAGAGAAATTCTTTTCACATGGAAAAGTGGTAAAAAAGGGAAGGCGAAATTACGTTTAATTGATGGTAAAATACAATTTGTATTTAACGATACAAAGGCAAAAAAAACTTAGTGTAGGGCTGTTAATTTAACTGCTGTGCATAGGTTGCATTTATCTTTATTCTGTCTTGTCAATTTTATAAATAGTTTTTTTTAGAAGCCTCACGAACAGTTAAGTGTAGAGAAGTGCGGCGAGTGTAGATGACGGCATTCGCCTTTTGCTAAAGAGCTAAGGTTCCAACGTGAAAAGGAAACGAACTGAGAACCTGGACTGAGCAAGACGAGCGCGGCCTGATGCTTGCCCGCGGAACGATGAGAATAATCGTTTTGTAGCTCTCTGTAGGGTTTGGATTTGTTAATGAAAATATGAATTATAAAATTGACTCTGTTATGTATATTTTACTTTTAATAGTGAAAAAATCTTACCAATTCAGTGTATTTCTCATATAATAGATGAACGAGTTCGATATTTAGCCTTCTTTACTAAAAATAATTATTGAATTTTACGAATTGTCTTGACGTAATAGTGTAGAATTTGTACACTGTGGAAAGTCAATTGTTTTTTCTAGAAGTACAACTACATTATAAGTAAGGATCTGGTGAAATGATAGTATGTAAATTTGGCGGTACTTCCGTCGCTAGTGCAGAACAAATTAAAAAAGTATTTAACATTGTAAAAGCTAATCCTGAACGAAAAGTAATAGCTGTATCAGCTCCAGGAAAACGTTCAAGTGAAGACATTAAAGTAACGGATCTATTAATTGATTTAGCCGATGCGGTATTAAACAATGGGGACGTTAAACAAAAAATTCAAACAGTTGTAAAGCGCTACGAAGATATTGCTGTTGGCCTTGGCTTAGATACCACTATTTCTAACGTTATTGCAGCGGACCTACAAGAGCGCGTTGCAGGTGATATATCTAATAAAGAATTATTTATCGATAGCATTAAAGCAAGCGGTGAAGATAATAATGCAAAATTAATCGCAGCATACTTTAATTTAGCTGGTGTACCGGCTCGTTATGTTAGCCCGAAGGATGGATTAGTTGTAAACAATTTACCTGAGCGTACGTTTGCACTTCCAGAAGCATATGAAAATTTAAGCCAATTAAAAAATACAAAAGAAGTAGTTATTTTCCCAGGCTTCTTTGGCTATACAAAGTCTGGTATTTTACGTACTTTTGATCGTGGTGGCTCAGACATTACAGGGTCAATTTTAGCTTCGGCAGTAGGGGCGGACCTGTACGAGAACTTTACCGATGTTGACTGTGTATTTTCTGCCAATCCAAAAGTGGTGAATAATCCTGCAGAAATTAAAGAAATTACGTATCGTGAAATGCGTGAGCTATCATATGCGGGCTTTTCTGTATTCCATGATGAAGCATTAATGCCTGTGTACAAACAGGGCATTCCTGTAAACATCAAAAATACTAATAATCCAACTGCACCGGGCACTCGTATTGTGCCAATGCGTACAGAGAAAGGACGTTCAGTGACAGGTATTTCAGCGGATAGTGGCTTCTCTATTCTTTATGTATCAAAGTATTTAATGAATCGTGAAGTAGGCTTTGGTCGAAAACTTCTTCAAATTATCGAAGAGGAAAATATTTCTTATGAGCATACACCATCTGGATTAGATGATATTTCAGTAATTATGCGTTCAAATCAATTAACGCCTGAAAAAGAAGAGAGAATTGTCAATCGTGTAAAAGACGAATTACATGCCGATGATGCACACTTCCGTCATGGCTTCTCGATGATTGTTATTGTTGGGGAAGGGATGCGTAATAATACGGGTCTAGCTGCACGAGCAACAGCTGCGATTTCTTCAACGGGTGCAAATATTGAAATGATTAATCAAGGCTCATCAGAGGTTAGCTTAGTGTTTGGTGTGAATCAACAGTTTGAGGATCAAATTCTTAAAGCGCTATATGCAGAATTTTTTTCAACAGTAACAGCTTAAAATGAGCTTTTATTAACATCTGTCATCCTTTTGGCAGATGTTTTTATATTTCTTTAAAAAATTTAGTATACTATTCACAAAAGTATTGAAGGATTCTTTGCTAAAAAACATGAATAAGCATTCCTGTTATAAGGATTTTCGGGGACTTGAAATAAAAAAAGTCCTTT
>NZ_JBAFWZ010000034.1:0-28628 GCF_036662795.1 Lysinibacillus sp. 54212
TGTGCGACGAAAGCGTAGCGTCAGGAGCAATGTTTTGTGCGACGAAAGCATAGCGGCAGGAGCAATGTTTTGTGCCCTCGAAAGCGTCCTCGGAACGAAAATAGATTTTCTTCATACTAAAAAAACATCATTTCTCTTGATGAGAAAAATGATGTTTTCGAGATTTGTCACAGCCTCTTCTAATAAATAAAGATTGTTAGTCGGCTAGCATAATTTTTTCAAGCTCTAACGGTTCAATATAAGTGTCACCTTTATAGGCACGCATGTTACCACCAGAAATTTCATCGATCAATAAAATTTCATTCGTTTTTGCATCGCGACCAAATTCTAATTTAATATCATATAGTGTTAAGCCTTTTTTCGCTAACTCGGCTCCAACAAATTTTGAAATTTCTACTGTACGCTCTTTTAAGATGGCATATTCTTCTAAAGTAAGAATACCAAGCATATCAAGTGCATCCGCAGAAATTGGAGGGTCTAAACGGTCGTCATCTTTAATTGTCACTTCAACAAAAGAATCTAAATCTTGACCTTCTTTTACGTAAGCACCGTAACGGCGAAGGAAGCTCCCGACAGCTTTAAAACGACATATCACTTCTAGACCATTCCCGAAAACAGTGGCTGGTTTTACAGTCATTGCAGCATCGTCAAAATTTGCATCTACGAAATGAGTAGGGACACCTTGCTCGTTTAATTTTGAATAAAAGAAAGATGTTAAACGTAAACAGGCTAATCCAGCACCATCGATCGTTAAGCCAACTGTGTTAGCTCCTGGATCAAATACACCGTTTTCTCCTGTCACATCATCTTTAAATTTTAATAAATAATGACCATTTTCTAATTTAAATACGTTTTTCGTTTTACCAGTATAAATTAATTCCACAAAAAAACCTCCGTTTCAACTTACAAAAATAATTATAACACGAATGATTTTGAATTATAAAGATAAAAATGTTCGTTTTTAATCGAAAGAGCATCCTATCAGCTGTTGTTAATGACGGTAAAAAGATGATGACTCAATGCCATCATCTTTTTCTAAGTACGAATTATGTTAGTCTAGATATTACGAGTTAAATATAATACTTTATATTAATAAACACCTTCAGCTACCATACCGTTTGCAACTTTTACGAAGCCAGCAATGTTAGAGCCGACTACTAAGTTTCCAGGTGTACCGTATTTTTCAGCTGCTTCCTTACTCTCAGTATAAATATCCTTCATAATATCTTGTAATTTTTCGTCTACTTTATTAAATGACCAGTAGTTACGGCCAGAATTTTGAGCCATTTCTAGTGCTGAAACAGCTACACCACCAGCGTTTGCAGCTTTACCAGGACCAAAGTAAATATCATTTGCTAAATATTCATTTATTGCCTCTAAATCGGATGGCATATTTGCACCTTCCGCTACGAATTTCGTCCCATTAGCAATTAAAGTACGCGCAGCATCGCCATTTATTTCATTTTGTGTTGCACAAGGAAGGGCAATGTCGCATGGGATATTCCAAATGCCTGTGCATCCTTCATGGTATTCTGCATTTGGGCGATAGTTTAAATAAGTTTTAATACGATCGCCTTTTAATTCTTTAATTTCTTTTACTACAGCAAGGTCGATGCCTTCTGAATCATAAATATAACCAGCCGAATCTGAACAAGCTACTACTTTAGCGCCGTATGCCTGTGCCTTTTCAATTGCGTAAATAGCTACGTTACCAGAACCAGAAACTACAACTGTTTTATTAAGGAATGATTCGTTCTTTTCTCGTAACATTTCAGCAACGAAGTAGATTAAACCATAGCCAGTAGCTTCTTTACGTCCTAATGAGCCGCCGTAACCAGGTTTTTTACCAGTTAAAACGCCAGCTTCATATGAACCACGAATTCGCTTATATTGTCCCCATAAGAAGCCAACTTCACGAGCGCCTACACCAATATCACCAGCTGGAACGTCGACATCAGGACCAATATGACGGTATAATTCAGTCATAAATGCTTGGCAAAAGCGCATAATTTCAGCATCTGATTTCCCTTTTGGATTAAAATCTGATCCACCTTTACCGCCTCCGATTGGTTGGCCAGTAAGAGCATTTTTAAAAATTTGTTCGAATGCAAGGAATTTCATAATTGATTCATTTACAGTTGGGTGGTAGCGTAATCCACCTTTATAAGGTCCAATTACATTATTGAATTGAACGCGGTAGCCACGGTTTACTTGTACTTGATTATTATCATCTTGCCATGCGACGCGGAATGATACGATACGATCAGGTTCAACAATACGCGCTAAAATATTGTGCTCAATATATTCTGGATGCTGAGCAAAAACAGGTGCTAAAGAAAATAAGATTTCTTCAGCTGCTTGTAAAAACTCTGGCTGATGACTGTTTTTCTGTTTTAATTGTGAGAATACCTCATCGATATATTCTTTAGCACGAGATTCATTAGTAACTAATACTGTCGTCATTGTGTTAACCCCCAAAAAGTTGATAGCAGTATCGTATTATGATTTTTCTAACAATTCAATATAATTTTAACGTAACATTACCCTGTAAACTGTATATGAGGTGAAATAAACCACGATAAAAAGTATATTGGAATAATAATTTTTGGTTATATATTGAAGGAGTGTTTTTAAGTGATTAGGCTATTAATTGATGCAGATGCTTGTCCCGTTGTTGATTTGGCGCTGTTTATATCATCTCAATATGAGATTAAACCCATCTTATTTTGCGATACATCTCATCGGATAGAACGTGAAAATGTAATAACAATTATTGTACCGAAAGGACCCGATTCAGTTGATTTTAAGCTAGTTAATGCGCTTACAAAACATGACCTTGTGATCACTAGTGATTTTGGACTAGCGGCGATGTGCTTAGCAAAAGGGGCATTTGTAATAGATTCTAATGGTAGAGAGATGACATCAGACAACATCGATCAACTTCTAGCATTTCGGTATGAAAGTGCAAAAATTAGACGTGCCGGTGGTCGTGTAAGGGGACCAAAAAAACGCACAGAAAAAAATAATATTTCGTTCGAAAGGAATTTTCGACAAATTTGTGAACGAGCTATTTTAGCAAAGAAAGAAGGAGCAAAAGATGAACAATAACTGTCAAATCAAGAAATTATATTCGGAATTTCCACTGTTATTAGACTTGGAAAGTCAAAAATATGTATTTTGGATAAATAGAAAGCTTCAACAACAGAAAGTAACTTCTAAACAAGTTTCAATGAAAGATGTTGAAGAAGCGGCAGCACGCTTAGCACGCTTTTCTTCATATTTAAAAGTAGCTTTTCCAGAGACAGCAATTTCAAACGGAATAATTGAGTCAAACATTAAAGAGATCTCGAATATGAAAAAACTAATTGAAGGAAGAAGGGCGATAAGAATTCCAGGAAGGCTATTGCTGAAATGTGACCACGCTCTTCCAATTTCAGGATCAATTAAAGCGAGAGGTGGAATCTATGAAGTTTTAAAGCATGCGGAAACATTAGCGATTCAACATGGAATGTTATCAATGAGGGATGATTACTCGATATTAAATGAGAAGAGATTTAAAGAGTTATTCAGCCAATATAAAATTACTGTAGGATCCACAGGTAATTTAGGTTTAAGTATAGGTATTATTAGTGCAAAGCTTGGCTTTCAGGTGACTGTGCATATGTCAGCTGATGCGAAACAATGGAAGAAGGATTTACTTCGCTCTCAAGGTGTTGAAGTCATTGAGTATGAAGAGGATTATAGTGTGGCAGTAGCAAATGGTCGGAAAGAGGCGGAGGGAGATTCAACTTGTCATTTTATAGATGATGAAAATTCGAAAGATTTGTTTGTTGGCTATGCTGTCGCTGCTTTACGACTACAAGAGCAATTAACAACCAATAAAATTAAAGTGGATGCCAAACACCCGTTATTTGTCTATTTACCGTGTGGAGTTGGAGGGGGACCAGGTGGCGTAGCCTTCGGATTAAAGCAAATCTTCGGTCCGAACGTCCATATTTTCTTTGGAGAACCAATGCAATCCCCGTGTATGCTACTCGGAATGATGACAGGATTACATGATGAGATTGCCGTCTCTGATATCGGTCTAACGAATGAAACAGAAGCAGACGGATTAGCTGTTGGACGTCCTTCAAAGTTTGTAGGTACATTAATGGAACCAATGCTTAGTGGTTGTTATACTGTAGATGATAGCTTTTTATTTAGAAGTCTAAAGGCCATGTATGAGCAAGAAAATATTTTTATGGAGCCTTCTGCACATGCCGGAGTATTTGGTCCGATTCAATTATTATGTGAAGGACAGCAGTATATTGAGGAACAAGGGCTACAGCCATATTTACAAAATGCCGTTCATCTTGTGTGGTCAACAGGTGGAAATATGGTGCCTGAGCATTTACGACAGCAATATTTGCAAACAGAGGTCTAAAGGAGATTTAAGGGTGTTAATAACAATTATTATTGGGGCATTTATTGCAGCAGGTGTACTTGATTTAATGATTCGAAAGAAGTTTAATATCGAGCGAAATCAAAAATTTATGGATCAATTTATTAATCGAAAGCATATGTTATTTGAAATCGCAGCCTATTTCGTATTTTTAATGGTGATATCTTCAGGTGTCTATGCCGGGAAGCAGCAGTACATTTTACTATTTTTATTTTTTGCAGTGATCTACGTTATTCGTACATTTCTCGAATATGTATTCTTAAAGGAAAAGAAGCGCTATATTATTACAATAACCTACGTCTTTATTTGCTTAATTTGTAGTGCAGGGATACTACTATTCTACAAATAATAACATTAAAGAAAAATAAACAGTGATGTTTTGAAGCAAGCAGGAGCGGAAATGCTTTTTGCTTGTTTTTTTGAATGTAAACAAATAGCTTAGAGACGAAAATAATCCCAATATTCTAAATTAGGACACTTTTTGTAAATTAATATCCAAAACTTAGAAAAAAATATTTAAAAATGAACCATAATTTGTAATAATGATATAAAGTACTGCAATAACATTGATTGGAGAGATACAGCTTGAATAATATTCATGAGCAACTCTTATCTTATGTTGGAAAGGATACTCGAATAAATTCAAATTTAAAAGAATTGATGATAGATTTCATTCATGAGAAAAAATCTTATACGTTTCCCTTCTATCAAAACTGTATCGAGATGTATAGAGCATTTTCATCTGAGAAAAACAGTAAGATTCATCTTATTGGATTGGCAATTGAATACCTCATCCTGGCACTGGATATAGTAGATGATATTCAGGATAGGGATTCAAATTATAAATGGAGTGAGGACCCCGCACAGGCTTTGAATGGTGTACTAGGTATATTGTTAACAAGTACATATATTTTGCGCAGCTGCGATCTAAAGTATAGTGAGATGGCATGCAACATATTTGAGTGCCTTGTTTTTCGTAGTATTGAAGGGCAGATACAGGATTTAAAAAGTGAGTTTATTGAGACTAGCGAATATATTGAAATGGTTCGGTTAAAATCTGGATCCCTTAGTGCCCTAAGTTTTATAGTTGGTTATGTTTTAGCAACGGGGAAAATAAATTCGGAAATAATACGATTGGGAGAAATTATTGGAATAACTGAACAAATTAGTAATGATATCGAAGGCTTTACGAGTATATCTAGTAAAAATGATTTATACAATAAAAAAGTTTCCTTACCCATATTGTACATGGTAAGTAAGGAAAATGAATTAAGTGAGTATATATTAAGTTATTATAGAAATGATAATTCATCCTCTGATGACATAGATCGATTAAAGATGATAGCTAAAGAACTTGAACCAGTGAGATTTAGTATTGCTCAAAGAATTCTTTATCGTAATAGAGGTAGGGAGTTAGTTAATGGGTTTAAATTTCCTAATAATCTTCAACAATATTTATTAGGGATTTTAAAATAAGGCTATGGTTATGGAATATGTTAATTTTTCAGGAAATTGATTAATAATTATCAGCCGATGACTAAAATTGACAATTACGTAGCAGAGCCTATACAAATATCTAAGAAAGGAGGGGGAGTAATGAATAAGATAATTGAGTATTTAGAGTTAAATCCAACTGTTGTTAACCTTTTACAACATGGGAAAGTATCTCTAGTAGGGATTTCAGCAGAAGAGTCTACAGCTATTACAGAGATGTATGGCATGAAGGAAAATGCGGATACATCTACAAGGGGTAATGGATATTGGAGAGATGTTTAGAAAGAACATGAATTATTTGAACATAATAAAGTGGACATTTGGTATACACCTATTCTTAGGTGTATACCTATTATTTATAGCATCTTCCTCCCTGCTAGTAGGGATTCATTTAAGCAAACAGGGAGATAAATGGTTAATTGATTCATTTGAATTTCCAACATGGGCTGAGCATGTTGGGTTACATATCGGGGATGAGGTCCTTGAAATTAACGGAAAAGAACTATCAGAGAACGACGAATTATTAAAAAATAATAAAATTGTTACTGCGAAAACAATTTTAGTTCGGCAAAACGATACAAATAAGCAAATTAATGCTAAAGATTCTTATTTATCTAGGCAATTTATTTTACATGAAATTGTACCTTTGTGCTACTTCGTACTGACTATGTTCATTGTTTTTGTTATGTATAAAAATCATGCCATTAACGAAGGGAATTGGTTATTAGTTTTATTTTTAATGGCTGTATCAATGGCATACGTTAGTGGTAGTGCCTCTAGTAAATATGATTTAATTGGGCTGACTGTTAATAGCACCACCATTGTACTCAGCTTTGTTTTTTTAGTTCAGTTTTTGAATACGTATTTAAAAATAAAGTTAACGATTTTTATTACTAAGACTTTATATTCCATGGCGTTTCTAGTGGTTATTTCCAATATCCACTACTATTTTTACGAAGTGTTTTATGAGATTTCCTCGATTATTATATTAATAAGTGTAGTTGTATTATTAGTCGTTATTTTCATTCAGCTATTTATCGGCATTAAAATTCGGAAAGATACGAAAGCTAAATATATTATTTATGCCATTCTAATACCTTTTATGCCGTTTGTTTTATTTTATTTGGTACCGGTGCTTCTCTTTGACACTCAATTAATGGATGCAGATATTGCGCTCTTATTTATATTAATCACACCTTTTACCTTTTTAATCTTAACTAAGGCACTTTTTGACATACAGTATTATATTAATAAGCTGCAATATTATAGTGTGTTATCCTTTGCTGCAGCACTCTGTCAATCGATTATTGCTATGCTTGTCTTTGGCTTTTCATGGCAGCTTTTTGGCGTATTACTAATACTATTTTTTGTATTTTTGATGGTAGGGATGTTTTTCAAGGAATATACTGATTTTCATACACGTAGAGTTTTATTCACTACAAAAGGGCATACCATTCAAAATTTATACACATCTGTATTTAAAATGAGTCAGGCGCTTAGTAAGGAGCAGTTACTTCATATCGTAAAGCAGGAAATCGAAACAACACTAGGAATTAATCATATTTCGTTAGTCATTGATGAGGATCATTATATGGAAAATCATCCTATTGCTAAAATGATAAAGAATGATACTAGTTATTCTATGTATATTTATAATGTACCCAATCTCAATATCACGTTACATATTCATTCTCCAATCGGTCGTGATAAGGTGTTATGGTTAGAGTTAATGGGTGTGTATGTTAATATGTTTATTTATAGTCTGGAAAAGATCGGGGATTTATTAGCCCAAATTGAATCTTTGCGATCAAATGAACAGTATGAGAGTCATTGGCTTGATATGGTTGTGTGGCAAAATGTAGAAAAAGAAAAAAGGATACTAGCGCAAGAATTACATGATACAATTTTGCAGGATCAAATACAAGTGGCTCGACAACTAGAAAGTCTGATGAGTAATAATGTGCTATCGATACAAGGTATTGAACTTATTAGGGAACAAATTCTCGATATTAATTATGAGCTACGAAGCTATTGTGAGAATTTAAGTCCTCCATTATTAGATACATTAGGTTTAAATGAAGCGTTAGATACATTTTTTAAAAAGGTAAAAATGCAGGCGAACTTCTTACTAAAGGCTGAAATAGAATCGATGAAATTAAAGCCAGGCGATGCACCATTAATGATTTATCGAATTGTTCAAGAGCTTTGTCATAATGCATTAAAGCATTCAGAAGCGAACTATGTAAGTATCTATGTTGGGCAAAAGGATAATCTATGTACGATTCGTTATGAAGATGATGGTATAGGGCTCGATTTAGACCATGTAATGCAATCTTCAAATTCGATGGGCTTAAGGGGTATTAGGGAACGAGTGAAAGCAATGCAAGGGGATTTGAAAGTAGAAACATCAAATCAAAATGGATTGAAAGTAGTGATTACTCTTTATGAATACACAAAAGACTAGCATTCTAATTGTTGATGATCACGAAGTAGTATTAGAGGGAAGCAAGAAGTTACTTGATTCTGAAGTCGATTTTATCGTTGAAATGGAGAAGAATTCAGGAAATGTAATGTCTAGACTTAATGATAGTACATACGATGTTTTTTTGCTTGATGTAAATATGAACCCTATTAATGGAATAGCGTTATCAGAAAGTATAAAAAAACAGCTTCCAAACTCGATCATTATCCTTTACACAGGGTATAATTTAACAGATTATTATAAATTACTACTTGAAAATAAAATAGATGGTATATTGTCAAAAACTGCAACACGTGAGCAGGTTATTCAAACAATTAGGGCTGCATTAAGAAAGGAAATTTTGGTGTCTGCGGATTTTCTGCATTATGTTAATAGTCAGCATCAAAGGGAAAAGGTGAAGGCGATCTTTAGTATTAGTGATAAAGAGCGGAAAGTGTTAGAGTATGTTGCTAAAGGCTATACAAATAAAGCGATGGCCTTTGAATTACAAGTGACACAACGAACAATCGAGAATTATTTATCTAAAGTTTTTTCAAAATTTGGAGTAGATTCAAGAGCTGAAGCAGTAATGAAAGCAAAAGAATTAAATATAATTTAATAAGAGTACATGTAAATTGTAGAGATTAAAATGGAGCGTTTCTAAGGGGAATCTTAGAGCGCTCTATTTTTAGTTATTAACGAGTGCTGCTTTTTGTTCATATTTTTACAACATAAACTAGTGATACCGAAAAAAATTTTTCGGTATATTCGAAAAATATTTTCGGAAACCCATTATACAAATTTCGACATTATCAATTTATAGTAATATTATAGGGTGAGAGAGAGGGAGAACAATGGAAAAAGGTGTAATAGCTGAAATATGTCACATTGATATTCATCATTTGATACCTATTATTGGAAAACACGTTCAAATTAACAAGTCATCAGATGGGGCCATATTAGAAATTGATTATCATGAAATAACGGCAGCTCCTGGTGATTTTGAATATGTAGATTTAAATCAAACTGCTTATGAGGTTTGCATGCAAATGAATGGTATTTATACAGTTGATGAGATTTTAAAAATGCAATGTAACCGATATGGAGAATCGGTAAAGGATCATGAGGATTGGTATTATGAAATGATTGAATCCTTTATCTTGAAGGGAATCATATTTTTGACTAAAAAACGTCGTTATTATTGTTAATTAATTTAGCTAATTTCATATATAGTTTTTCTAAGAAGATTCACGAACGTTTAAGTGGAGCGGAAGGCGGCGACTCCGCTCGGTGCTTACCCGTGGAAAAACCTGCCTAGAGGTAAGAGAGCGTTTGCCTATAGCACAAAGATGCGAGTAATCGTAATTTTGTTCTTTGTGATATTCGTATTTGCTGAAAGGAATATGAAATAAGAAAATGCCTCAATTGAGTATATTTTAATGTTAGTAAAATTATCAGAAGGAAGAGGCGAAACCTGTTCAAGGTAAAAGAGGCCGATTCTTGTGATGGAATCGGCATAAATAATAATTAATTTACCATAAGAAAGCTGTAGTTAGCACAATGCCTGTGATAGCTCCTAAAGCGATTCCGTAGCCAAATCCTGATCCAAAGCCCCAAAAACCAATCCCTAGACCTCCGAAACCTTCGTCTGGTTGAATCCAAACCATTCTTCGATTAACTCTAGAAATTGTTCCTACATGTACATTCCCTCTGTTGTCCGTAATACGTACTCTTTTACCGTTATATTTACAGCATAAATCATAAACATTATTTTGCCCCATATACAAACCTCCTTTTCCGTGGACTATTCACTATAATATGAAGATTCTTTTACTAGACACGTGCTAATTGTCTATAACATATAATGTGAAAAAGGATGAGAAGATTGACAGTTATTCGTACTGAAAAATTGCTGCTCGATATTAGTGAATTATGTAAATTCCAATCAGCAGTAAAAATAGCGGCTATCCACCGTGAAATATTATGTAAGCCGTTAAAAAGCTTATTTCCTCACGCATCACTCGAGGCTATTCACTATGAGCTAATAAGGAATGGATTAATAACTCCTAATGAATGTGAGGATTTAAATAGTAGGGTGAAGGAGCTTGAAGAAAAAAATGTTTGGGAGATTGTACAGCGAGAATATGAACGACTTAAAGTTTTATGGAAGGGACCTGAAATATCTATTTATATTTACCCGTTAACGAAAAATAGATTGAAAATAGATAATATTGTCCCGATTAAAAATGGTATCGCTTATCGCAATGCTCTGTTTCTTTTTGTTTCTACAGAGTTGGATGTTATGGAGTTGAAGGCTTTAGTTGCTCATGAATATCATCATATTTGTAGACTGCATATTTTTAACTTATCGTTAGAAAAAGTAACGCTGCAGGATACGCTTGTTTTAGAGGGAATGGCAGAATATGCAGTTGAAGAAATGTATGGGGATCAATTCCTTTCGCCTTGGACAAAGCGATATTCTTTAGCAGAGTCTTTAATCATGTGGGAAGAAAAATTTGTAGGGGCAAGATTTGTTACGGGAATTAACAATCATCGGATTTTCTTATATGGGAATGAGGGGGAGGGGTTCCCAAACTGGATTGGTTATTGTATCGGATATCATATTGTCCATTCATTTCAACAAAATTACGGAAAGCTTGACACCTTGCAGTTATTGAATAGACAAACAGATGTCATATTAGCGCATTCTAATTTTTTGATAAAAGATTAGAAAGGTTGTGGTGAAGGGGCTGTCCCTTTATCGGACGCCCCCAGGAATTTAGGAACGATGGCTAAAACCGTCACATTCTGTAACTACGCCTTCGTGACCAAGGTCGTGTAGCTGACGCTTCGCTTTCGCTACACAAAACATCTGTTGTCCTCTGGCTCTGGCGGAAATCATCCTGAGATTAATGTTTCAGTTCTATAATTTTACAATAATAAGAAAGACCCTTTCAAAATGGAGTTTCGAAAGGGCTCTCAATAATCAATCTGCTTGAATTTCTTCGACTGTTTGTTCGACTTCCTCACGGGACATTTTCTCTCGGCCGTCTTTCATTGCCTTTAAGGTCTTATGAGCAAGTGCAAGTGGTAGACGACAGAATAATAATATACTGCGCTTTGAAATGCTCTTCATATATTCATCAGCTTTAGCTAAGTTTTCGTCAGCATATTCAAAGAGCTCCTTACGTGTCCAACCATCTGGAACAAAGCTTACACCACGCTCAGCTAAATCCTCCTGCTCATTCCGAAGGATGTTAACTGCCTGTAAACCTCGACCATAGCCAATCGCTAGGTCACGGTCCGTTTTTATACCAGCATGCCATTCCCAAAGGTCAGAAAGCATGACACCAACAAGACCAGCTACATAATATGTATAGTCATCTAAGTCTTCACGTGTGTGTACTTGCCAGTTCGCCTTCGCCCATTTTCCCATTCCCATCGCCATTTCGCTTGTTGAAGCAGCAACATGTGAACGCGCACCTTCAGGACAAAGCTTTATCCAATCACCTAGGCGCAGGGTTACTTCCGGCATCTTTTCCTTAATAGGTGTGAGTAACGCTAAATATGCTTCTTCATTAAATGGTTTTTTCAATAATTCACTTAGCTCAAGTAATATATCATGCTTTACGTTGTTATCAACTTCTTCATGATCTTCAATTTCGTCAATGGCACGCATTGCTAAATAAGCAGTAGCTACCGCCATTTTTAATTCTTTTTGTAAAAATGTAATAGGAATATAAAATGTACGGCTCGTTTCCTTTAGTACACGCATTGCATCCTTTTGCAGTGCTTTTTCATTCATAGAGCTATTCCTCCACCTTTCTTGCTTACTTACTATCGTATCGTAAAATTTATAAAAGATAAAACACAAAGTATCATTTTTTTCTTCCAATACCGTAGGCAGTTCGATTGAAATGATTATTCTTTTTCTGCTTTTAAACGACTTATTCCCTCTCACTTAGTAATATTGTCGTGTAAAATTTGATATTTTCATATAAAATAAAAGACACAATAGATAAAGGGAATTGTTCTTTTGAGAAAGTAGAAGGTGAAATGATTGGGTAGTAGACAAAAAACATACATATGTGTCGATATTGAAGCAGCTTTAATAAAAGGTCGGCAAAATATTATTGAGATTGGCGCAGTGAAATGGTCTCAGGATGGAGTAATGGAAACTTTTACGCAGCTCATAAAACCTTATAAATTTAAAAAGTTAAATCAGCATATTCAAAAGCTAACAGGAATTAAATCAGAGCAGCTTTTAGATGCGCCGTCCTTTAAGGAAGCTATATATAAATTTAAACGTTGGAGTAAAGGGGACCCCATCTTTTTAACTTTTGGTGATTTTGATCGAAAAGTACTTGAGGAGGAGCTTGCTAGAAATAAGATTCAGGATGATTTTATATTTCCAATGATAGACTTTCAGCAAAAATACATGATTGCAAATGGTTTAAAAGAGCAGCCAAGCTTAGGAAGTTTAATGGAGCAACTCGGTTTAGATATCCAAACACAGCATAGAGCACTAGCTGATGCAGATAGTTTGCGAAAAATATTCGTCGCTGTAAACGGTGGGGAAATGATTGAAGAGCAAAAAACGCATGATGTATTAATGTTACTTTCCAGCTTCAAACAGGAAGAAACTTATTTTAATTTATCCGTTACGTCTGCACATTGCAAAGTGTTAGAAACAGATATTAGGATTGAAGGAATTACGACACTTCAGGAGAAGCTGGCATTTTCAGTGAAGGAACAGGAACGATTGTCAAAGGACGGAGAGGTTGAAAAGGTCCAAGTAACAACAGTATCACCAAGTGAAGCCGTAAGAAAAATGTTAAATGACATTGAACAAAGTGCTAATAATAAAGTTATTTTGACAAGAACAGGTTTACGTTCACTATCCAAAATTCTTCGATTGCATAGCTGTAAACTACCTAAAACAGAGGTGATGTCGTTACAGCAAATAGTAAAGGATGAACAGGCGTTAGCGAAATTTCTTATTACGGATGAATCTGTTCATGCTTATGAAGCGAAAGTATGTCGCTTATTGCGTAAATATGAAGGTGCCATTATAGAAGAGTTTTCAAAGCGTTCTTTATTCCCGCAAAGTACTGTAGAAGTTTAGGGAAAATAACAAACTCATGTTGAAAAATATAAAAAATAGCAATGAAATGATTGCGCTATTAAAAAACTGAGAGTAAAGTTTAAAAAGGGAGAAAATAAAGGAGAGCGTTACAATGGCAAAGGTTATTGGAATCGATACTGGGGGTACGCTAACAAAGCTTGCGTATTTTAATAAAGCTGGAGAGCTAAAGCTAGAGTTATTTCCATCAAATGAAATGGAATTAGTGAAGGAGTGGCTGCAGCAGCATCCAGATGTAGATGAAATTGGTTTAACTGGTGGAAGAACCGAACAACTTCGTGATGTATTAAAAACGATGAAATCTATTCAATATATTGTAGAGTTCGAGGCAACTTTAAAGGGTGTTCGATATTTGCTTGAAAGGGAAGGGCATCAAATCGAAAGTAGTATTATTACAAATATCGGGACAGGTACTTCAATCCATTATATGGATGGGAACTCGCATTCTCGTGTTAGTGGCACAGGTATGGGTGGTGGTACGCTTGTCGGATTATCGACACTGTTAACTGGTGTTCGTGATTTTAATGAAATTAAGACACTTGCTGCAACAGGAAATCGTAGTGACATTGATCTACTAGTCCAAGATATTTATCTTGGTATGGACATGCCACTGGACGGGAAATTAACAGCTAGTAATTTCGGGAAAGTAGGCATTACAGAAGAGATTAATTATAATAAAAATGATGTGCTTGCAACGGTTCAAGGACTTGTTGGAGAAGTCATTACAACATTAAGTATACAAGTTGCCGAGGAACGTAAGGCGGACTATATTGTCTATATCGGCTCAACGTTAACAAGTAATGAACATTTAAAAAAGGTAATCTCCCATTATACAATTTTGAAAAAGCATACACCGATTTTCTTAAAAGACTGTGGTTTTTCCGGTGCAGTAGGTGCACTATTAAATATAATTGAATATAGTCATAGCCATTAATTTTAAAGCTAGTAAATCACTATTGGTTTACTAGTTTTTTTATTTACTTTTATATGTAGTAGGCGTAGACTAAAAAGTGAAATTGTTTAACTAGGTAAATAAAAAGAGGTGACAAAGGATGAATCCGTTATTTCATATGTTTTTTCAGCAGTATAGGTTTTTAGTAAACAGACTGAACGATACGTTAAAGGAGTTTGGACTCTATAATTCTCAATGGACAATTTTGTTTCTATTACATCAGGAAGGACCGATGAGCTTAACTTCCATTTGGAAATATTTAAATGTCGAAGCCCCAACAATTACAAGAACTGTTGCTCGGTTAGAAAAATTAGGACTAGTGGAACGGCAACAAGGAGATGATCGACGTGAAAAAATTGTCTCGTTAACTCCGGAGGCAATCGAGCTATTTCCGAAGGTTGAAAATTCGATAATGACGTTTGAGGAGAAGATGGTGAGTAACTTAACAGGTGAAGAACAGGAGCAGCTTGCCATGTTATTGAAGAAAATGAAAGGTTGAGCGTTTTGGAGAGAGCGAATAAAATTTTTACAAAGCGATTTTTCGCTTTATTTTTTACGAATATGTCTGTCTTTTTAGTGTTTTACGGCCTTGTTACAACATTGCCGTTATATGTTATAGGTGAATTGAAAGGCTCGGAGGATGATGCAGGATTGTTGGTGACGGCATTTTTATTATCCGCTATTCTAGTTCGTCCTTTTTGTGGGAAATTGCTGGATATTTACGGTAAAAAAAGAATGTTAACACTTAGTGTATCCTTTTATTTATTTTGCACAGTTCTCTATATTTTTGTTGAACCATTTCTGTTGCTTTTAGCCTTACGTTTTTTTCAAGGGATTTGGTTTAGTATTGCCACAACGGCAGCAGGCTCGTTAGCAGCGGATATCGTACCTGAAAAAAGAAAAGGAGCCGGACTAGGTTATTTTACAATGTCTACAAATTTAGCGGTAGTAATAGGCCCTTTTATCGGTTTATTAGTTATTCAATATGCAAGCTTTGATGTATTATTTCTTGTGCTTTCCACTATTGTATTAGTAGGGTGTGGTATTTCACTTACAATTAATACGAGGGATTTACAAGCGCCGATGAATGTAGAACGAGGCTTTAAATTTTCCGTTGATGATTTAATTGAGCGTAAAGCATTATCTTATTCGCTTTTGGCCTGTTTACTAGCCTTTTCGTATTCAAGCGTGCTAAGCTTTATCTCGATTTATGCAGAACACCAAAATTTATTAGCTGTAGCAAGCTATTTTTATGCTGTTTTTGCTGCGGCAATGCTAATTACGCGTCCGCTAACGGGAAAAATTTATGATCAAGTTGGACCGCAATTTGTAATTATTCCAGCATTTATTCTATTTTCAATAGGGCTATTTATGCTTGCATCTTTACATGGCGTAATAATGTTTATACTTTCTGCTATTTTTATAGGCATTGGGTACGGAACATTAACGACAAGCCTACAATCGCAAGCGGTGCAATCTACGACTCACCAGCGAAGCGGATATGCAACAGCAACTTATTTTACCTTTTTTGATATAGGTGTTGCACTTGGATCGTATGTGCTAGGCATCATAGCAATGGCTTTTAGCTATGAAGCCGTTTACTATTTGGCAGGGTGTTTACTATTGCTAGTCATGATTCTCTATCTATGGATTAGTCTGAATAAAACTAAAGCTAATAGGATGCTATAGCACCGGAAAAGAACTTGTAGAATAATTAATGTATTACCTCAAGTAGAAAATTTGTTCGATTTTCATGACTTAATATTAGAAGTAATTTATGAAAATGTTGTAATATAAGCTTGAATAAAAATTATGAAAGAAGGTTTGTATATGTCTAAGTCACCGCTAGAAAGATGGGGAAGTATTGTTGGAGGTAAGCGCTCAAGATGGGTGACAATTGCGATTTGGATCACACTAGTCGTAGTGCTGGGACTCCTATTCCCGCAAGTAAATAGTGTTGAAAATTTCGCAGGGGATGATTTACCCGACAATATGACGTCTCGTCAGGCTGCCGCATTAATAGAAGAACAATTCCCTTCTGATTCAGGGGTACCGTTACTTATTGTTTGGAATAAGGAAGAGGGGCTTGTGAAAGAGGATTTACAGCAAATACAAGGCTTGTATAAGAGGTTAGAAGTAGCACCTCTCACAGCACAAACCGTTCTCCCACCCCTACATCAATTGCCAGTAGAGGCATTACAAAGCATGGTTTCAGAAAATGGAAAATCGATTGTGACACCCGTCTTTTTTGATGAAAGTGCCAACGCTGATATTTCAAAAGAAAATTTAGCTACGTTAACGACGTTAACTGAAAAAGAATTGGGAATGAACCCTTATGAAAAAAGTCTGGATGAAAGTGGATTACAGGCGCGCTTTTCGGGACCAATTGGTATTTCTGTCGATGCAACAAATTTATTTAAGTCCGCTGACTTTAAGCTTATGACAGCAACAGTCATTCTAATATTAGTCCTACTGATTGCCATTTATCGCTCACCGATTCTATCGATTATCCCAATACTTGTTGTAAGTATTGCGTTTCTTGTCGTAAGCCCACTACTTGGATGGTTTGCCGAAAGTGGCTGGATCGATAAGGATGCACAGGCTATTTCGATCATGATCGTATTGCTGTTTGGTGCAGGGACGGATTATTGTTTATTTTTAATTACGAGGTACCGAGATATATTACTAGAGGAGCCTAACAAATTTTTAGCACTTAGTCAGGCTATAAAAGAATCTGCTGATGCGATTGCGATGAGTGCACTTACAGTTGTGATTGGACTTGCGACACTTGGTTTAGCGGATTATGGTTCATTTGAGCGCTTTGCCGTTCCATTTAGCTTTGGTGTTTTACTGACGGGTGTTGCTATATTAACGTTACTGCCAGCGATTTTGTCTGTACTTGGTCGCGGTGCTTTTTGGCCAATGATTCCACGAACAGAGGAAATGGCGAAAGAGCATGCTGAAAAGAAAAATAAACCATATAAGGAACCGAAGTCAAATCATCGCTTTATGAAAAAGGTTGGCGATTTTGCTTCTAATAAGCCTTGGCTAGTTATAGTTGTCACAGGGGCTCTGCTAGTAGGTTTAGCACTCGTATCCTCGCAAATTAAGTATAGCTATGATTTACTATCCTCTTTCCCGGAGGATATGCCTTCACGTGAAGGATTTGCACTAATTGAAGAGAATTTCACACCAGGTGAGCTAGCTCCAGTAAAAGTATTGGTAGATACGAGTGGAGAGACAATTGATATTTCAGCCCAATTACAGGAGCTTCCTTACGTATCGGTAGTAGATGAAGCACAAACAGGTCAAAATAACCCCGACATCCAATTATACGAGGTTGATTTGAATAAAAATCCATACTCCAATGAAGCGATGGATGATGTTGATGATATGAAAAAGAGGGTACCAGAAATTTTAGAAGAAGCGGGAATAGAAAATGCTTCTGAAAGCTATTGGGTAGGGGGAGAGACGAGTGTTCAGCTCGATACAAAGGACGTACAATCTAGTGACGAAAAACTAATTCAGCCAATTATTATTATCATCCTGTTCGTAGTTCTTGTCTTATACTTACGAGCAATTATCACATCTATACATCTGATGGTGACAGTTATTGTGTCATTTTTCGCAGCACTTGGAGCTGGATGGCTCATTTTAACAAATTTCTTTGGAGCAGATGCAATTGCAAGTACGATTCCGCTCTATTCGTTTGTCTTTATTATTGCGCTTGGCAATGACTATAATATTTTTATGATTTCAGATATTTGGAAAAACCGTAAAAAGGGGATAGAGCACCGTGAAGCAGTTGCTCGAGGAGTTGCTTCTACGGGCTCGGTAATTACTTCTGCAGGTCTAATACTAGCAGGAACGTTCGCTGTCCTAGCCTCTTTACCAATTCAAGTGTTAGTACAATTTGGTGTTGTTACAGCAATTGGAATCTTGCTTGATACCTTTATTGTAAGACCTCTTTTAGTTCCTGCACTAATATCAGTATTTGGTCGTTATTCTTATTGGCCAGGTAAACTGTGGAAAAATTAAATAATAGCTGTCTTGTTATTCGTTACAGGGCAGTTTTCGTTATTTATTTTTCGGCTATGCTTATATAAGCTACAAAAGATATAGACTAGTTAATATTTACATTTATTTTGCTTAGGAGAAATCAGATGAAAATACGATTTGGCTATGTAGCAAATGCTCTTGGACTATGGGATGCTAGTCCCTCTAAATCCCTCACATTTGCTAGATATTCAGCCCTTCCAGAAAATGAACGAATGGAAAAGCTGATAGAAACGACAGCACTAAACCTAAATCATACTAAAAGAATTCTGTATTATAATATCGCGCATGAAATTCCGTTATATCGTTTTTCAAGTTCACTAGTTCCGCTAGCCACACATCCAGAGGTGATGTGGGACTATATCACACCTTTTAAGGAACAATGGCAAGAGTTAGGAACAATCATCAATCAATTTAATATACGACCAAGTCTTCATCCAGGACAATTTACGTTATTTACGAGTCCGAGAAATGATGTAACGGACGCGGCTATAAAGGATATGGACTATCATTATAGAATGTTTGAGGCGATGGGTGTGCTAGACCGTGGAATTATTAATATTCATATTGGTGGTGCATACGGAGATAAGGAGGCGGCATTATGTCGTTTCCATGAAAATATAAAGAAATTACCACATGACATTAAGGAGTCCATGACGCTTGAAAATGATGATAAAACCTATAATGTAGAGGAAACTCTTAGCGTCTGTGAAAGAGAAAAGATTCCAATGATTTTTGATTATCATCATTATATGGCAAACAAGACTGAGGATAATATTGCGCAATATTTAGAAAGTATATTTAAAACATGGGATCATCATCAGGAAGTACCTAAAGTACACTTATCCACACCGAAATCCGAGCAGGCATACCGATCACATGCAGACTTTGTTTCGTTTGATTTTATTCTTCCGTTTATTAAATTGGCAAAAGAGTTAAATCAAGACTTTGATATTATGGTCGAAGCAAAGCAAAAGAACTTGGCCATGCACAAGCTCGTTGAAGATATTGCGGCAATTAGAGGCGTAAAGCGAGTTTCGAGCTCGACCATTGAATGGTAAACGGTCGCATTACAACCTATTTTGCAGTATTTGTTGAGGGCAGTCCGTTGCGAGACTGCCCATTTGAATCCCTATCGTCGGTGCTCTACTAAATCAATGGCACCTAAAATAACATGGGCTAGACCAAAGCCGATAATCGACCCTTTGATCAATGGTGTAATGCTTTTATTTTTTCGTAAGGCTAAGCCTGTGGATGTCACGGCTGTTCCAAGAACGGCAGGTATTAAACCTTCTCGTACACTCTCCATAAAAACATTCCTCCCATTATAAGATTCACCAATAGCTTTTGCAGCACTGTACAGAATAATACGCCTCTCATTCACTATTGTTTATAAAAATTCAAATAATATTTGACTAATGTAATAACTTCCTTTACTTTCCTATACTCTTTATCAATGGTATAGGAGATGACCCAAACTGCTAAACTATAGCTAATGATCGAGAGTGCAACTATTTGTAGGAGGGAGAAGTCTATGGGAAGTCGAGTGTTAATAATTGAGGCAATAAAAGTAAACATTGCAAGAATGAGACCGCTAAAAAAGTAATAGGTCGTTTTTGATCGTGCAATGTCAGCTGCCTGATTGTGCAATACTTCAAGTATATATTCAACTTGTCCTTTAGAATAGCGCTGATCAAAAATAACAAAATACGATTGGTAAATATCATCCGCTAAATTTTTACCAAGTATATCTTTGTGAATATTTTGTACTAAGGAATCTGAAAAACCCTTATTTAACGCATTCTCTGGGGAAAATAGTTCCTTCTTATTGTCAAAGATATTCCTACTTTGCTGCCTCAAAACATCTCAACTCCCTCGAATTCTATGTTTTTAAATGGGTTACCAGTAGAACGAATTTAGTCTAGACACGAACCGAACAAATCACACCTAACTTTCAAATACTACTAGTATATTTCCGAAATAGCATTGTATGTTAAAGTCGACAAAATTAATCAAACGAGATAATACCTATTTCCAACAAATAATGGATTTAAATTTGAAAATTGATTTAGCTTAAATAAAGTTGAAAAACTCCTAATTTATATGGGAATTGACCGATTTTATTGTTATGTTACTTGGATTTTTCACATAATTAACTTACAAACATTTTTGTGGCAAAATGCATTTTAGAATGGGTAGGCTTATTAGCGTAGTTAAATTAAGTTTCTTCATTAATTTTTCTTATGACAAAAAAATATTTGTTAGTTTTGTTTTCTTGATTATTGTGATTTGGCGAAATTGATATACGACTTATTTAAAAATATGTGCAAATACTACTGGATGACACTTATTTATATATAAGTAGTATATGAAATGGGCCAATTTCGGTTTTTACCGTTTTAAAATGATGAATAAATAATTTAAAATGAAAAATTTAGAAGGTATTCTCAATTGCAAGTATCAAAATAGCACAATGAAGTGGGATCATTCTCAAATAATTTGGGTGGAATCGTTCGATGATAGTATTCTACTATTATCGACCTTTAAATAGAAAAGCGTTGCAAAAATGAAAATAGTCGAGGAATTTATTCAATTTTAGCTTTTTTGATCGAAAATTCCCCTTCTACTCTATAAATTTAGAAGGGGAAAGTTATTTTTTATGGATTGCTTGTCGAGCAAGGGCATCTGCCGCTCGGTTTTCTTTGTCTGAAACCCATTTGATAAAAAATAAATCAAATTGATCGATTAACAAAAGAGCCTTTTCTAAGTAAGGTTTAAACTCGTCGTTTTTAACATAAGCTTTTTCTACAGAGCTGACGACAATTTTTGAGTCAGAGCGCATGGAAATAAGCGGGGAATTAAGCTTTGACGCTTCCTCTAGTCCACGAACAAGGGCTGTAAATTCTGCAATATGATTGTTTGATTCTCCAATAAATTCGCTAATTTGAATGTGGTGACCTTCGCCCTTAATAAAAATTCCAATACCGCTTGGGCCAGGATTACCCGCGCTTGCTGCATCAATATATACTTCTAGCATAATCTTTTTACACTTCCTTTACTCTTATGTATTATAGCAAAAAGAAGCTAATGGACAAATGAAAATTAACCGTAGTAAAATGATGAAATATATATAAAGGAGGGCGAGTATGAATAAGGTTTCGGTCATGAAAGAAATTGATGAAGTAACCGACATATACTGCACGGAATGTTTAGTTATACGCGACCTTCGCAAAACACGGGGGAAATCAGGTGCACATCGTTTTTGCATCGAGCAATGCACAGTAGGGGAGCAGCTGCAATTTTTAGGAGAAGAGCTATTAAAAGTGCTCGATGAATAGCATTTTTGTTCTACACATAACAGGAATTTGGAGTCGATGTTAGTAGTTAGTAAGGTCAACAAGTGGGGCACATGCTGTTTTGTGCTCCTTTTTTGAATCCATGAATGTGATAACCGAATATGGCAATAGAAAAAACTCGACCGAAGTCGAGTTTTTTGCATTTTAGGCTGTTACTGCTTGATAAGATAGCAACTCTTGATAATATTTGTTTAATGAGGAAGCCGATACACCGAAATGTTCAGCAATTTCCTTCACTGTAAACGATTTTCCTTCAAATAGAGCTCGCTCCTGACCGAATCGAATCGCACCCGCTGCAATTGCTGCTGCCTTTCGAGCTGTTGGCTGCTGTTCAATTAAATAATCTTCTAAAACAATCATAAGTCGATCGGCATTTCGCTCACGTTCTTCTAGGAAACGCTTTGTCTGCTCTAAAACGTCTGCCTCAAATGTTGTGAACTCTTCTCCAGCATAGCCACCGTCAACTAAGCTTGTCCAAAATGCTAAATGATTTTCCTTTAAAAATGTATGGGCATCTTTTTCCTGTGATTTGAATATTTTGCTAAATTTTTCAAATACGTTAGCATGGTCTGCAGGGAAGAAAATTAAAGTAGAAACAGCTAGTACATGGTTTTCTTTATTAGAGCCATCTGGCAATAGGAAGGCAAATACTTGCATTCCCTCTGGGATAGGTTTGTTATTTTCACGGCGTACCATAAATATTTCATCTGTTAAAAGATTTACCGCCTTAAAGTAGTCATCTTCAACCTCTACTACCTTTCCGATAAACATCATTGGCTCTACCCAACTGTCGAGTAACGCCACTGTAGCTGGTCGAACAGAGCGTTTCATTGAACGTTTTAAATAATTTGTCCAAATATCAGGTCGTACATGGAAGAAGAATTCATCGAGTACAACAGCCTCAATTAGTTCACGCTGAAGCTGCTTTTGTAGCTTTGGAGACCACGCTTGAACAAGTTGAATATATTCACGAACATCCTTACGCTCTGGGTAAGCTGAGTAAAAAGTTTGTAATACATTTTCAATCTCTTCATTGAATACATTTTCTACCGTAACTTGTTGTTTTCCCTCACAGCATTTTTTATATTTTTTTCCACTACCGCATGGGCATTGGTCATTACGTCCTATCATAAATAACACTTCCTTCAATTGATTAAATAGATTATGCAATAAATCTAATATATAAAATATAATAACGGCAGTTTCTTATTATGAAAAATGATTGTATATTAAAAATAATCAGAAATTTAAATCGTTACTATAGAATATGAATCTAGTAGAAAATATATGACTTAAGCTAACAAAAATATTAATTTCGAAAAATCTAGAGAAGAGCATTAAATAGCAGCCTAGTATCATTTACTAAGCTGCTTTCTCTTGTTCAGTATGATTTGAAATAAATCGAATTCTATAAAACTGCTCAATTTGTGCTACTAGATTACCTAATAAAATAAATCCGCCGCCTAAAACTAATCTTGCTGTGATCGCTTCACCAAGAAAAATCATGGCAAAAATTGCGGCAAATATTGGTTCAATCGAAAATATTAAACCAGTATGAGTAGGGGTCGTATACTGTTGTGCAACAGTTTGTGCAATAAAGCAAAATGCTGTGCAAATTAACCCTAATCCGATAATTGCAAGCCATCCATTCGATGTTGTAGGGAACGAAGGGGTCTCAAACATTAAGCATAAAACGAACGCAAAAATTGCGGCAAATCCAAGTTGAAATACCCCGTATGAAATCGATTCGACGGATTTCGTAAAGGTGCTATTCAATATTAAATAAATTGAATATGCTACAGCCGCAATGGCAACTAAAAGATCTCCAGGTTGGAAGGATAGCGACTCTTTAATTGTTAAAATACTTATGCCGACCATCGTACTAATTACAGCAAAGGTAACGGCACGAGAGGGTAACTTACGATCCATTATACTAATGAAAATCGGTACTAAGACGACGGTTAAACTTAATATAAAGCCTGCATTGGATACTGAAGTCGTTTCTAGACCGAAAAGTGATAAGGAGAATACAATGAATAATAAAAATCCTTGTATGGCAGAATATAGTAATGTTTTTGTTTGAACGTTTTTCATTTTTTTATAAAAGATGAGACTAGCGACAATAAAGGCCATAGCACAGCGGAACAAAACGATATTATATGTTTCTAGAGCCTCTAACCCCATTACCATAAATGTATAACTCAAACCCCAAAACATCGTCACGATGACCATTAAAATATTTGCTTTACTTTGCAAACTCATTGTTTCACCACATTTCTAATATCTTCACTAAAACTGTTGTATAACAAACTATAAACTGATAATTGAGATTAGTAAAACGAATGTTTATAATGAAGTATATGAAAATAATTCATGTAAGAGGGATAAGAAATGAGAGATAAAAGATGAGCCTAGTAAAGTATGAAATATTAAATAAGGTGGCCGAGGAGCAGAGCTTTACAAAAGCAGCGGAAAATTTAGGGCTAACTCAGTCTGCTGTCAGTCATGCTATTTCAAGCTTAGAAAAGGAATTTGGCTTCGCACTTATTCATCGGAGTCGAACGGGTGTTAAGCTAACGGCAGACGGGCATACGATGCTAATTGCTATGCGCCAGGTTTTACATGCACAGGAACTATTAAAACAACAAGCATCACATATTTTAGGTATTACAAAGGGAACCGTGAGAATTGGACTTATCTCTAGTATTTCGACAAAATGGATGCCAAGCATAATCCGAATAATGGAGCAAAATTACCCCGGAATTCATATTACGTTACGAGAAGGGGATTATTATGAAATTGAACAATGGCTACTGAGTGGTGAAGTTGATTGTGGATTTTTAAATCGAACGAGCTCGAAGCAGTTTCAATTTATGCCTTTAAAAAAAGATCGAATGGTATGTATTGTTTCATCAAAAAGCCCACTTTATTATATGGATGAGATTGATTTAAAGGAAGTAGAATTAGAGCCTTTTATTATGCCTTCCTATAAAGGAACAAATGATGTGTGGGCCATTTTCGAAAAGCATCAGGTGAAACCAAATGTTCGCTTTGAGCTTTTTGATGAAAATGGGATTATAACGATGGTCGAGCATCATCTTGGTATTACGATATTACCGAAGCTTGTTCTGATGAGATTACCATCAAATGTAAGGGTGATTCCTTTAAAGCAAGATAGTTATCGTACAATTGGAATATCAACAACGCACCATCTTTCACCAGCTGCGCAAAAATTTGTTGAGGTATTAGTGGAATGGTTAAGGAAAAATGAAGAGGATTTGACAGAAGAATACTAGTTCTCTTTAGATCGTTCGGTTTATACTTATGAACAAGAGGAAACAATGAACGTTTTACTATTACGAATATGGAGGGGATTTTTTGTATTATCTAGACCATATTGTACAATTTGTTGATCAACCAGAAGCTGCTATGCAGTATTTACAGGAGCATGGACTCCATACTGTTCATGGAGGGCAGCATACGCAGTGGGGAACGTATAATGCACTTAGTTATGTTGGCTCGGCTTATATCGAGCTAATTGGTATTTATGACGAAGAACAATTTTCGGTAGCTGCAAAGGCTCCATATTCTTTACATGAAACGTATGAAAAAAATCATCGGCAAAATGGATTTAATCGGATAGCACTTAGAACAACAACAATTGAAGAGGATGCAAAGACTTTTTATCAAGCAGGCTATGATGTATTAGGTCCCGAACGTTTTTCAAGAACTCGTCCGGATGGGTCTATTATAAGCTGGCAATTACTTCATATCGGAAAACAAGGCACTCTGTTCGACTATCCATTTTTTATTCAGTGGGACTTACCTGAACAGGAACGGATGCAAGAATTGACGGAGCTTGGCATACTTGGCAATCATGAAGCGGGAGATGTGGAAATTGCAGAAGTCATTCATCTCGTACAAAATTTAGAGCCGTTGTATGAACTTCAAAAGCTATTACAGTTACCGAGCAGTACAGTTATTAATGAAGAAAGTAATGTGGAAATTTTCACAATGCACACTGCTTCAGGAAACCTCTCTTACTACAAGCCGATTGGAGAAGGCGATGGCTGGAATGCATTTTTAGATTTTGGTAATGGTCTTCATACGGTTGTAATAAGCGGGGCACAAAAGGAAAAGTATATTACGTTTGATCATGCTAATTATGTATTTAAAAAACGTAGTACTTCATAGACTTTGCTAAATGTCGATAATATTCGTAGTCTAATTAGAATGGAGTAAAAGCATGGTATTAACAAAACAACAGGCAATTCAAGCGTTAAAAGAGGGACAATTTATCGGATTTACTACAGGAACAGGAAATGTCCTCATAAAGAAGAGCAATAAAACAGATTATAATATTTATGTGTATGAGGAAGGAAAGGAAGAGCCATCTCATTATATCGGCTCTATTACGAATGTAATGGCAACAATGGGCGATAAAAGTTCAAATAAGGATTATATCGTAGTGGAAGAGTAGTAAATGAAAAACCGTACAATAGTGCGGTTTTTCTTAAAGTATAATCTGCTGGAGTTCGATCAGGGTCGAGCTCCAGCGCATTTCATATAAAAAAACACCAGCCAAAGCTGGTGTAGTAGGCTACATTTTAAAAACATTTGAGGCTTGTGGACCTCGATTCCCTTCAATAATTTCAAATGATACTTGCTGTCCTTCTTCTAGTGTACGGAACCCTTCACCACGGATACCTGTGAAGTGTACGAAAACGTCCTCACCATTATTACATTCAATAAACCCGTAACCCTTTTCGTTATTAAACCACTTAACTTTCCCTTGGTGCATGAGCGTTCTCCTCCCATACTTGCAGTTGCTAGTATTTTGTTCGAAATATTGAGACAATTATGGTTAAAAATATACAGTAAGTATTATGTAATGTCAACAAATTGGCTAAATTTAAAGTAGAATTACTGCGTGTTCTCGGGGGAATTTGTTTATAATAGAAGGGAACATTACAGAAAGTAGGGTACAACATGACACTTACAAAACCTTTATCTGATTTAGAAATTGCAAATCGTGCCAGTATGAAGCCAATTACTGAAATTGCTCAGCAAGCAAGTATACCAGAACAGGCTATCGAGCAATATGGTCGATATAAGGCAAAATTGGATACGAATCAAATTGACGGACAGCCTACTGGAAAGGTAGTGCTTGTAACGGCGATTAGTCCAACACCTGCGGGAGAAGGGAAATCTACTGTTACAGTTGGTTTAGCGGATGCATTACATGGATTAAATAGTAATGTCATGGTGGCGCTTCGAGAGCCTTCTTTAGGTCCTGTGATGGGCGTTAAAGGTGGTGCAACGGGTGGCGGTTATGCACAAGTTTTACCGATGGAAGATATTAACCTTCATTTTACTGGAGACCTCCATGCGATTACATCGGCAAACAATGCCCTAGCTGCATTTATTGATAACCATATCCATCAAGGAAACGCTTTAAACATCGATCCACGTCGAATTATATGGAAGCGTGTGATGGATTTAAATGATCGTGCCTTACGTAAAGTGGTTATTGGCTTAGGTGGTCCAGTGCAAGGCGTACCTCGTGAGGACGGCTTTGATATTACGGTAGCATCTGAAATAATGGCGGTCTTTTGCTTAGCAACTAGCCTGGAGGATTTAAAAATTCGCTTATCGAATATTGTAATTGGCTATACGTATGACCGTGAGCCTGTTTTCGTACGTCAATTAGGCGTAGAAGGGGCGCTTACTCTCTTACTGAAGGAAGCGTTTAAGCCGAATTTAGTGCAAACAATTGAAGGGACGCCTGCTCTTATTCACGGTGGACCGTTCGCCAACATTGCACATGGCTGTAATTCAATTATCGCAACACAAACAGCACGTCAATTAGCTGATATCGTTATTACAGAAGCAGGCTTTGGTGCTGATTTAGGTGCGGAGAAGTTTATGAATATTAAGGCGCGCCAAGGGAATTTTGCACCAGATGCAGTTGTTGTCGTTGCCACAATTCGAGCGTTAAAAATGCATGGTGGCGTAGCGAAAACGGAGCTAGCACAGGAAAATGTACCAGCCTTAACACAGGGAATGGAAAACTTAGCAAAGCATGTAGAAACGATTCGAGCGTTTGGTGTGGAGCCTGTCGTGGCATTAAACCGTTTTATTACGGATACGGAAGCTGAGCTAGAAACAGTATTAGCATGGGCAAACAATGCAGGAATCCGTATTGCTAGAACGAACGTATGGGAAGAGGGCGGAAAAGGCGGTATTGACCTAGCGAAGCATGTACTCCAAGTGTTAAATGAAACGAACGAGTTCCACCAACTTTATGAACTAACAGAATCAATTGAGCAAAAAGTAACGACAATTGTACAAAAGGTATACGGTGGAAAAGGCGTCCAGTTTACTGACCAAGCGAAAAAGCAAATGGCACAAATCGAAAAGTTTGGCTGGGATGTGCTGCCAATTTGTATGGCAAAAACACAGTATTCACTATCTGATCAACCAAGCCTACTTGGTCGCCCTGAAGACTTTACGATTACGATTCGTGAAATCATCCCAAAGCTAGGGGCAGGGTTCCTAGTTTGCTTAACTGGCGATATTATGACAATGCCAGGCTTACCAAAGCAGCCCGCAGCACTTCGAATGGATGTAGCAGAGGATGGTAGCGCGGTAGGGTTGTTCTAAAATAATGTAAATAAGCATTCCTGTTATAAGGATTTTCGGGGACTTGAAATAAAAAAAGCCCT
>NZ_JBAFWZ010000035.1:0-28077 GCF_036662795.1 Lysinibacillus sp. 54212
CACACGCCCGAACGACGCCATCCTCTCGTAAGGGTGGCAGGGCGACAATATCCGAGACCGTCTGCATTATGTCATTGGCCTCGCCCGTTAACGCGATTGTTGTGTTTTTTGCGTGAAGGATTCCTTGGTGTAGCTCACCTTCTAAAAAGCTTTGCCGGATGAGGCCGTCACGAGCGGGCTCTAAATCCAATAACGCCTTGCGCATATTTTCAATCGTCAGCTGATAATCCCCAGTAAAGGTATGATAGGTTTTTAATAACGGTTTATGATATTGTTCATAGAACGTTAAGATCGCTTGGGGTCCTTCCCCTTTAAAGGCATCTGACAACCCAATGAGCTGATCCATCGACCTTTCAACCTGTTTCATTTGACTCGACAAAGTGGTGATTTTTTTATACGTTTCATCCATTCCGATTTCGAATGCATCGACATCAAGCACTTTCATCAAAAACACTACACCCCCTGTTACTGGGCTATCGCCGTAGAAAGCTGTTGCCTTGTAAACTCTTTGTTTTAACGTTAATTTTGAGGAAGATTGTTGACTTCCTTTCCGCCGCATGTTATATTAAATCTTGTCGAAAAGACAATGGCTTTTAAATACGGAGGAATACCCAAGTCCGGCTGAAGGGATCGGTCTTGAAAACCGACAGGCGGGTTAAACCGCGCGGGGGTTCGAATCCCTCTTCCTCCGCCATTTTTTATAAGCGCAGCGCATATGTTAGAATCGTACCCGTTACAATCGTAACGGTTTTTTATTTACCTAAAAGTGCTATAGCCGATTCGGTTTATAGCGCTTTTTTTTTGATTTATTGATCCATCGTCGTTACTTCGTTGCCCCGGCCTTTGCTCTTTCTCTAGCTGCCTCTGCCTCTAATCGAGCAATCGTTTGCTTGATCGACTCAATTTCCATAGCAATTTCCGCCATTTTACTACTCAAAACCGAAAATACTTGATTAAATTGAGAACCCTGAATCTCCTCGAAACTAGCTAATATTCCCCCAATACGAATATTATCGAATTGACTTGCAAGCTGCCCCTGCCAAGTGGTAGCGGTAAGCTCAGGCTCCGTCATAAGATAGGCATTATTAAAAAATTCCCCTTGTTTGCTAGTTAGCTGGCCATTACATGTTTGTAACCGTTGAAGATCACTTTGTTTTTTTTGTAAAAGAGCATAGTAATAGGTTAAAGACATTTCATCACCCCTATAAATTGAAATTTGTGTATTTGATTAAGACAAGCCTCGAAATTTCCATAAAAAATCAAATGTATTTTAACGATAGCACCTAACAATATTACTTTAAATGGTAAGAAGTGATTAATTTGCATATGCCATATATAGTAAATACTATTGTGTGAATATCAATGAGTATGGGAGAAAAATAATTAACAGAAACTCATCTTATGGTAATAAATAACTTATTTTATTATAACTGTAATAATTTAGTTGACTGAATTTTCTACGAATACCTATAATGTAGTTGAATATTGAAGAAAAGGGGATGGAAAAAATGTCAGGAATTATTCGAGTTACACCAGCTGAGTTAGAAGCGATGTCAGCACGCTATAATAATGAAAGTGCACAGGTTGATGAGCAAATTAATCGTTTAAACGGGATGATTGAAGAATTACAAGGAATGTGGGAGGGTGAATCAAGTAAAGCATTCGCAGATCAATATGAAGCCCTACGTCCATCATTCGTTGATATGTCTAGATTATTACAAGACGTATCAGAACAGTTATCTAAAACTGCTCATGCTCTTGCGGATGCAGACAGACAAATCGCTAGTCAAATTCGAGGATAACCTTCATCTAAATTATGTGAAAGCAAAGAGCGTCAATTTCAAGATGAAGACGCTCTTTTTTATTGGGGTGATTATTTTGTATATTGAGATCACAATTGACTTAAAAAATTATCAAGGGGACAGCTTTGATTTACGTTTGTCTAATTACTATACCGTCAAGGAGGTAGTAGACATTGTTTGGCAGGCGAAGTCTCTTTCTATGGAGCCAAAAGAGGGCTTTTGGGTCAGGGTTCCTAATAAAAAACAGGTTCTATCAGGTAACGATAAGCTTGTAAGTAGTGGCATTATTTCGGGTGATTGTCTTGAAATCTTATAAAGGAGTAATAGAGATGACAAAAGAAAATCAATCCTACTTAGAAAACATATTAGAAGCAAAGGTAGTATTTGAAAAAGAGAAAATGGAGTTACGATTCCATAAGGAAAAAATCAATCTAGATGATGAATTAGAGATTAACTTACTAAGTGAATTCAATCCATTTATAAAAAAAGAAATTACCTCAACCGAAGATGCGTTAATTTTTACATTTTATATTGAGCCAAATTATATCACTTGCTCTAAAGTAATCCTTTTAGATGAAAAAAGTCGGTGGATATTTGCCTCGCAATTAATAAAAAAAATTAAATTACATTCATCAAATCGCCTTCATTTACTAGTTTGTCCAGAAAACATTCTAATTGATGAAGGCTTAACACCGTATTTTCTTCATTACGGTGTGAAAGAAAGCATCCCCCCATACGAAAAAGATACGGCGAGGATATGGAAGGAAACAAAAGCGCTCATAGCTGCTGTAATCGATAAGCAATATACATTTGAGCAATATATTCATTTCTCGAGTTCAATTGAATTATCACCAATTACTCAGAAGATATTAGCGGCAGAGAGTGATCAAGATTTATTAGCAATCATTCAGCAAAGCTTAAAAGAAATAGAGCAGAGAGAAAAAAATTATAAAAAAGTCACTTTGAAAAGATGGAGCTGGATACGTAATTCACTCATCGGAGTAAGTGGAATTTTAGTGCCTCTTTGTATTTACATATTTTATTCAGCATTCATTATTCAGCCAAGACAAGAGGTATTCATTAATGTCCAAGAGCCTTTTATTCAAAATAATTATAGTGAAATTATCAATCAGCTTTCGAATATTAAGGTAGAGGATATGCCGAAAGTGATTCAATTTGAGTTGGCTACTGCGTATGCCGTGAATGAAACATTAACAGACGCCCAAAAAGCGAATGTACTAAAGACGATTTCGTTACAAAGTGATAGTCGTTATCTACAGTATTGGATTTATATCGGCCGAGGTCAGGCACAGGAGGCATTAAAAATTAGCCGCCAGCTGGAAGATATTGATTTAATCGTATTTGCTTTACTAAATTATGAAGAACAAATCAAAGCAGACTACGACATGAAAGATGAGAAAAGAGAAGCCCTTTTAGATGAAATTGAAATGGAAAAGGATAAATATACAAGGCAAATTGAGGAATTGAATGAGCAATTAAAAGAAATGGAAGAGGCAGAGAAAAACGATATTCAACAAGATAGTAATCCCCCTGAAAATTCGGAGCTACCAGAAAAGGGAGAGGAACCTGTAAAAGACGAGGAACCTGTGAAAGAAGAGCAGTCCGAAACAACTGAAGACAAAGAATAAAGGACTGAAGACTACATCTTTAATAGGAGATTAGTAAATATGAGTACGCTTTTAATATTTTATGATAACTACTACCAACCGATTCAGTTGGATAATTTTAAAGACAACATAACGATTGGCAATAACAAAAATGATACAGTGACGATTCAGAAATTTCCGTTTACAAATGGTTCTCTTACAATCGAGGAGCATTCATTAGGATTGTCTCTGTATCAAAATGAGCAGGGAATTGGAAAGATACACCCACAGCAGTATTTTGAATTTAAAGATGGCCAGTCTGTGTTAAAACTGATTCATTTTGATTCAATTGCTAAGAGGCAAATATACTTTGTTGGGAATAAAAAAGAAATAACTTTTTCGAATCAAGACGAGCAGGCGGATATTTTTAAAAAGGAAGTATTAGAGAATAGCCTTGGTTTCTCACTGCTACAGGTGGAACAACATTGGGTAGTCGAATCTAGCAACACCTCTACTATTTATATTAATGGTGAACGGAGCAGGAATCGAAAAAGAATCGGGATTGGAGATTTGATTTTTACGCCGTTTATGCTTCTTCGTTTAGTAGATAAAGATCTTTTAGAGGTAATTAGTTTTAAGGATTTTGAGTCAAAACTAACCGCTATTAAAGAACCTAAATCAGAAATGAAAAAGAAGTATCCTATATATAGAAGAACGCCTCGAATGGTGTATGAATTGCCGCAAGAAAAAGTTTCCTTATCTTTCCCAGCACAAGAACATGAATCGTCCTCTAGAGGGATCTGGTTAATCATTGCCCCGCCACTGATCATGCTAATAGTGATGGGGATAGTGGCGTTAATTCAGCCTCGCGGAATCTTTATTATCGTAACAATGGTAATGTTTGTCACGACGTTAGTGACCTCTTCCGTGCAATATTTTAAGGATAAAAAGAATGTAAAAGAAAAAAATGCGAAACGAGTACGTGTGTATACACTGTATTTGGAAAATAAACGAAAAGAGCTGCAGGAATTAGCGGATAAACAACGGTTTGTGTTGGATTTTCATTTTCCTACATTCCAACGGATGAAGTATCTGACAAATAACATATCGGATCGAATATGGGAGCGAGCCCACGATAGTAATGACTTCTTACAATTCAGGTTAGGAACAGGGACCGTTCCATCCAGCTTTAGTATTTCTGCTAATGCAGGCGATATGGCTAATCGTGAAATGGATCATTTAGTCGAACAATCTCAGCACCTAGAAAATGTATACAAAAACATGAAAGATGCCCCGATCGTTGCGAATTTATTGAAGGGGCCAATTGGGTTAATAGGGAAAGAGCAGGTTGTCAAAAGCGAAATTCATCAAATTATTGGGCAGCTCGCTTTTTTCCATAGCTATCATGACCTACGATTCATTTTGATTTTTGATGAAAAAAATTATGATGAGTTGAAATGGATGAAGTGGCTGCCGCATTTTAAGATACCGAATATGTTTGCAAAAGGGTTTATATATAACGAAAAGACGAGAGATCAGCTCTTATCCTCGCTGTATGAAATGATTCGTGAAAGGGATTTAGTGGAGGATAAAAAGGATGTAAGATTCTCGCCCCACTACACCTTTATTATTACGAACCAGAGGCTTATTGAGGATCATGTCATTTTAGAGTATTTAGAGGGGGATTATTTACACCTCGGGATATCGGTGATTTTTGCAACCGAAACGAAAGAAAGCTTAAATGATAATATTTCTACGCTTGTCCGCTACATTAATGACTCGGAGGGCGATATTTTAATTCAACATAAAAAGGCGGTCAAAATACCATTCAGACTGGACCATCATCAACGGGAAGATAATGAGCCCTATGCGCGGATGCTACGAACATTAGATCATCAAATGGGCATGACCAATTCCATCCCTGAAAGCGTATCGTTTTTAGAAATGATGGATGTGGAAAGAGTCGAGGAGTTACCTATTTCAGAAAATTGGATGAATAATGAGTCATCTAAATCCTTAGCAGCGCCAATTGGATTAAAAGGGAAAAATGATTTTGTGTACTTAAATTTACATGAGAAAGCACATGGACCACATGGATTGCTAGCCGGAACAACAGGGTCCGGTAAAAGTGAATTTTTGCAAACATATATTTTATCACTTTCTGTGCATTTTCATCCGAATGAAGTCGCCTTTCTTCTTATTGATTATAAAGGGGGAGGCATGGCACAGCCCTTTAGAAAGCTGCCACATCTGTTAGGGGTGATTACGAATATTGAAGGCAGTGTGAACTTTACTAGCCGTGCGCTCGCTTCCATCCGTAGTGAACTGAAAAGGCGTCAACGTTTATTTGATCAATATAGTGTGACACATATTAACGACTATACAAGCCTATTTAAACAACAGTTAGTAGAGGAGCCGCTTCCGCACCTATTTTTAATTTCGGATGAGTTTGCGGAATTAAAAAATGAAGAGCCTGAATTTATTCGAGAGTTAGTCTCTGCAGCTCGTATCGGAAGAAGCTTAGGTGTTCATTTAATTTTAGCTACACAAAAGCCAGGCGGGATTATTGATGATCAAATCTGGAGTAATGCACGATTTAGAGTGGCACTTAAAGTACAAGATGCAACAGATAGTAAGGAAATATTAAAAAATGCGGATGCTGCCGCAATTACGACTACAGGTCGAGGCTACTTGCAAGTAGGAAATAATGAGGTGTATGAGTTATTCCAATCTGCATGGAGTGGAGCGCCTTATTTAACAAAGCAATCGGGGGATGAGAATGAAGTTGCGATTATTACGGATTTAGGGCTGATCCCCTTGTCCAATGTTTCTGCTAATGAAAGTAAGCAGAAGAATGACTTCACAGAAATTGATGCCGTTGTTGGGGAAATTGAACAATGCAAAATGGGGCTAGGCATTCAGAAACTAAAAAGTCCTTGGCTGCCTCCGCTTTCAGATCGAATTAATAAACATGATTATCCGTCTTTACAGCGGTCCCAAATTAGTATTGGCCTGTTTGATGAACCAGAAAAACAACTTCAAGCGCCTTATTATTATGAATTAATCGAGGACGGGAATATCGGTATTTTTGGTTCAACAGGCTACGGGAAATCCTTTACTGTGCTAACGATTTTATTAAGTATAGCGGAAAATTATAGTCCAGAAGAAGTGAACTACTATTTGATGGACTTTGGAAATGGCTTATTACTTCCATTGAAGCAGCTCCCTCATACGGCCGACTTCTTCTTAATGGACGAAGGTAAAAAGATTGATAAGTTTATGAGGTATTTAAGGGACGAAATTACTCGAAGAAGACAACTCTTACAACAATATGAAGTAAGTAGCATTAAATTGTACAACAGTGTAAGTGAAGAAAAACTACCGATAGTGTTCGTTGCTATTGAAAACTTTGATTTTGTAAAGGAAGAAATGCCAGATTTAGAGCCGCTGTTAAATCAATTTGTAAGGGATGGACAGACTTTAGGTATTTATATGATTTATACAGCTACAAGAACTTCAGTCATTCGTCAGGCAGTCATGAATAATTTAAAAACAAAAATTGTTCATTACCTACTAGATAATAGTGAGAATTATAGCGTAATAGGTAAAACAACCTTGCAGCCTGAACCGGTACCGGGAAGAGCCATTATTAAAAAAGATGGCACCTATTTTGCTCAAGTTTTCTTACCAGTATATGGGGACAATGATATTGAAATATTAGAAGGGTTAAAATCAACGGTTCAGTTGCTGAATGAAAAATATGAAGATTGCAGACGCCCGTTAGGAATACCGATGCTGCCAAAAGAATTAACAATGAATGATCTTGAAAATTATATGCAAAACCTACATCAGCCGAAAGTATTGCCAATTGGCTTAGACGAGGAAACTGTTCAGCCAATCGCTATGAATCTCCAACAGCATAAGCATTGCATTATTATGGGTCCTGCTCAGAGAGGGAAAACGAATGTATTAAAGGTTATTTTAAAAACGGCTTTACAGCAACCTATTGAAGATATTGGATTATTTGATTCAATTCATCGAGGATTACACCATTTTGCAAGCTATGATGCCATTTCTTACTTGCAATCGAAGGAAGAAATCATGGACTGGCTTACAATAATCGAAGAAAAGCTAGCCTTACGTGAAGCAGCCTATTTAGAGCAACAGGATCAATCTCAATTGAGCTTGGAGCCAATCCTGCTTATTGTAGATGATTATCCAACGTTCCTTTCCAAATTAGATAGCGGCCTACAAGAAAGAATTGTGAAATTAATGAAAAACTATAGCCATTTGGGCTTCAGTTTCATCGTTTCTGGAAATAGCAGTGAAGTGACGAAAGGGTATGATTCGTTAACGACGGAAGTGAAGCAAATACGTCAAGCGATCTTATTAATGAAAAAATCGGAGCAAACATTAATTACACTCCCATATGACAGGAAGGAAGAGGAGATAAATCCGGGCTTCGGATATTATGTGCTGAATGGAAAAGAAATAAAAATTCAAATTCCATTATGTACGATTGAAAGGGAGATTTACTCATGACACAAAAGAGCAAATTTATACTCAAAATGCTAGTCGTAATGATTTTGATAATCGGGACTCCGGTAGCATTCTTTGTCTCCATTGGTGATAAGCCCTTTTTTGATAACTCAAAAGGAACGAAAAAAATTGCCATTGTGAATGAGGATGCAGGAGCGGAGACGATTGATTTTGGAAAAGAGATATCGCCCATTTTATCACAGGATTCGAAATACCAATGGCAAGTTGTTGGCCGTAGTGCAGCCGATAAGGGACTAGATAAGAAAGAATACGATGCGATTCTTTATATCCCCTCGAATTTTTCTGAAAATATTTTAACGTATGAGGAACAAAATCCGCTAAAGGCAGAATTCAAGTACATTGTGTCTGACAAGCTTAATACGGTGGACCGCGAAAAAGTACTGAGAGAAGTCGATAAAGCGAGCTTAAAGGTAAATGGTAAAATATCGATCCTTTATTGGAGCTATGTGTCTCAGGATTTAGAAAAGGTCAGGGAAGAATTCGATACTATCTTACAAAAAGAAGTAGAATTTTTGAATACAATTTCCGGATATTATCAACCAAATGTAGCAAGTATTACAGGTGAAATTGATAATCAAAAAAAGATGCTCGAAACTCTTCAGTCCTCATTAAAGAGTGGAGATGAATCGTTATCAAATAATGTGAATAATGCCAAGGAATTTGAAAACGGCCTATCACAATTTGTAACTTATATTGATCAATATCAGGAATACCAACAATCTCAGCAGGGGCTCTTACAGCTCTTACAAAATGAGAATGTCACTGTTTTAGCTGAGTTTAAAAATAATCAGCAGCCACAGTTTATGGCGATGAAGGAGTACTTGAACAAAAGAAACGAAGATTTAAATAACAAAGTGACGCCTCTTCGCCAAAATTTAGTGGACAATGAAAAGTTAATCACGGCCTTCACAGATCATGAAGCCACGCAGCAGGCTGAAATCTGGGAGGTTTTAATAGAAGTAGAAGGAGAGCTAGTCGTTGAATATGAAACACAAGTAATCGGGTTAAAAAATCAATTACAGCAGCCTAGTTCAAAGCCGAGTACACCAAGCACAAGCACGGGGAACAATGCAGCCTCTAGTAACTTGAATATCCCTTCTCAAATGGCCGCGTTAGATAGTGAGCGAGAAAAACTACTGCTACTCGCGAACGATATTCATGCTTTAAAGGCAGAACTGTTTGCTACTACTGTAACAGCTGAGGAGGAACAGCAAAATATCGAGGCGGTTTTAACGGGTTTGACAGCTAAGATCTCAGAAATTGAAACGAGCATAGGTCAAATTCAAATAGAGGAAAAGAAACTAAAGGAGAGTTTCGTCCAGGCTCAGTCTAAAAATGTGAGCAATGTAGAAGAAAATAACCCTTCAGACATTGTCGAACAAATAATTTTAGAAGAAATAAAGATGAAAGAAAAGGCAATCCTCAGTCTAGAAAATATTAATGATAATAAAAAGAGTAGATTGCAAAAAATCTTTAGTCAGCCTGTATTAAATAAAGAGTCGGAAAAATTATTAGCGTATTATGAAACATTAGCCAAGTATGAATCTGTATTAAGAAACAGTTTTAGTTTAAATCCGGAATCAATCTCCTCTAATTTAAATAAGATTTTGGGTCTGAACGAGGAAGAACAGAAAATTATTGAAAATTTAAAAACTGGACTTCCGACAGCGCAAAATAATCTGACATCCTTACAGGATGAAATAAACGGTTTCTTTGTTGATCAGTTGAAAAATCTTGAAACGAATAATGAGGCTGTCACGGAACAGTTAACGCAAATAGAAAATAGTGCAAACAACGTAATGGATCAGCTTAATGGACTGATAGCAGATGCACCAATCCCATTAAACGGTGTACCGAATGGAGATATGCTTGTTACAAATCAAGCAAGTATTAGTGGTGAAATGCAAGTAATTAGTGAATCGATGGCAAGTATTACGGAAAATCAAGCTCAAATGAAGACTGTTACAGAGGGACTTCATACAAAAGCACAAAATATTAATAAGGATACAAATCAGCTTAGCTATAAATGGCATGAAAATGTAAAAACGACCGAATTGTATCGAAATGACCTGAAAGCGGTGCTTAATAATGCGTTTGTGGATGGTCAAAAAAATGGTCAAATTTATGAGCACTTAGCAACGCCACTTGCTGCAAAAAGTCTCGATAAGTCTGTACAACAGGAGGATAAGCTACCACCTGTAATTATTTTAGTCATTGTGCTGATTAGTGGGCTGATGATTGGGTATTTCTGTTATTACTTTAAACAGGACAATGCTCTTGCTCGACTTGCTCTATTCATTTTATTAAATCTGATTGTCGGATTAATTATTAGCACCTACGGATTGGATATTTACCCGCTAGATGAAAAGAGTGCCGTTGAGTGGACAATTTTTACCGTGCTATTAATTACAACTGTCTCGTCGATTACTTTTGCGGGCTTCTCTATTGATAGTTTAGTAGGCTGGTTTATCGGCATGGGGGTAATTTTATTCTTTATTACGCCAATGCTTACGTTACTCGCACCTAATATTAATTATGAAGATCCGATTTCAAAGGTGTATTTGTCAATCCAATATGGAACGGATTCGTTAATCGTACAGGCGAGCCTTATCCTTGCAGGCATTATCGTGATTTCAGCCTTAGTACCATTTCTAGTAAAACGTATGAATAAGGAGTCTGTTACAAAGGATGAAGAATCAATGTTGGAAGGGTAACCAGGTTGCTATGGTCATCTTGTTATGTGTTTGGTTAACGCCGTTTCACACGGCGTTTGCAAATACAGAGTTTGATCGATTAGATCCAAACGAATATAAACAAAAGGAATTTGAGTCTAATACGGAATTAATCAACAATGATTCACTCTTACAAAGCAAAGAGAAAATATCGGAGGCTCAAAAGCTATTAACTTTTATACCAGATTATTATCCTCAAACGGATTACCTCTTGGAGCAGCTCTTTACTGAAGGGGAAAAAGAACGAAAAACAGTGGGTATCGTATCTCAGCAGCTCAATCTGTTTTCAGAGGAATCCCAGGATATCCTTTTTGAAACAGGGGATCAAGCGGTACAAAATGAGGCGAATCATTCTAGTTTGAAGACTGTATATATCGGCTTTATTGTTGCATTACTGTTAATCGTTTTATTATTCATCCTTCCTCGAACGTTTAAAGGAAAAGACACAACGAGCGGAACGAACAAATAGAAAGGTGTGAGGAAGTTGACAACAGAGATCAAAATTCAATATGAACAAGTTGCACAGGCCTTAGAAAGTTTATATAAGTCTATTCAATCCATTGATCCAACCTTTCAAATAACGATAGGTGGAGACAATAGGTTAGAGGTTGTCACGAAGCTGAATGAATTAAATATTAAACTGCAAAAAGCGAACACATTGTATAAGGAAATATTAACGTTAAACGAAGAGCTTACAGGGCAATCCGTAGAGTATATGAAGGAAACCGATAAACAACTTTCTACGGCGATTGCCCAGTAACAGGGGGTGTAGTATTTTTGATGAAAGTGCTTGATGTCGATGCATTCGAAATCGGAATGGATGAAACGAATAAAAAAATCAACACATTGTCGGATCAAATGAAGCAGGTCGAGGGAGCAATCGATCAACTCATTGGGTTGTCAGATGCCTTTAAAGGGGAAGGGCCTCAAGCGATCTTAACGTTCTATGAACAATATCATAAACCGCTATTAAGTACGTATCATACTTTTAATGCGGATTATCAGCTGACAATCGAAAATATGCGCAAGGCGTTATTGGATTTAGAGCCCGCTCGTGACGGCTACATCCGGCAAAGCTTTTTAGAAGGCGACCTACACCAAGGAATCCTTCACGCAAAAAACATAACAATCGCGTTAACGGGCGAGGCCAATGACATAATGCAGACGGTTTCGGATATTGTCGCCCTGCCACCCTTACGAGAGGATGGCGTCGTTCGGGCGTGTGATGAGGCCATGAAATTCAAGGATGAAACGATCGAAAAACTCGTGAGGTTTGATACCCTACAAACACAAGCAGTCGTGCCTGTGAATGGCATCCTCCAATCGATTACGGAGCAAATTCAGTTTATGGAGGATATCTTCATTAAAGGTGATATAAACGCCAATGGGCAGACCAATGCTGCCGAGGGCATGTCCTGTGACCGTGATGCCTCAACAGACATTAAAGAGGATAAGGCATGGTATGAAGTGGTAGGGGATGTTATAATCGGAATATTTGAAGGAATTGCAAAAGCCATCTTCGATATTTTTAAAGGCTTATTCGACCTATTAAAAGCACTCCTCACCGATCCGATTGGATTTTTAATAGGTATCGGAACAGCCATTTTCAATCCAATCGACACGTTCAACGCAGTGTGGGGCGCCATCGAAGCCGCATGGGAACGAGATGTAATCAATGGCGATGCACGCAGTCGGGCAGCCTTCTTCTCCTACGCGATTGTATCCGTTGTAGGACTAAAAGGCGTCGACAAGCTCGGGAAAGCGGGGAAACTCGGCAAGGCAGGCTCCAAGGTTGATGATATTCCCTACAATACGATGCAGACGGGTAAGCTAAAAGACTTTGTTAAGACCAATGTCTACGCTAATATGAAGCAGAAAGCACAGCGGTTGGAAGACCTTTGGAAGAGCAATTTCGGTAAAGAGGCCATCGCCAAAACCATTCAGGCTGTGAGCAATTCAGCGGTCATCACCAAGGCGCGGAACGTTCTTGATCCAGAAAACATCAAGGCAGTTGCTGCTAAAACTTACGACGATGTCATTAAGGGACCAATTACAAAAACGAAGACTTGGGCGAACGAAAGGCTCAACAAAATCCTCGATACACCTATTGGGAATACGGCATTCGCAACAAACGGACCAATAGGATCTACTACAGTACGCGACGTTGTTGAACAAGCAAAAGACAGCTTTTCTCATACAATCAAGGTGGATAGTAAGGGTAATACCAGTAAAGTTAATTTAAAAAATATAGATGATTTTGCTAATGGAACGAAAACTTTTGATGATGTAATTAATGACTATGTACAGTTGTACTATGAGAAAATTTCATCAAATACAACATGGTCATGGAATAAATCTTTTCCGGGTGCAGATAATTTAACTGCTCGTCAAAAAAGAATGATTAAAGAAAAAGCAGTGGCTGATGGTTTGATTCCTGATGTGAAGGTTACAAAAGCAGATGGAATGAGATATGGATATGCAGATTTTAAGAATGCTGGGCTTGTTGTTGAGACTAAGCAGTTACCAGAAAGTTTATGGTTACTTCCAGACGAAGAGCAATTTAAATGGCTTGATAATTCAATTGGTGGTCGACCGGAAGGTATGACCTGGCATCACACGGAAATACCGGGTAAGATGGAATTGGTGCCTTTTGGAATACACAATATTACCATTCACAATGGGGGAAGGTCACCTGGTATGTGGGCAGATGCTCCTAGATAATTAAAATAAAGGAAGGAGTAATTGTATGAAGATAAAACAAGAGACTATTGTAAAACCATTACCTTCTGAAGAATTGATTAAGAAACATGAAAAGTTTTGGAGACTAAGGTTACCGGAGTCTTTCTTGAATTTTATTAAAATATATAACGGTGCAGAAGTGGAAGATGCTACCTTTGAATGTAACAGTCGTAGTTATGCGATTGAAAGGTTTTTATGTATGTTGGACGACATTGAAAATAACCCTAAAGGAATCTATGATATTGATGTCGTATTTTCACAAATAGGGGAGAGGTTAACTGATAATGAAGATTTACTAGGTGCAGAAGTGTTGCCGATAGCTGCTGTATTCGCAGGTGATTTTGTTTGTTTGGATTTTAGATATAATAAAGAGAATCCTGCTGTGTGTGTCTGGTCTCATGAGGAATCAGGTGAGTTTGAACCAGTATTTTATAGGATCACAGATAAATTTACTGAGTTTTTAGAGATACTAAAATAAAAATTAATTAAAAAGATATTAATTTGAGGTGTATTTAACTTAAAGCACTTGATTGCCTTTGTAGGAATCAGGTGCTTTTTTTCAACGGCGATGCACGTAGTCGGGCATCCTTCTTCTCCTATGCAGTCGTCTCTGTTGTCGGGCTAAAAGGCGTCGACAAGCTCGGGAAAGCGGGGAAACTCGGCAAGGCAGGCTCCAAGGTTGATGATATTCCCTACAATACGATGCAGACGGGTAAGCTAAAAGACTTTGTTAAGACCAATGTCTACGCTAATATGAAGCAGAAAGCACAGCGGTTGGAAGACCTTTGGAAGAGCAATTTCGGTAAAGAGGCCATCGCCAAAACCATTCAGGCTGTGAGCAATTCAGCGGTCATCACCAAGGCACGGAACGTTCTTGATCCAGAAAACATCAAGGCAGTTGCTGCTAAAACCTACGACGATGTCATTAAGGCACCAATTGCAAAAACGAAGACTTGGGCGAACGAAAGGCTCAACCAACTCCTCGATGCACCGATTGGGAATACGGCATTCGCAACACACGGCCCCACAGCACCAACTACAATACGCGACGTTGTTGAGCAAGCAAAAGACAGCTTTTCTCAGATTAAGGTGGATGGGGATGGTAAGGGTACGGGTAATGTTCACAAATCAGAAATCGATGAAGTAATAAAGAATGATTACGATATAGATGGAAATATAATTAATAGATCCATTGTTCCTAAAGGTTATGAAAGTGTTGAAGACTTTTTGAAAGTTGTAGATGATTCAACTATTAAGGAATATGGTTATGATAGTATTGAAGAATTTAAAGCTGTAGTAGGGCATGTAGATGAATACTTAAATGCTTCACCAAAGAATAATATTGTTAATAAAGGATTAGCGGGAGGAGAACATGTGAAAGGCGTAGATTATGATGTATTAGGCTTTCCGATTTTTAAAGGTGACGATGTTAAGTTTACACATAAATTAGATGAAAATTTATTTATTGCTACTGATGAAAAGCAGTTTAAAGAATGTACAAAGAATTTGAAAGAAGCGATAAAGCAAGGTGAAATACCACAGGGGATTTTTACCCCAAAACAATTAAAGATGATAGAGTTAGAATTGCCACGAATAGATGGTTTAACATGGCATCATCATCAAGTACCTGGAAAAATGCAACTAGTTATTTCTGATAAACATAGTGTAAATCACCTAGGTGGTAACAAATTATGGGGAGGCGGAATTAGATGAGAAACGATTTAACATGGCCAGTACCAGATGGAACAGTTTCAGCGGAATATATTATTGGAGTGGGGAAACAGATGGGTTATATATTTCCAAGTGATTATGTAGAATGTGCTGTCCACAATAATGGTTCTGCAGTATTACCGTATAATTTTGAAGTGAATGAAACAACAAGAGTGTTTGGGACATTACTTTCTTATGATGAAGATAGTAGTGAAAATATTGTTAAAGTATATCGCGACTATGTTTCCTCTTTACCTAAAGGACTTGTACCATTTGGGTTTGATCCAGCAGGAAACTTAATATGCTTTGATTATAAAGATAATGACGATAATCCCATTGTAGTTTTTTGGGAACATGAGAATGCTTGGGAAAAAGGAAAGTTAATTCAAGAAGAAGGGCTAACAGAAGAGCAAGCAGAAGAGCGAGCTAGAGAAAATGTATTTTACGTTGCAGCAACATTTACAGAATTTCTTGATAAATTACATGACTAAGGTTTTAATTTAAATCATTTGCTTAAGGAGTTTGTATCCCTATAGAGTTAAATTACAATATTCTGTAATGAAAATAATTTTTATAAATAAAAGCACTATAAGCTTACTAAGTAATAGTTTAAGATTATATTCCAAAAACTCACAGAATGTTATTTGGTATTAGGACAGTAATATTAATATTTAATATTGTTAAATATTAAGCACTTGATTACCTTTGTAGGAATCAAGTGCTTTTTAAACGGTGATGCAAGTAGTACGGATTCCTTCTTCTCCTATGTAATCGTTTCCGTTGTGGGGCTAAAAGGTATAGACAAAGTCGCCAAGGTCGATAAACTCGGCAAGGCAGGCTCCAGTATTCCGTACAATTCGATGAAGACGGATAAGCTCAAAGACACTGTTAAGAACAATGTCTACGCTAATATGAAGCAGAAAGCACAGCAGTTGGAAGACCTTTGGAAGAGCAATTTCGGTAAAGAGGCCATCGCCAAAACCATTCAGGCTGTGAGCAATTCAGCGGTCATCACCAAGGCGCGGAACGTTCTTGATCCAGAAAACATCAAGGCAGTTGCTGCTAAAACTTACGACGATGTCATTAAGGGACCAATTACAAAAACGAAGACTTGGGCGAACGAAAGGCTCAACAAAATCCTCGATACACCGATTGGGAATACGGCATTCGCAACACACGGCCCCACAGCACCAACTACAATACGCGACGTTATTGAACAAGCAAAAGACAGCTTTTCTCAAATCAAGGTGGATGGTAAGGGTACGGGTACGGATATTGCTAAAGTAAGTGGCGCTAAAACATTAGTGGACAAAGGGCAACAGTTTACAAACGGTAGAAAGAATAAGTTAAAGCCTGATATTAGATACAAAACTGGAGAGTACGATTATTTTTATGAAACAGATAATTTAGGTAGGATTGCTAAATTTGAAACAGAAAATTTACAATTAACAGCGAGAACAGATAGATTGTCACACAGCAGAAATACACCAGGGAAAGTAAAAGATCAGGATCATGCGGGGCATTTGGCAGGTGATCGATTTGGGGGCTCACCTAAAATTGATAATTTAGTTTCGCAATTATCTGATGTGAATTTGAAGCAATATAAGAAAATTGAAGAAGAATGGGCAGCAGCTTTAAAAGAGACACCTCCAAAAAAAGTAACAGTTGATGTTGAAATCATTTATTCAGGGGATAATGTGCGCCCAGACAAGTTTAAGGTTAGATATACTATTGATGGTATATCTGAATCTGTAGATATTAAAAATTAATTAGAGGAGTGAAAAATAGTATGAAAGAATTTGAAGATAGATTTAGTGAATTACAAGCAGATATGATCTCTATATGTATGGAATATGTGGAAGATCGAGCGGATAAAGTATATGTTTATGCTTCACGTGAAGAAGGAGTTACTTCTAGCAGTTTCTTTTATTTGATTAACAATAAGTATGTAGAGCGTCATAAGTTGAATGATGCATTGGAGAATGGGGATAAAAGATATGATGTGTCTACAGAACGACAGTTTATGGTATTAGACATCATCAATGATAACGTTGATAAAATAGAGGAATTGTGCAAATTGTACGAAAAAAATATGCCAACAGAGTTAAAATTAATATATGATGTTAAGAGTGGCAATTTCAAAGCTGAATACAAGTATGAATTAGTCTATACGCATGATGAGATTAAAACGGCCCGTTATATTGCTAATGAGTGGTTTGAAGAGATAAAAAATAACAACCTTTAAAATGTTTACAATACACATTAATTAAACAATGTTTTACCATGGAAATAAAATAGTAAGCACTTGATTGCCTTTGTAGGGATCAGGTGCTTTTTTCAACAGCGATGCACGTAGTCGGGCGTCCTTCTTCTCCTATGCAGTCGTTTCCGTTGTGGGGCTAAAAGGTCTCGATAAGGCCGCCAAGCTTGGGAAACTCGGCAAGGCAGCATCCAAGGGAGACGGTGATATTCCGTACAATGTCATGGCGACGAATAAACTCAAAGACCTAGTTAAGAAAAATGTTTACGGCTATATGCAGCAAAAAGGAAAGCAGTTGGAAGACCTCTGGAAGAGCAATTTCGGTAAAGAGGCCATTGCTAGAAGCATTCATGCGATGAAGAACTCAGCGGTCATCACCAAAGCACGAAATGTTCTTGATCCAGAAAACATCAAGGCGGTTGCCGCTAAAACTTACGACGATGTCATTAAGGGACCAATTGCAAAAACGAAGACTTGGGCGAACGAAAGGCTCAACCAAATCCTAGATACACCGATTGGGAATACTGTATTCGCAACAAACGGACCAACAGGATCTACTACAGTACGCGACGTTATTGAACAAGCAAAAGACAGCTTTTCTCAAATTAAGGTGGATGGTACGGATAATCCAAGAACAAGGCTACCGAGGAGTAACGGTCATTGGAAGGGTGAACCAGGTAATGGAAAATGGTATTCAGATAAACCAGAAGTTAAAAAAATAACTAATGGTGAAGGAGTAGAGTTTAAGGAAGGTAGACCTAATTTTACACCTTGGTCAGAAGGTGATTTAGTATTTGAGAAAGGGCAACTTAGTGGTACGAGTGATGATTTTTCATTAGTATATGAACAAAGTTGGTTCCCTTTGGTATTCATAATATTACACCTCATAATGGTGGAAGAACAAAAGGGATGTGGGCCGATGCTCCAAGATAATAATATATTGAGGAGGTATAGCAATGGAATTTAAAGATGAATCAATAATTTATCCCTTGCCTGATGATGTTTTGCTTTCTGAAAAGGAAGGAAAGTGGAGAGTAATTTTACCAGAAGAGTATAAAAAGTTAATAAAAAAATATAATGGTGGTACTCCAATAAAGGATAGTTTCAAATGTAACAACCATATTTATGCAATTGATAGATTTTTATGTATTTTAAAAGTAACTGGGGAAAGAGAGGATGAATATTACGATATAGGGGTAGTTAGAACTCAATTAGACGAAAGAATTGTTTTTGACGAGAATTTAGTGGGTACTGAACTGCTGCCAGTAGCTGTTTTATTTGCCGGTGATTTTGTTTGTTTAGACTATCGCAACAATGAAGAAGAGCCTACTGTATGTGTTTGGAGTCATGAGGAGTCTTCAGAACTAAATCCTGTAACATATACTATAAGTAATAGCTTTGTAGAATTTCTAAATATGTTAACAGAATAGATACTTATTATAGTAACTCTGTCTCGATATTCATGCCTTATGTAGGTTCTTCAGGATGTTTAACTGTATTTTCCCATAGAAATATAATAGTAAGCACTTGATTACCTTTGTAGGAATCAAGTGCTTTTTTCAACGGCGATGCACGAAGTCGGGCGTCCTTCTTCTCCTACGCAGTCGTCCCCCTCAAGGTTGTTACCTCTAAAAAAATCAAGGTTCGTTAATTATTCAACTATTCCTGTATTTCAGCCTTGAGAATTGGAGGCTTAAGGGGTATTGTATTATGGAGATACAATATATCCAGAAGGGGCTTGCTCGATGGAACCAAAATCAATTCAAATTAAGCAACCGAAATATCAAATTATTGCGGAAGATATTGCAACGAAAATTGTTGAGAAAAAATATATTATTGGTGATAAGATTTATGCGCGGTCATTGTTAGCCTCACAGTATGGGGTGTCGGCTGAAACGGCGCGTCGGGCGATTGCTGTGCTACAGGATTTGAACATTGTAGAAGCGACAAAAGGGAGCGGCGTTATTATTACTTCGTATGAGAATGCTGCCAACTTTGTTCACCGACTTGAAGGCGTTAAATCGGTGCGTGAGTTACAAAAGGAGCTTAGCTTAAGTATTGAAAAACAATTTGCTGAGCTGAATAATCTACAAGAAACGGCGAAGGAGCTTATTAATCGCACGAATCGATTCCAGTCGATCAATCCTTTTGTTCCGTTTCAATTAGAGATTAGCGATTCTTGTCCGTATGTATCAAAAAGTATAAGTGAAATTAACTTTTGGCAAAATACTGGAGCTACGATTGTGGGCATTCGGAAAAAAAATGAACTGCTGCTTTCACCTGGTCCGTACGCTACGCTTGAGGTAGGGGACATTTTATATTTTATTGGCGATGAAATTTGCCTTTCTAACGCGGAACAATTTTTACAAGTGCAGAAAAAAGTCTAAACGACAGGGGAAACCCAGTTGTTTAGGCTTTTTTATTTTAGCTACATAGAATAGAAAAGAAACGTATATTTGACAAAAGTTACAACTTTGTAATAAATTAAAGTAGTCACCTATTCCAACAACTTCATTTTAAATATAAGTTGTTACTTTGTGTAGCTAGTGATTTGGGGGCTTTTATGAGGGAGTACAAAAGATCATAAAGGGGTGTGGTATATTGAAAATTTCTATAGGATTATTCGGATTTGGTCGTACAGGTACTTTAGTTGCCGATGAGCTTATAAAAGACCAAGAGTGCGAGCTACAGTGGGTGATGAAGGATTCTATGGAGCATACCGGTGAATTTGCGAGCCATTTACTAGGTCATCTGCATGCGGAAGGGAGGATCTTTTCAATTCATGAGGTGGATTTCGATCGCTTTTATGTAGAAAATCCAGTGGATGTAATCATCGATTTGTCCAGCTCGTGTGCGGTGAAGGAATATCAACATGCGGTGAAGTATGGGAGTCGTATTGTTTCTGCAATTTCAAACTATGCGCCTGGAGATATGGAACGGCTGAGGGCACTTAGTCAACAAACAGCTATTCTTTATTCATCTAATGCTGCATCGGGTATAAATTTTTTAATAGAGGCCTCGAAGCTGTTACAAGGAATTGTGCCTGATTCGAATATTGAAATTATCGAAGAGCATCTTAAGGAAAAAATTTCAGGAACTGCTAGTAGCCTTGCGAAGGTAATTGGTCTTGATGAGGAGCAGCATATGAACTCTATTCGTGACGGTGTCATAGAAAAACATGAGGTTGTTGTTGGTTTGCCGAATCAGACAATTAGAATTATCCATGAAACACATAATAGAGTTGCTTTTGAACAGGAGGTCATTTATGCAGCGAAATGGATTATGAGCAAGGGGGCTGGAGTTTATAAAATGGAACAGGCATTATCACAAATTAAGATGAAGCATTTTATAGGTAGCAAAGAACGAGCAAGTCCAGTTTTTATAAATTAATAATTCGGAATAATTAAAAATAAAATTTAAAGGGGTAAAGTCTTATGAAAAGAATCACATATTTAATTGTAATAGGTATGTTACTTGTATTGACCGCTTGTAGTAATGAGAAGAGTGGGGATAGCATTGAGGTTATTAAGTTTGCGGATGCAGGCTGGGATAGTATCCGTGTTCATAATAGTATTGCTCAGGTCATTATTGAAGAGGGGTATGGTTACAAGACAGAGGTTGTAAATGGAACGACTGCTGCGACGATGCAGGCACTAGAGCAAGGGGATATTAATGTTTATATGGAAGTATGGACAGATAATGTGAAAGATGTTTACGAAAAGGCTGTTGAAAAAGGAAAAATAGAGAAATTATCCACAAATTTCGCGGATAATTCACAAGGATTATATGTTCCAACTTACGTAATAAAAGGGGATGCAGAAAGAGGAATTGAAGCGGTTGCGCCAGATTTAAAAACCGTGCAAGACTTAGAGAAGTATCCTGAAATATTCCAAGACCCAGAGGATAGCAGCAAAGGACGTATCGTTGGTGCACCTTCAAGCTGGGTAGTAAGTGAACAATTGGAGACGAAACTTGTAACATATGACCTTGATAAAAAGTTTAATTATTTAGCACCGGGATCAGATGCTGCGATTGTGGCAGATTTAGCGGGTGCCTATACAAAGGGTGAGCCGTGGGTAGGTTATTATTGGTCACCTACATGGGTTACAGCAAGCTATGATTTAACACTATTAGAAGATAATCCGTATGAGGAGAAGGCTTGGGATAATGATAGGAGCACGGAGTTTCCGCCGAATGATGTAGTCGTAGCGGTGCATAAGGACTTACCAGCGCAGGCGAAGGATGTTGTAGATTTCCTTAGTAAGTATGAAACGAGCAATGCCATGACAGAGCAAGCACTAAAATATATGGGTGAGCATGAAACAGAGCCTATGGAAACTGCAAAATGGTGGATGAAGGAGCATGAAGATGTATGGACAGCTTGGGTGCCAGAAGATGTAGCTGATAAAGTGAAGGCAGCCTTAAAATAAAAGATTCTATTAAAATTGTGAGGTGAAAGGGCTGTGCTTCTGAAGGCAGCCCGAATAGTATGAATGAATTTCCTGATTTTCGAATACCAATAGGGGATGGTGTCGAAGCATTTATAGATTTTTTAGCAATCCATCTCGAATCGTTTTTTGATTTTATTTTTATTATTTCTTCCAGCCTTATTAAATGGTTAGAAGTAGGTCTTCTTGCTATTCCTTGGTGGCTGTTTATTATTATCATATTTTTACTAGGTTGGTATTTTACGAATTTCTACGGGGGACTTCTATTTTCCCTATTTATGTTTCTAATCGGTAGCTTTGATTTATGGGCAGAAACAATGACCACGGTTTCTATTGTATTAATCTCCGTTATTCTATCTCTTATTATTGGTATTCCTCTAGGTATTGGGATGGCATTTAGTAAAACAATGTCCGTTATAACCCGGCCAATCCTGGACGCGATGCAAACGATGCCAAGCTTTGTTTATTTAATTCCGGTTATCTTTTTCTTTCCATTAGGAAATGTACCCGCTGTGATCGCTACAATTGTCTACGCATTACCACCTGTGATGCGATTGACGGAGCTAGGGATTCGAAATGTCGATAAAGAGGTGATCGAATCGGCGCAATCATTTGGCTCCTCTCCACGCCAAATGCTACTAAAGGTACAAGTGCCTCAAGCGTTACCGACCATTATGACGGGTGTCAATCAAACGATGATGATGGCGCTTGCCATGGCGGTTGTTGGCTCGATGGTAGGAGCGAAAGGCTTAGGAGAGCGCGTCCTCTATGCAATTAATCGTATCGATATTTCGCTAGGTTTTGAGGCAGGCGTTAGTATTGTGTTTTTGGCAATTATTATGGACCGACTTACTGGTGGCATTGCTACCCGCCTTCAGAAACATAGGAGGAATGCAGCATGACAGTGAAAATTAAAATTGAAAACGTATCGAAAATTTTTGGGTCAAAGCCTAAAAAAGTAATTTCGATGATTGAGAATGGCACGTCGAAAGAAGAGATTTTAGCAAAGACGGGTCATACGGTAGGGGTCTACAATGCTTGTATGGAAATTGATGAAGGAGAAACCTTTGTCATTATGGGGCTTTCCGGAAGTGGCAAATCGACACTAATCCGTTGTTTAAATTTATTAAACCGCCCGACTACAGGTGCCATTTATGTGGATGGTGAAAATATTGTGGCGTACAATAAAGCGCAGTTAAAATCATACCGACAGAAAAAGGTAGCTATGGTTTTCCAGCATTTTGGTTTATTTAGTCATCGCACAGTGCTTGAGAATGTGGAATATGGACTTGAGGTGCGCGGTACAACCAAAGAGGAGCGACAAGAGATTGCTAGAAGGCAATTAGAAATTGTCGGGCTGAAAGGCTATGAGCACCAGTATCCAGATGAACTATCTGGTGGAATGCGACAGCGAGTAGGAATTGCTAGAGCACTTGCCAATGATCCGGATATATTGCTTATGGATGAACCATTTAGTGCGTTAGATCCGCTCAATAAGCGTGAAATGCAGCTTGAGTTATTAGATTTACAAAATCGCCTACAAAAAACCATCATTTTTATTACACATGATGTGAATGAGGCATTCCGACTCGGAGATCGTGTGGCGGTGATGAAGGATGGGAAAGTGGAGCAAATTGGTTCGCCGGAAGAGATTTTAGATCAGCCTGCGAATGATTATATTTCTGATTTTATCCGAGATATTGACCGCTCACAAATCTTACAGGCGGAGCATATTATGTCAAAGCCGTTTGGATTAGTTTCACTAAAGGATGGATTACAGGTAGCCGTTCGTGTGATGAAGGAAAATGGTATTTCCAGCGCTTTTGTTACAAATAAAAAAAGACAGCTGCAAGGGATGATTACGATTGATCAGGCTATCCAAGGAATCAAAGATCATAAAGCGCTACATGAGGTAATAACTACCGATGTAAAAACAATCCGTTCAGATGAATATGTTAAGGATATAATACCGTATGTTTTAGAGTCGAAATATCCGTTAGTTGTAACTGATAGTGAGCAAGTTATTCAAGGTATTATTTTGCGAGTCCACGTATTAGCAAGCTTAATAAATGAAAATTCGGAGGAAGCTGAGCCGCTTCATTTAGAAAATGCAGAGGATACGTACTCCGTAAATGGTGCTTAAAAAATCTATGTCTATAATTTGAAAGTAAAATTTGGCTTTTCAAATGTTTGGAGCATTCCATTGCATTTTTCTGATAGTCTTAGTATACTAGTTATTGCCGTGCTAGGTGGGGAGGTAGCGGTGCCCTGTAACTCGCAATCCGCTCTAGCGAGACTGAAGCCCTTTTCGAGGCTGCCCGTATTGTAGGGTCTGCCTTTTGCACGTAGTGTTGACGGTTGGGTCCTGCGCAATGGGTACCCATGAACCATGTCAGGTCCGGAAGGAAGCAGCATTAAGTGGTTTCACCCATGTGCCGCGGGGTTGCCTAACCTGAGCTGGCGACAAAAGTAACGCTTATGTGCGGCTGTCAAAGAAAGGTGCACGGCATGAATTTGCCAATCGATACGCATCCATCAAATACGATGGGTGCGTTTTTTTTATTGCTTTTATAATATTGGTTGGGGTATTCGCGCAATTTCGTATGGGCGCGTATCAACAGCAATATTAAATTTGGAAATATGTTATAATAAAGCTACTTATTTTGATTAAAGAAAAGGAGGGAGAATCGTTGACGTATCAAGCATTTTATCGTGTGTACAGACCGCAGCTCTTTCGTGAGATGTCGGGACAAGCACATGTAAAGAGAACGCTTCAAAATGCTCTCCTTGCTAGTAAAACGACACATGCCTATCTATTTTCAGGTCCACGTGGGACAGGGAAAACGAGTACGGCGAAAATATTTGCAAAGGCATTAAATTGCGAGCATGCTCCAGCTAACGAGCCCTGTAATGAGTGTGCCACATGCAAAAGTATTACAGAGGGCTCTCATCCAGATGTGATTGAGTTCGACGCTGCCTCTAACTCTCGAGTGGAGGAAATGCGGGATATTATCGAAAAGGTTCGTTTTGCGCCTGCAAGTGCTCGCTTTAAAGTGTATATCATAGATGAGGTGCATATGCTCTCTACAAGCGCGTTTAATGCCCTACTGAAAACGTTAGAGGAGCCTCCAGAGCATGCGGTATTTATTTTAGCAACAACAGAGCCGCATAAATTACCTGCCACAATCATTTCCAGATGTCAGCGCTTTGATTTTAAGCGATTATCCTCACAGGATATTTTAGAGAGAATGAAAGTGGTACTAGAAGATATCCAATTACCCTTTGAGGAGCAGGCCTTAAAGGTTATTGCTCAAGCAGCAGCAGGTGGGATGCGTGATGCGCTAAGCCTACTGGATCAAGTGGTGTCGTTTAGTGGAGAAGAAGTCCGGCTAGAGGATGCGTTACTGGTGACGGGTTCAGTAAGTCAGGACGTCTTTTACGAAATCACACAAGGGCTTAGACAAAAAGACGTCGCAAAGGTCCTTTCCTTATTAGAGGAGTTAATTGCAGATGGGAAGGAACCACTGCGGTTGGCCGAGGATTTAATTACATTTTTCCGCGATTTATTATTGTTGCAAACAGAAGGCGATTTAACAGAGTTGCTTCAACTTGTTACACCGGATGACCAGTTTGGTGAGCTTGCACGTCAATTTTCGGCGGATACCCTGTACGGATTTATAGATATTTTAGCGAAAACGCAACAAGAAATGCGATTTTCTCACCATACAAAAATCTATTTAGAAACAGCGCTATTAAAAATGGCGCAATATACGTCGGGTATGACAAGCTCTGTAAGGGCGATCGATCCTGCTATTGAAAGCAAGGTCGGTTCACTGGAAAATATGGTGCGCCAATTAACACAGCAACTTCAAGAGGGTGGGGGTACACCAAGTACACCACAGACGAAGCAGGAGCAGCGGCAAAGAGTTAAAACAACGAATGGGTTTAAGCCGCCGATCGGTCGAATTCAGGAAGTGTTAAAAACAGCGACAAAGCAAGATGTTCATAATATTAAGTCTGCATGGGCACAGGCGTTGGCCCCTTTACAAAAATCACAATCTGCACTTTTGGGAGAAGCTGAACCCGTTGCGGCATCTTCAAGTGCTTTTGTGGTAAAATTCAAGTATGATATTCATTGTCAAATGGTAGCCGACAACAAAGCGTTTACGTCAATGTTTACGCAAAATTTAGCCTCACAGCTCGGTACAGTTTATGAAATGCTTTGTATCCCTGAGACATCTTGGTTAGCTTTGCGTGAGGATTTTATTCGAGATAACGGTTTAAATCAAAAAAGAGCGGACCAGCAGCCTGATATGATTCAGGAAGCTGAGCAACCATTCATTGATGATGCACAACCGGTAGCGTCGCATGATCCACTTGTCGTAGAGGCTGAAAATTTATTCGGTAAAGATTTTGTTGAGGTTGTCGAGGATTAAACTATCTAATAATTAGGAGGAAAATAACTATGCGTGGAATGGGCAATATGCAAGGTATGATGAAAAAAATGCAAAAAATGCAGAAAGAAATGATGGAGGCGCAAGATGCGTTAAATGCACAACAATTTGAAGGTGCAGCTGGCGGTGGCATGGTAAAGGTAATCTTAAACGGTCAACGTGAAGTGCTTGGCGTGAACTTAGACGAATCAGTAGTAGATCCAGAAGATATCGAAATGCTACAAGATTTAATCGTAATCGCTACAAATGAAGCGCTGAAAAAAGTAGAAGAAACAACAAATTCTACAATGGGTAAATTCACTCAAGGCTTAAACCTTCCATTCTAGGAGGTAAACAATATGCACTACCCTGAACCAATATCAAAGCTAATAGATAGCTTTATGAAATTGCCAGGTATCGGGCCGAAAACTGCGGCTCGACTGGCATTTTTCGTGTTAACAATGAAGGAAGACACTGTTTTGTCGTTTGCCAAGGCATTAGTCGACGCCAAACGAAATTTAATGTATTGCTCGCAATGTGGTCATATTACAGATATTGACCCTTGCCATATATGCTCGGATAAACAACGGGATGTTTCAACAATCTGTGTTGTACAGGATCCAAAGGACGTAATCGCGATGGAAAAAATGCGTGATTATCAAGGGCTATATCATGTATTACATGGCGCTATTTCACCGATGGATGGTGTCGGACCAGAGGATATTAATGTTGCGTCCCTTTTAACTCGCTTACATGACGAGCGTGTACAGGAGCTTATTTTAGCAACAAACCCAACAATTGAAGGGGAAGCTACAGCGATGTATATTTCCCGTTTAGTAAAACCATCCGGTATTCGCACGACACGTATTGCACACGGCCTTCCGGTTGGTGGCGATTTAGAGTACGCGGATGAAGTGACGTTATCAAAAGCGTTAGAAGGTCGACGTGAATTGTAAGGTGAGTGATGATTGGTGTTCTTTTCGCGTAAAGGAAAATTAAAAAAAGAATTTGATGATAGATTAGTCCAGTTAATTAAAGATACAAAGGATGACTACCAGAATGCCAAGGTCATTGAAGAATTGATGGATGATTATAATTTAGATGCAATCGCCCAGAGAAAGGCCGCTGAAAGCTTGCATTTTTATTTATTTAAAGAGGCGCGCATTCGTCGAGTTATCATTAAATAGAAATAACAGTAGCTACAAAAGCATATTCTTCATTACAGAGAGGATGGGGAGATATGTACGTGTTCGTTTTAGGCGCGGTTTGTATGCTGCTGTTTTTTGTTCTATTAATAGGAAGAAACTATAAAGAGGGTGTGTGGCTGGAGAGATTATCGTTGTTTTGGTTTAGATTTGCATGGAGCGTACTATTGCTCTTCATCTTGCATTTAGTGCTAGCTAATTTTAATATGATTGTTCCAATCAATCTATTTTCTATCGCAACAATAACGATTTTAGGTCTTCCTGGCATTCTAACGGTTGTATTTATTGCGTTTATAAAATAAATCTTATAAAAAGGGTTGCGTACTAAATAATATAGTGATATAGTAAGAAAAGTCGCTAATACGACAAAGATAAATCATCTAAAACAACTTCAAAAAAGTGTTGACAAAACACTTTTAGAAAAGTATTATATAAGAGTTGGTTGTTTCACAAAAGAAATAACGACCGAAACTTTTTAAAAAAGTTGTTGACACGAACTCTGGTAAGTGTTAAGATATAAAAGTTACTGCTTGAAGCGGCGACAAAATGAACCTTGAAAACTGAACAAGCAAAACGTTAAC